>NZ_JBIALD010000027.1:185-114402 GCF_042873115.1 Streptomyces sp. NPDC005017 | reverse complement strand
AGTTCTCAAGGAACGGACGCTTCCTTTGTACTCACCCTCTCGGGCTTTCCTCCGGGCGCTTCCCTTCGGTCTTGCGTTTCCGACTCTATCAGATCCTTTTCCGACCCGATTCCCTGTCAGCGGGATTTGTCGTTGGCTTTCGGGTTTTCGCCCGGCGGCCTTTCGACATTCACTACGTTAGCTCATTCCCTGACCGACTCATAATCGAGTCTCGCGAGTTCGAATTCGAGCATGCGGGCATGCCGAAAACGTCCCGCCGAGGGGATGTCGTAGGTAGTGGTTTGGCCGCTTCCGGCTGCTGGCGAACGCCGTACCCGGTTCAAGCGGCTCGGGCTACATTACGCACCTCGTAGGGACGAGTCAAGCTCGGCGCCGGCGAGGCACATGGGCGCGATAGGGGCTGACCGTCGGGTCGTCGACGATCCAGAAGCGCCAGGGGTGGACGGCACCGTCGCCGGAGACTCCGGTGCGGGGGCCGTGGCGTACCTGGTCACGAGTGACGGGCGTGCCGGGGAGCACGCGCAGAGGTGTGGCCTCGGGTGTGCAGGCGTCGGTGCCGTCGAGGGTGCGGTCCACGTCCAGGGCGGTGGCGAGGCGGGCAGGGCCCTTGGCGAGTTCCCTGTCGTTGCGGGCCGAGAGCCGGCGGGTGCGGGCCAGCTCGGTGCCTTCGAGAACCTCGCCCGCTCGGAGCAGTACGGCGCTCGCCCTGCCTTCAGGGCCGCAGACGAGGTTCATGCAGTGCCACATGCGTAGGTAACTCACTAGGCATGTACGTCGTTGGTCCGGCAGCATCGGCAAAGCGACGACAAGCAGGAGACAGGCAGTGCGAGCGATCATCTACGCCAGGCTCAGCCCCACCCCGAGGGGCGAGGAGTCCAAGGGTGGGAACCTGACACAACAGGTCGAGCTGAGTCAGGCGCTGTGCGACCGGAAGGGCTGGTCGGTCGTAGCCACGATCGTCGAGAAGGACACGTCGGCTTCGACAAAGCGGGGAACCAAGCGGAGCGCCGAGTGGGAGCGCGTCAAGGCTCTGGTGGAGGACGGCAAGGCAGACGCCATCGTGTCCCGCCACTACGACCGTATGTACCGCACCCCCTGGGACCTTGAGGATCTTGTGGACCTGGCCGAGGCGACCGGCGTCACGCTGGCCGCCGCACAGGCGCAGGGAGTGCTCGACCTGTCCACCCCGTCCGGGCGTCTAGCTGCTCGCATCGGCGCTGTGGTGGCTCGCAACGAGACCGAGATGCGAGTCGAGCGTCAGGTGCTCGGACACCAGCGGCGCAGGGAGTCGGGGAGGCCCTTCTGGAGTACTCGCCCCTTCGGCTTCGAGCGGGACGGCAGGCACCGGGAAGCGGAGGCAGAGGCCCTGCGACAGGCGTATCGGGATGTCCTGGCCGGCGTCACCCTCTGGTCCATCGCGAAGGACTGGAACACGCGTGGGCTGCTATCACCGCACGGCAAGGAGTGGCGCAGCTCGAACCTCCGGATGGTCCTCTTGAAGCCGAGGAACGCGGGAATCCAGACGTACTCGCAGTGGGTCGAGAAACCGGACGGGACGCGCGTGCGGCGGACCGAGGAGACCGGCGCGGGCAACTGGGAGGCGATCGTCTCCGAGGGCATATTCCGTGCGCTGGTCCGCTACCTGAGCGACCCCGAGCGCAACACGGGCGGCGGCGGCAAGCGCAAGGCCCTGCTGTCCGGCGTGGTCCGCTGCTCGAAGTGTCAGGCCGTCATCACTCAAGGGTGGAGTAAGAAGAACGCGGCAGGAGAGCGGTACCGCATCTACACCTGCTCGGGTGGTCGGTGCATCACCTGCCCCGCGGACCCGCTCGACTCCTTCGTGGTCAGGAAGGTCATCGACAGGGCCGAGGAGTGGAACGCGGCACCGGCCACGGATGCCGCGGACGAGGAGCGAGAGGCCGAGTTGCTGGCCGAGGAGACGGCCGCCTCCGAGAGGCGCACCGCCCTGGCGGAGATGTTCGCAGTAGGGGATATCGACGCGTCGACCCTGCGAACGGGCATCGGCAGGTGTGACGCCGACCTGACCAAGATCCGCGCAGAGCTGGCAGACCTGGCATCGAATCGGGTGCGCGTCGACCTGGGCGATGTCGAGTACCTGTGGGAGGAACTGGACTACGAGGACCCCGACCGCATCGACTACGTGCGGACCGTCGTGATGCAGGTCTGCGAGCTAGTCGAGCTGATGCCGCGCGGTCGAGGGGTCCGATCCTTCAAGGGCGAGCACTGCCGGATCACGTTCCGGAACCCCTGAGATCCGATCGCGGAGGGACGAGTCGCCTGCCCACGCGAAGTGAGCACGGGCCCTGTCTGACGAGAGTCGGGCGGGGCCTCTCGTCATTCCCGGCGAGAGGGGCCCGGACATCACTCGGCGCCCCTGCGCGCCCCTCGCTCCCCCAGTTCATGCAACAACGTGCATGAGTCACGTCTGTGCATGGACGGTCGCGATCGGCGCCCGTACGGTCGCCTCAGGCGGCCTGACCGGGCCGACAAGTCAAGGGGTTCCGCATGGCACGCGAAGAACTGACTCGGCTCACTGGCAACGGCAACGGCACGTGTGGAGAGGACGACTGCCCGAACGTCTACCGCACCGCTTCCGGCTCCATCGTGGTTCAGGGTGACGTGTCCGACGCCTTCACTCCCCCGCAGGGAGAAGGGCTCGTGGAGATCCCCGAGAGCGTTCTTCGGGAGGCCGTTCGTGCTCTTGGATGGTGACGACTGGCGAGCGATGCTCCGGGGTTTCCAGACGGAAGCGTGGCGACTGGAGATCCTGCCCCAGTACCTCGTACCGCAGGAGGCGAAAGAGCTCGAAGCCTTCCGGGCAGGCAACCGCGTCGACCCGCACGCCTACTCGTCCGCGTACACGGAAGACCTGAAGCGGCTACGCGGCGAGGGCAAGAGCAAGGGGCGAGTGCACGTCCTGACTCGACCGCTCTCCGAGTACCTGCGCTTCGAGTTCTCCCGGTACTACGCCCCGCACGCGCTCGCCGGAGAGGACATCCGCATCCTTGACGTGACCGAGCGGGAGAACCCGCTGCCGGGTGTCCAGGACTTCTGGATGTTCGACCGCGCGACGGTCGTCCTGATGCACTACGAGGGAGACGGCACACAGATCAGCCGAGAGCTGTACGAGGGTGACCCTGCGCCCTTCGTCGAGTGGCAGCACATCGCCGTTGCCGAGTCGGTTCCCTTCCTGGAGTACGCGGAGCGCGTGGCGCAGTGACGTTCGAAGCTGAGCAGCTTGGCGAGTCCAGCTCCGAACTCGCCTCCCTGCTTCGGGACTTGCGCAAGCGAGCCGGCCTCTCAGGGGACCGGCTCGCGGCGCGCTGCAACATGTCCCAGTCGAAGGTGTCTCGCATCGAGAACGGCCGGACACGGCCGTCCCTGGTCGACGTCGAGCAGATCTTGCGGGCGCTGGACGCTCCGCCGGGGCTGGTCGCCGAGGTCTCCGCCCTCGCCAGGATGGCGAACACCGAGTGGCGCAACCTTCGAGAACTTCGGCGCAAGGGGCTCGGTACAAGACAGGCCGAGCTGAAGTCGCTCGAAGCGTCCTCTGCGCGCATGCGCTACTTCCTGCTCTCGATGGTTACCGGACTGCTCGCAACACCGGAGTACGTACGAGCGAGCCTGGCCCACTCGACGGCCGACACGAGCAAGGCCGTAGCGGGGAAGCTGGGACGGCAAGCCGTCCTCTACGACGCCTCGAAGCGGTTCACGTTCGTCCTGACCGAGCAGGCGGTTCGCTGGCCGGTCGTCTCCCCACTGGCACTGGCCGAGCAGATGGACCGGCTCGCGTCCCTGTCCTACCTCCCGAACCTTCAGATCGGGGTGATCCCCGTAGGGGCACCGACGCCCCGAACCCCTCTGAGTACGTTCACCATCTACGACGCCGCGTTGGTCACCATCGAGACGACGGCGGGAAGTCTCGTACTCCGCGACGGCCGAGATATTCAGGCGTACCTGAAGGAGTTCGCCGGGTACGAGGCACACGCCCTGTTCGGCGAAGCCCTTCGGGCACGGCTCGCCGAGTGGTCCGCCGCTTGCCGTGCATGACTTCAGTCGACTACGCGACTGAAGCGCCAAACCGTACGCACCTCGGGGGATCATCCTTCGGCAAGCGAACAGTCGGGAGGTCGCACGGATGAGCACACCCAGGACGACGATGGACGGACCGGTACATGTAACCCTTCCCTCTGCGCCGCCCGACCCTGTGTCGGGTTGTCGTGAGTGCCTTCGGTACGCGGTGGCACGCGCGAACGCCACGTCGGTCGGGGACCACTCGCAGGTGTCGGACGTGAACGTGGGCCTGCGGGCTCATCTCCGGAACGAACACCGGGGACGCTGATGGCTCGCAAGGTCCTGCGGTTCGTGACGCACCGGATCACGCAGCATCCGGATACGGACGTGACCTATGAGGCGGAGTGCCTGCACTGCAAGTGGAGGGCGGAGCCGTCGACGGACAGTGCGGCGGTCGACGTCGCGTGCATGAGCCACACCGGCAGGAGCAGCCATCGCGGCTTCCGGCGGCTCTGTACGGCGTTCGCCATGGTGGTGAGGGCCGAGCCGGACAGACCGCCGGCGCACTGAGGGACGGCGAGCAGGCGTAGAGCCGAGGGCCTGTCTGAACTGGTGTGCGGCTTTCTCAGGCGCTCTCTCCAAGGTGCCGGTACAGCGTGGCTCGGGAGATTCCGAGGGCCGTGGCGATGGCGCTGACGCTCTCTCCCTTGGCTTTCCTGGCGCGGGCCACGGTGAGTACGTCCTCGTCCACCACAGACGGACGGCCGCCGGTCCGGCCCTGCGCCTTGGCCGCTTCCAGACCAGCCCGCGTGCGGTCCTTGATGAGCGACCGTTCGAACTCCGCCATGGCCGCGATGATCTGGAAGAACAGCCGACCATCGGCCGATGTGGTGTCGACCGAGGAGAGGGCACCGTCGAGCACGCGGAACCCTATGCCTCGCTCGCGCAGTCCATCGACGATGGACACAAGGTCGATGAGCGACCGGCCGAGCCGGTCAAGCTTCCACACGCACAGGACGTCGCCAGGTCGGGCGTAGTCCAGTACGGCCGTGAGCTGCGGCCGGTCGGTGTTCTTGCCACTGGCCTTGTCCTCGAAGATGCGGGCGCACCCTGCGCCTGTCAGCGCGTCGTGCTGCAGCTGCGCTTCCTGGTCGTCGGTGGAGACGCGGGCGTATCCGATGAGCTGGCCGGTGGCAGTGGTCGTCGTCATGACACGGACTGTCTCAGAACTCATCTCAAAAGATCAAGCCAGAGACGCAGGTTTCGAGACGGGTTTTGAACAGGGCTGCAGCCCCTTCCAGGGTCGGTCTCAACTCGTCTCACAAACCTTGGTTTTCGAGACGGCCGTTACTGGTCACGCTGCGCCATGGCGGACGGCCAACGGCGCAGGAGTGAGGCAACGGCGAAGGGGTGGGGGTATGACCCCCTGAAGGGGTCTTGACTGACCGCCATGTCTTAGCAGCCAAGATTCCGCCACGGTTTCAGGGTCCGTCTGACGATCCCCGATAGCGGAGGCGAGTGGGTATCGCCTGGTCACAGGCTTGTGCTGCGCCGATAGCGACGGCGGAGGCATGCAAGGAACAGGGCCTTACGGCTGTGACAGTGGGGCGCGGCAGCACCCCACGTGGTCTTGCTGGCTTGCTCCTGTCGGCCCCTTTCGGGGCCGCACTGTCGTAGGCGGCTTGAGACTGTGGCGGCCGGTAGGCCGCCCCCTGCCGCTTCCCCTTGCCGTTGAGCCTGACTGCTTCCCCAGCCGGCCCGAAGTGGCCGGGCTGCACTGGGCCAAATAGATAAGAGAGCACGCCAACGTTTCCACAGGTCAGAGGCTGTGTCGCTACACGCCAGACGTGCTCTGGCTACACGCCCGAGATGTAGTCACCGGCCCTGACGGAGACGGCAGGGGACTGGCGCGCCTTTGCCCTTCTGGAACAGATGGGAAGGGAGGACTAGGCAGGCGGCTCCGGAACGGGGCGAAACAAGGTCGAGTTCCTTGGCGCGGGCCACCGCGTTGCGGGTGCTCTGGTCGGACAGCGACTTGCCGTCCTTGCCCAGCAGGGCGGCCAGCCGGCCGGGCTGGAAGCCTGCGTGTCCTTGCCTGTCCGCCCATCCGATGGCAGCGAAGTGGACGCGGTAGGCGAGTGGGTGTCCGGGGTGCTGTGCCATGCGCCGGTACTCGTGCTGGGAGACTCCGCCCCACGGGCGGTCATGACCGAAGCTGATAGCCACTGGGTGTGGCTCCTTCCTGTGCGGCGCACACGAGTGCGCCAGTGACCCCCGCCGGATGGCGGGACATGTGCCTCCCTTTCGTTGCGGGGGTGGGCCGTGCACGGATGGGCGGTCTCTTCACAGGTGGACGCCCAAGCCTTCGGGCCTGGACTCGGTCTCGTGCAGTCGGGAGCGACGGCGGCGACCTGGCCGAGGAATCTTATATGAGAGAGGGAGGACCCCGTTCAGGGAGCCGTCCCGTGTGGCGCTGCTCTGTTCGGCCATCCGCTGACGCACCCCGGCCACCCCCACTGTGACTGAGCGCTTCATCTGGCGATTCGTGGAGACCGATCGTCACCCGTGTGCTCCGCTGATGCCGTGTCGCCGAGTCTGGGGCACGGCCAGCCTGGCGACCGCGCGCTTGGCAGCCTCACGGTGGTCGAGGCGAGGCGCCGGCCCTCGCGGGCCCGCCAGATCGCGGCCGGTGAGCGACTTGGCTTCGACCGTGGTCCAGTCGGAGCGGTGCACCACGGCGGTGTGTCCTTCCACGTGGGCTTTGCCGTCCTTCCAGTCGTCGGGCGGCGCCATGAGGACGCGAAGTTCTTGATGGCTCAGCCACTCCAGTCCGAGGACTTGGCGGCCGAGGTGGTGCTCGATGAGTGACACGGCGGTACCGGTCTCCAAGTGGACGAGGAGAAGCTCCCCCTCGAAGAAGTAGCCGCCGTCGTACTCGCCTGATCCCACGGCGAGAAGCGGGAGAGTCGGATGGAAAGCCATCGCGGTCACGGGGTACCGAGATAGCAAGAGCCAGCGACGGCGGGCGCGGTCGGTGACGTGGAAGAGACCAACCGTCTCCGCCTCGTCGTACTCGCGCTCGCCAGCCACGGCGACAAGGCTTCGCCGCTTGTCCGTGACGACGAGGACGGGATCGCCGATCCCGGTGAAGGGGGCGTCGGAGCCATCAGGATCGGCCGAGAACGAGGTCATGTCGAGGATCCTCGCAAGGATCCGGGCCAAGCGGGCGGCCGGGTGTCACTGCACTCCCGACTGTCCACCTCGCTCAGCGCGCCAACTCAACCGCCCACTCGCCAGATGGGTTGAAGCGCGCAGTCACGCCCACTCGTCTGGCCTGAGTCGACGCACGTCGGCAGTCACTCGACCGGCCAGGAACGCGTCACGGGCCGCGCTCGCGGACGATCATGCATCGCCTGACCCAACTCCACACCGACTCGCCGGTGAGCCGCCAGCGAGGCACACAGCGGCTCAGGCTCCTGTGGTCGGTTTGGCTCGCGGGCTCAGTCGGTACGCCGAGACCGTCGGATCACCTGCTAGGTAGAACCGGTGTTGCCAGTCGTGGGCCTTGCTCACGCCTACCCGAGGACCGACCCGGATGAGCGCGGCAGGTACCGGCTCACCCTCGGACAGCACGACCGAGGTACCTGTCAGGAGGTCTGTGCCGTTGTGTTCAGCCGTGATGCCGAGTGCCTGGCAGAAGTTCCCCGGGCCTCGGGCGAGCCGTGCGCTCTCGGCCCTCTCCCCTCGCCGTTTGCGTGCCAGGTCCTCCCCCTCGATGACCCTGCCTGCCCGGATGAGGACGGCCGAGGCGATGCCGTCCGTCCCGGTGACGACGTTGGCGCACCAGTGGAGGCCGTGAGACCGGTAGACGTACAGGTGTCCTGCGGGTCCGAACATGACCGCGTTACGGGGTGTCCGGCCCCGGTAGGCATGGGAAGCCGGGTCGGCCGCGCCGGAGTACGCCTCGGTCTCCGTGATGGCGATGCTCACGGTGCCCTCTGGGGTCTTGCAGGTGAGTACACTCCCGAGCAGCTTGGGGGCGACTTCTTCGGCAGGGTGGGCGAGGAGATCAACGTTCATGCTGACTGCCTTGACATGCCGTAGGTGAAGTAGACGTACACATGTCCGGGCGGTCCGAACGTCACGCTGTTGCGGGGGGGGTGCGGCCGCGGTAGGCGTGGGAGCCCGGGTCGTTCTGGCCGTCGTACGCCTCCACCTCTGTAAGACGGAGACGGATCAGGCCGTCCGGGGTGGAACGTACGAGGACGCGGCCCAGGAGGTCGGGGGCGACGTCGAGGACAGGGCGGTCGAAGAAGTCCCGGGGCAGGGGCGTACGGTCGGTGGGCGCGATCACGCCGTCCGAGAGTAGTGCAGGCGGGTCTGTGGGGCGGGGTGGTCAGGGAGCTTCCGGCTTGCCAGGGTGAGGAGGCGGAACCGGCCACGGCCGGTGCGCGTTCTCAGTGTCAAGGGGATCAAGGGTCCACTCGTCTTACAAGGAGAGTCATGGCGTTCAAGAAGCTGCTCGCGAGCCTCGGAGCCGGCGGCGCGTCGGTGGAGACGGTGCTGACCGAGGTCAACGTGGTGCCGGGCGGTGTCGTCCAGGGCGAGGTCCGCATTCAGGGCGGCTCCGTCAACCAGCAGATCGAGGGGCTCTCCGTCGGGCTCCAGGCGCAGGTCGAGGTCGAGGGTCAGGACCAGGAGTACAAGCAGAACATCGAGTTCACCAAGCTGTCCCTGGGCGGCGCCTTCGAGCTCCAGGCCGGTGCCGTGCACGCGGTGCCGTTCGGGCTGGAGATCCCGTGGGAGACGCCGGTCACCACGATCGACGGTCAGTCGCTGCGCGGCATGCACATCGGTGTCACCACCGAGCTGGCGATCGCGCGCGCGGTGGACTCGGGTGACCTGGACCCGATCAACGTGCACCCCCTGCCCGCGCAGAAGGCGATCCTGGACGCCTTCATCCAGCTCGGCTTCCGCTTCAAGAGCGCGGACATGGAGCGTGGTCACATCCGCGGCACCCGCCAGAAGCTGCCCTTCTACCAGGAGATTGAGTTCCTCCCGCCGCAGCAGTACCGCGGGCTGAACCAGGTCGAGCTGAGCTTCGTCGCCGACGCGCAGGCGATGGACGTGGTGCTGGAGATGGACAAGAAGCCGGGTCTGTTCAGCGAGAGCAGCGACACCTTCCGCTCGTTCCAGGTCGGTCTGAACGACTACCAGGGGACCGACTGGGCGGCGTACCTCAACCAGTGGCTGTCCGAGGTCGGCAGCAAGCGCAACTGGTTCTAGGCTCGGTCCGACTGAAGGAACCGATCAGGAGGTACCGAGGTGACCGAGCTCAAGAGGCGGCCGCTCCCCCATGACTTCCATCCGCCCGTGCCGTCCTTCACGGTCACGAGCGAGGACGTCGAGGAGGGCGCGACCCTCAAGGACGCTCAGGTTCACGCGGCCGGCAACACGTCGCCGCAGCTGCGGTGGGAGGGTTTCCCGCCGGAGACGAAGAGTTTCGCCGTCACGTGCTACGACCCCGACGCGCCGACCGGCAGCGGGTTCTGGCACTGGTCCGTGTTCGACATCCCGGCCTCCGTGACGGAGCTGCCCGCGGGTGCGGGCAGCGGGAAGTTCGAGGGGCTGCCGCAGGGTGCCGTCCAGGTGCGCAACGACTACGGCACGAGGGACTTCGGTGGTGCCGCGCCGCCGCCCGGGGACGGGCCGCACCGGTACGTGTTCACGGTGTACGCCGTCGACCAGGAGAAACTCGGTCCGGACGCGGATGCCTCGCCGGCCGTCGTCGGTTTCAATCTGCGGTTCCACGCGATCGCGCGTGCACAGCTCGTCGGTGAGTACGAAGTGCCCGCCGAAGGCTGACGTTCATTGAACGTTTGCCCGCCTCTGGTCATGGAAGTGATCAGGGGCGGGCATTTTTGTTGCCGGGGGTGTACGAGGCTCAGCCCTCGTGGAGCAGCAGATATTGCGTTGTCCATCTCGGCGTGCCCGGCCAGAGTTGTTCCCAGCCCGCCAGGGGGTGGGCCGGTGCACACGGGAGGTGGGCTGGTATGCGGGACACGCTGGTACTCAACGCGAGCTTCGAGCCGCTGTCGACGGTGACGTTGAACCGTGCCGTCGTTCTGGTGCTCCAGGACAAGGCCGTCGTCGAGCAGGCCCACCCCGAGCTGCGTATGCGAGGAGTCGCGGTCGACATACCCGCGCCCCGGGTGATCAGGCTGTGCAGGTACGTACGGGTGCCGTTCCGAAGACAAGCTCCGTGGTCACGGCGGGGTGTGCTGGTCAGGGACCGGCACAGGTGCGCGTACTGCGGGCGCAGGGCTACGACGGTGGACCACGTGGTGCCGAGGGCTCAGGGTGGTCAGGACACGTGGCTGAACACGGTGGCTTCTTGTGCGGAGGACAATCACCGGAAGGCGGACCGGACGCCTGAGCAGGCGGGGATGCCGTTGCTGCGGGAGCCGTTCGAGCCGACTCCGCAGGATGCGATGCTGCTTGCTCTGGGGGCGGAGGATTTTGCGGCGCTGCCCGAGTGGTTGGCGCTGGACGCGGCCTGATCCGGGAGCCTCTGTTGCGAGGGGCCGGGGGTTCTGCGGCGGGGCGGGTGCGGGTTGGTCCGTGGCTTGTCGCGCAGTTCCCCGCCCCCCAAGAGGGTTGGCGGGTGCCTGGGGCGGTTCCTGGCCACGGGTTGGTCGTGGAGACTGTCACGCAGTTCCCCGCGCCCCCAAGAGGCTTGGTCGTGAGACTGTCCGCGCAGTTCCCCGCGTCCCTTTGGGGGTTGGGGAGCTGCGCGTCTTTCGGGCCCTGTTAGTCGATCTTGGGCTTTTCGGTGCGTTCTGCTGCTGCCCCGTTGGTGGGGGTGGGGATCTGGGCGCCGAAGTTGCCCATCGCTCCGGAGAGGCCCTTGAGGGCGTCGCCGATCTCGCTGGGGACGATCCAGAGCTTGTTGGCGTCGCCCTCGGCGATCTTCGGGAGCATCTGGAGGTACTGGTAGGAGAGGAGCTTCTGGTCCGGGTCGCCGGCGTGGATGGCCTCGAAGACCGTACGGACGGCCTGGGCCTCGCCCTCGGCGCGCAGGGCGGCGGCCTTGGCCTCACCCTCGGCGCGCAGGATCTGGGACTGCTTCTCACCCTCGGCGCGCAGGATCTCCGACTGGCGGACACCCTCGGCCTGGAGGATCGCGGCGCGCTTGTCCCGGTCGGCGCGCATCTGCTTCTCCATCGAGTCCTGGATGGAGGTGGGCGGCTCGATGGCCTTGAGCTCGACGCGGTTGACGCGGATGCCCCACTTGCCCGTGGCCTCGTCGAGGACGCCGCGCAGGGCCGCGTTGATCTCCTCGCGGGAGGTCAGGGTGCGCTCGAGGTCCATGCCGCCGATGATGTTCCGCAGCGTGGTGACGGTGAGCTGCTCGATCGCCTGGATGTAGCTGGCGACCTCGTACGTCGCGGCGCGGGCGTCGGTGACCTGGTAGTAGATGACCGTGTCGATGTTGACGACCAGGTTGTCCTGGGTGATCACCGGCTGCGGCGGGAACGGGACGACCTGTTCACGCAGGTCGATGCGGTTGCGGATGGTGTCGATGAACGGGACGACGATGTTGAGGCCCGCGTTCAGCGTGCGCGTGTAACGGCCGAAGCGCTCGACGATGGCGGCGCTGGCCTGTGGGATGACCTGGATCGTCTTGATCAGGGCGATGAAGACCAACACCACCAGAATGACCAGGACGATGATGATCGGTTCCATCGATGTTCCCCGTGCCTCTCTCCGCCTCGGCGCTTTGGGCAGATCTTATGCTTGTCGAAGATCTTGCTGGTCGAGTCTGACAGAACGTCGCCTGCCCCGTGGGGCGTTCGGTCCAGTTGCGCCACACCATGGCTGACAAGGTCACATGACGATCGCCGTGGCTCCTTCGATGTCCACCACGTCGACCTCCGCGCCGATCTCGAAGGCGCGGTCGGTGTCGAGGGCACGGGCCGACCAGACCTCGCCGGCCAGCTTGATCCGGCCGCCGGAGGCGTCCACGCGTTCCAGGACGACGGCCTGTCGGCCCTTCAGCGCCTCCACCCCGGTGACGAGTTGGGGGCGTTGGTCGCGGTGCCGGTTCGCGATGGGCCGTACGACCGCGATGAGCGCGACCGAGACGACGACGAAGGCGAGGACCTGAAGGACTACGCCGCCGCCGGAACCGGCCACGGCGGCCGCGGCGACAGCACCCACCGCGAGCATGCCGAGTTCCGGCATGGCGGTGATGACGAGCGGTATTCCGAGCGCGGCCGCGCCGATCAGCCACCACACCCAGGCGTCGATGTCGTTCACATGGTCATGGTAGGTGCGCGCTCCTGTCGCCGACAGGGCGCGATGGGGTGTGAACGGTATTGCTCCGTGGGCCTGTTGACGATCAGGACAGCGGCAGGCCCTGGGCGGTCCAGCGGTCGCCGACCTGCTCGACGAGGAGCGGGAGGCCGAAGCAGAGGGAGAGGTTGCGGGAGGTGAGCTCCAGCTCCAGCGGACCTGCGGCGAGGACCTTGCCCTGACGGATCATCAGGACGTGGGTGAAGCCGGGGGCGATCTCCTCGACGTGGTGCGTGACCATGATCATGGACGGGGCGATCGGGTCGCGGGCCAGGCGGCCGAGGCGGCGGACGAGGTCCTCGCGGCCGCCGAGGTCGAGGCCGGCGGCGGGCTCGTCGAGGAGGAGCAGCTCGGGGTCGGTCATCAGGGCGCGGGCGATGAGGGTGCGCTTGCGCTCGCCCTCGGAGAGGGTGCCGAACTTCCGCTCCAGGTAGTCGCTCATGCCGAGGCGGTCGAGGAAGGCGCGGGCGCGCTGCTCGTCGACCTCGTCGTAGTCCTCCTGCCAGGTGGCGGTCATGCCGTACGCGGCGGTGAGGACGGTCTCCAGGACGGTCTGGCGCTTGGGGAGCTTGTCGGCCATCGCGATGCCGGCCACGCCGATGCGGGGGCGCAGCTCGAAGACGTCGGTGCCGGGCTTGCCGAGGGTCTCGCCGAGGATGGTGGCGGTGCCCTTGCTGGGGTAGAGGTAGCTGGAGGCGACATTGAGGAGGGTGGTCTTGCCGGCGCCGTTGGGGCCGAGGATGACCCAGCGCTCGCCCTCCTTCACCGACCAGGAGACCTGGTCCACCAGAGCCCGGCCCTCGCGGACCACGGATACGTCCTGAAGCTCCAGAACATCGCTCATGAGCGCGTTGTCTCCCCTTGCAGTGTGGCCGGTCTCGGCTGTCGCGTTCGCCTGTGGGCTCGGTCCGCCGCGCGATGGGCGCAGCCCCCAAGGAAATCTACGCCACTGGTCGGCCGGGCTGTTCCATCGGTCCGGTGCTTGGGCGTTCCTTAGGGTGGGGGCATGCTTTCGGAACCGCGCTCTGGTCGCCTTGCCGCTTGGGGAAATGCCCTTCTTGCCGGACTTGTATCGCCGGATGACGCCGTGCTGGCGATCGTCGGCGGGGATGCCGTGCACCGGGTGGAGGGGTTGCCGGGCGAATCGGCGCCCGTCGGGCTGACGCTGGCGCTCGGGCGTCTGCGGGGTCTGGGGGTGACCGGGCTGCGGGTGGCGCTGCCCGCGCCGGGGCATCCGCTGGGGCTGAGCGGGCCGCCGGAGTTCAACGCGCGGGCGTTGGAGGCGGAGGAGGCCGTCGTGTGCCACGGCGCGGCGCTGGGGCTGGTGCCTGAGGTGTACGAGGCCGGGCCCGCGGGTGATGTGCATGTCGAGGTGACGTGGCACTGTCTGGCCGTGCGGGAGGCTCCGCCGGCCGATGTGCCGTCGCTGGGCGAGGCGGAGCGGGAGCTGGCGGAGGCCCTGCGGGAGGCTACGGAGGTGCTGACGCGGCTGGATGTCGCCGCGTCTGGGCCGGTGGCCGCGGCGGCGCTCGACGCGTACCGGGCTCGGGCGGAGCGGGGGCGGGAGGTGTTGGCGCCCGGGTATCCGCCTCGGGCGGTGCGGGTGCTGGAACTGGCGCAGCGAGTGGGGTTGCTGGTGTCGCTGGCGTACGAGAACGGGCACGGGGGTGCGGTGAGCGCGTCCGAGATGGCCGCGCGGGGGGCCGCGTTGCGGCCGGTCGAGCGGACGGGGCGGCGGGCGCAGGTGGCTGCGTACAACGCGTATGTGGAGGAGCGGGAGCGGTGATCGTCCGGCGGGGGCGTTCGTGTGGCCCTGCCTTTGTGGCGTGCCGCCCGCGTTGCGGTTGAGGCCAGGGCGTTTGCGCGGCCCGGCGCTTGTGGCGTACCGCCCGCGTTGCGGCTCGAGCCAGGGCGGTGACCGTCCGGCGCTTGTGGCGTGCGGCCCCGTTGCGGCTGAGGACCGGGCGGTGCGCCACTCGGCGGTTCGAGGTGCCTCCCCCGGAGGGGGACCCCCAGCGCCCACCCGTGCCGCCCCTGGCGGCACGCATGCCCGCGGCTGGCGGCACCCGTGTCGGCGGCTGGGGTGCTCAGGGGCACGGGGAACTGGGCGACCGGGCGGCGGATGCCCGCGGCTGGGGAGGGCGGCGTGGCTGAGGGCCCCTCGCGTCGTCTGTGGCGGGAGGGGCCCTGGTCAGGCGGCCGGGTTCAGCTGTTGACGCCGGCGTTGCCGAACGCCGGGTTGAGCAGGCCCACGACGTTCACGCTGTTGCCGACCACGTTGACCGGGACGTGCACCGGGGCCTGGACGAGGTTGCCCGAGAGGACACCCGGAGAGTGCTCGGCCTTGCCGTGGGCGTGCGCGTCGGTGGCGGAGGCCATCCCGGCTCCGGCGGCCACCAGACCACCGGCCACCATCGTCACGGCCGCTGCCTTCTTCAGGTTCATCACTTCTCAAGCCCTCCTGGTGATCACCGCGGCAGTCGCCGCGGTACGCACTGGAGAACGCCGGAGCCGCCCGGAGGATGCGCCATCCGGGTGACATTCCCACGACGGTATGAATCTCAGCCCGGAAGGGAACCTTCCTAATCGCCGTCCGGAAGGCGCACGTCCGCCCGGGAACCGGCCGTCAGCCCGCCATTCCGTGGCGCACCGCCCACAGCGCCGCCTGCGTACGGTCCGCCAGGTCGAGCTTCATGAGGATGTTCGAGACATGGGTCTTGACCGTCTTCTCCGACAGCACGAGGGCACGCGCGATCTCCCGGTTGGAGCGGCCGTCCGCTATCAGGCCCAGCACCTCCCGCTCCCGGTCGGTGAGCGAGCCGCCCCTCCCCTGGCCGGAGTTGGCCTCCTCCTGGGACAGCAGGGCGTCGGCGACCTCGGGCTGGAGCAGGATGTGACCCGCGTGGACGGAGCGGATGGCACCGGCCAGGGCGTCGGGGTCGACGTCCTTGTACACGTACCCGGCGGCGCCCGCGCGCAGGGCCGGGACCACCGTGCGCTGCTCGGTGAAGCTGGTGACGATCAGCACGCGCGCGGGGTTGTCCAGCTCACGCAGCCGGCGCAGTGCCTCGACGCCGTCCATGCCCGGCATCTTGACGTCCATGAGGACGACGTCGGGCCGCAGCTCCTCGGCACGGGCTACGCCCTCCTCTCCGTCGGCGGCCTCGCCCACGACCTCGATGTCGTCCTGCACCTCGAGGAAGGTGCGCAGACCTCGGCGGACCACCTGGTGATCGTCTACGAGCAGCACCTTGATTGCGTCAGCCACCGGGGACCTCCATCTCGACCGTGGTGCCCTTGCCGGGCGCCGATTCCACCGACAGGCCGCCGCCGACGCCGCTCGCGCGGTCCCGCATGGAGACCAGGCCCAGATGGCGGCCCGCCCGTCGCACCGTCCGCGGGTCGAAGCCGCTGCCGTCGTCCGTGACGCGCAGGACGGCGCCACCGCCGCGCCGGTCGAGGGTGATGCCGACGTGCTCGGCCCCCGAGTGCCGCAGCGCGTTGTGCAGGGCCTCCTGGGCCACGCGCAGCAGTGCCTCCTCCTGGGCGGCGGGCAGTGCCCGTACGCCGTGGCTGGCGAAGGTCACGCGCGCGTGGTGGGCGCGGTCCAGGACCTTGGCCTGGTCCCGCAGGGTGGCGACGAGGCCGTCCTCGTCCAGGGCGGCGGGGCGCAGCTCGACCACGGCGGCGCGCAGCTCGTCGGTGGCCTCGGCGGCCAGGGCGGCCACCTGCTGCAGCTCGCCCTTGGCGCGGGTGGGGTCGCGGTCGACGAGGGTGGCGGCGGCCTGGGCGGTCAGGCGGAGGGAGAACAGCTTCTGGCTGACGGCGTCGTGCAGCTCGTGGGCGAGGCGGGAGCGCTCCTCGGCGATGGTCAGCTCGCGGCTGCGCTCGTACAGGCGGGCGTTGGTGAGGGCGATGGCGGCGTGCTGGGCGAGGATCGCGAGGAGTTCCTCGTCCTCCTCGGTGAAGCCGCAGCCGCCGTCGGGCTTCGCGCCCGGTAGGTGCCCTTCCAGGGGATGCAGTTTGTTGGCGAGGAAGAGCGCGCCGATGATCTCATCGCCGTCGCGGATGGGCAGGCCGAGGAAGTCCGAGAGCTCGGGGTGCGCGGCGGGCCAGCCCTCGAAGCGGGGGTCCTTGCGGACGTCGGCGAGGCGCTCGGGCCTGGCCTGGTGCAGCATCGCCGCGAGGATGCCGTGCTGGCGGGGCAGCGGCCCGATGGCCTTCCACTGCTCCTCGCTGATGCCGTCGACGACGAACTGGGCGAAGCCGCCGTGGTCGTCGGGGACGCCCAGTGCGGCGTAGCGCGCGTCGAGCAGCTCGCGGGCGGAGGCGACGATCGTCTTGAGGACGTCGCGTACCTCCAGGTGCCTGCTCATGGCGAGCAGCGCGGCGCTGACCGCGGCGAGGCCGGACCGGGGACCTTGGCTCATGTCCTCACGGTACCGGCGGGGTGTGACAGCGCGGATCCGACCCGTGACGGCCCTGACCCGGGGCGGCGGCCCTAGGGCGGCGGACCTACGCCGGAGGCCCGCCCCGCTCGCCGCCCGCGTCCGGGGCGGGCCGTGGTCGGCCGCGCGGATGACGAGGTCCCGCGCGGGCTCTGGCCGTGGTACGAGGCGGGCGTCGCCCGTCTCCTCCTCGGGGAGGAGGCCACTCACACAGAGCGTTGCTCAGGCAACTCCAGGTGAGGAAGCCGTGCCCGCGATGTGAAGCGCCACATAGGGCCCAGGTCACGTACGAAGGGACATAGGAGACAAGCCCATCCGCCCCCAACGGGAAAGACGCTCCACTCTGTCCTGATTTGCCCCTCCCGGTTCCACTACCAGGGGTCGTAGGTCACACCTTTGCCTGGCCATTTTGCGGCCGCTAAGAATGGCACTCGTCGCTCAACGCCGCAGGCCTCACGGTCCGCGGCGTTCGTGTGGGAAGCAACCGCGTCCCCGCCGGACGAAACGGTTTCCCCGCCGGACACGAGCGACCTCCGCGCTATCGAAGAGGTCCACCAGCATGCCCAAGCATTCCCTGAATACCGGCCGCGGCCGCGCGCTCGCCAAGTCCCACAAGCTCGCGCTCGCCGGTGTCTCCGCCCTCGGTGCCGCTGCACTCGCCTTCTCCGTGGTGCCCGCCAACGCGGACACCACCACGGCCGAGGCCCCCGCGGCGCCCGTGGCGTACGAGGCGGCGAAGACGACCGAGGTCAGGGCGTCCCTCACCGACCGGCTCGCCGCCGCCTCCGTGAAGGTCGAGGCCATCGAGGCCCAGCAGAAGGCCGCCGAGAAGGCCGCCGCGCAGAAGAAGGCCGCAGCCGAGGCCAAGCAGAAGGCCGCAGCCGAGGCCAAGCGCAAGGCGGCCGCGAAGGCCGCCGCCGAGAAGGCCGCGGCGAAGGCCGCCAAGGAGCGCGCCGCGAAGAAGGCCGCGAGCCGGTCCGCGGCCCGCCCGCAGGTCCAGAAGGTCGTCAAGAAGTCCTACGGCAACAACCTGCACGGCTGGATCAGCGAGGCGCTGGACATCATGCACGACAAGGGCATCCCGGGCACCTACAACGGTCTGCACCGCAACATCATGCGGGAGTCCTCGGGCAACCCGAACGCGATCAACAACTGGGACATCAACGCCCAGAACGGTGTCCCGTCGATCGGTCTGCTCCAGATCATCAAGCCGACCTTCGACGCGTACCACGTCTCCGGCACCGCCTGGAGCCAGTACGACCCGGTCGCCAACCTCACCGCTGCCGCCAACTACGCGGCCGACCGGTACGGCTCGATCGACAACGTCAACAGCGCGTACTGAGGCCTGGCGCGGACCTCTGTACCCCTAGACGCCGAAGGGCGGCACCCACCTGACGGGGTGCCGCCCTTCGGGGCCTTGCCGGACCCTGCTACTTGCGCATGACCTCCGGCTCGTGGCGGCGCAGGAAGCGGGCCACGAAGAAGCCGCAGATCACGCCGAGGGCGAGCAGGGCGGCCATGTCCATGCCCCAGGCCCCCACGGTGTGCTCCCACAGCGGGTCGGTGCCGGCGCCCTCCTCGGGCGGGCTGATCTTGTTGAAGTCCAGCGTGGCGCCCGCGGCGGCCACCGCCCAGCGCGACGGCATCAGGTACGAGAACTGGTTGACGCCGACCGTGCCGTTCAGTGCGAAGAGGCAGCCGGTGAAGACGACCTGGATGATCGCGAACATGACCAGCAGCGGCATGGTCTTCTCGGCGGTCTTCACCAGCGAGGAGATGATCAGGCCGAACATCATCGAGGTGAAGCCCAGGGCCATGATCGGCACGGACAGCTCGATCATGGTGGCGCTGCCGAGGACGAGGCCCTCCTCGGGGATCTCACGGCTGGAGAAGCCGATGACACCCACCAGCAGGCCCTGGAACACGGTGATCATGCCGAGCACGAACACCTTCGACATCAGGTACGCCGAGCGGGACAGGCCGGTCGCGCGCTCCCGCTCGTAGATCACCCGTTCCTTGATCAGCTCGCGGACCGAGTTCGCCGCGCCCGCGAAACAGGCGCCTACGGCGAGGATCAGCAGCACCGTGGTGGCCGTGCCGTTGGGGATGACCCGGCCCGTCTGGTTGGGCGGGTTCGGCAGCAGGCCGCGGTCGGGGTCGATGAGCAGGCTCACCGCGCCCAGGACGGCCGGCAGGATCACCATGAGGGCGAGGAAGCCCTTGTCGGAGACGATCACCGAGGTGTAGCGGCGCACCAGCGTGACGAACTGCGACATCCAGCCCTGTGGCTTCGGCGGCTTCATCGCCTGCAGCGCCGGCATCGGTACGGCCTGGGGGGCGACGGCGTCGATGTCCGCGGCGTACATCTGGTAGTGCTGCGAGCCCTTCCAGCGGCCCGCCCAGTCGTAGTCGCGGTAGTTCTCGAACGCGGAGAACACATCGGCCCAGGTGTCGTAGCCGAAGAAGTTCAGCGCCTCCTCCGGCGGACCGAAGTAGGCGACGGAGCCGCCGGGCGCCATCACGAGGAGCTTGTCGCAGATCGCCAGCTCGGCCACGGAGTGGGTGACGACGAGGACCGTACGGCCGTCGTCGGCGAGCCCGCGCAGCAGCTGCATGACATCGCGGTCCATGCCCGGGTCGAGGCCCGAGGTGGGCTCGTCCAGGAAGATCAGCGACGGCTTGGTCAGCAGCTCCAGGGCGACCGAGACGCGCTTGCGCTGGCCGCCGGACAGGGAGGTGACCTTCTTGTCCTTGTGGATGTCGAGCTTGAGCTCGCGCAGCACCTCGTCGATGCGGGCCTCGCGCTCGGACGCCGTGGTGTCGGCGGGGAAGCGCAGCTTGGCGGCGTACTTGAGGGCCTTCTTGACGGTCAGTTCCTTGTGCAGGATGTCGTCCTGCGGGACCAGACCGATGCGCTGGCGCAGCTCGGCGAACTGCTTGTAGAGGTTCCGGTTGTCGTACAGCACCTCGCCCTGGTTGGCGGGCCGGTAGCCGGTGAGCGCCTTGAGCAGGGTGGACTTGCCGGAGCCGGACGGGCCGATGACCGCGATCAGCGACTTCTCCGGGACACCGAAGGAGACGTCCCTCAGGATCTGCTTGCCGCCGTCGACCGTGACGGTCAGGTGGCGGGCGGAGAAGGACACCTCACCGGTGTCGACGAACTCCTCGAGGCGGTCGCCGACGATACGGAACGTCGAGTGGCCGACGCCGACGATGTCGGACGGGCCGAGCAGCGTGGTGCCGCCCTTGGCGATCGGCTGGCCGTTGACGTACGTGCCGTTGTGCGAGCCGAGGTCGCGGATCTCCATGCGGCCGTCGGGCGTGGAGTGGAACTCCGCGTGGTGACGGGAGACCTGGAGGTCCGACACGACCAGGTCGTTCTCCAGCGAACGGCCGATGCGCATCACGCGGCCGAGCGAGAACTGGTGGAACGTGGTCGGGCTGCGGTCGCCGTAGACCGGCGCCCCCGCGCCCGCGGCGGGCCCGCCCTGCTGCTGCGGGATGTTGCTCCCGGCGGGCGGCTGCTGCCAGCCGGCCTGCGGGTTCGCGTGCGGCGCCGGCTGCTGGGGCGCCTGGGCCCAGCCGGGGCCCGCGCCCTGGGCGGCGTACGGCTGCTGCGGCTGCGCCTGCGGCGTGGTCACGCCGGCCGTCGCGCCGCTCAGGCCGACCTTCGGTCCGTCGGTCGCGTTGCCCAGGTGCAGCGCGGTGCCCGGACCGATCTCCAGCTGGTGGATCCGCTGCCCCTGCACGAACGTGCCGTTGGTGCTGCCGTGGTCCTCCACGACCCAACTACGGCCGTTGAAGCTGACCGTGGCGTGCCGCCAGGAGACCCTGGCGTCGTCGAACACGACGTCTCCCTGCGGATCGCGTCCGAGCGTGTAGGACCGGGACGGATCCAGCGTCCAGGTCCGTCCGTTTGTTTCCAGTACGAGTTCCGGCACTCCATGCCCCACTGAGTTGTCCCCCGAGTTACCCCCGTCGCAGGGAGTCTAGGGATGTCGAACATCGGGGGGAACTATTTCAGTAGGGGCCCCCTGACCGAAAGTCGGGCCTGGGAAGACCGCGCACCGGCGCATCGGGGCTTTGTCGTTGACGGGGGTTGAAACCTGTGCGGAGAGTGGTAATCCACGCGAGGGGGACATGCGCGGCATGCGCGCCGCTTCGCGGATCGGGGGGTCTGCCATGAATGCCGGAACCGCGCGGTCGCACGCGGGAGTGCCCTGGATCGACGTCCTGCTGACCGCGATCGCCGCCGTGAGCTGGGCGTTGATCGGCATGGCGGGCACCGCCGCGCTGGGGCTGCACCTGCTGGGGGCGGACTCGTCGGGCGAACTGGGGCCGATGACCGCGGCGGTCGTGGCGCTCGGGGCGGGTGGGGAGGTGACCCCGTCCGGCGATGTGTCCGCGTTCGGCCTCGATGGCGCCCAGGCCACCACGGCCATCGAGATCGCGCCACTGGGCGTCGGACTGGTCGGTGCGCTGCTGCTGTCGTGGTTCTTCCTACGGTCCCTGCGGGCGGCCGGAGTTGTCGTCGCACCGGCCGAACTGCTGGCCCGCGCGGGCGCGGTGGTCGCGCTGTTCGTGGTGATGCTGGGCGGGCTGGCCTGGGCGGGCCACGATGTGGTCACGATCGACGGCGGCGCCCTGGGACTGGACCGGCTGCCCGGCACGGGCGGCTCCGGGGGCTCGGGCGGCCTGGAGATCCCGGGACTCGGGAACATTGGGGACATCGGTGGAATCGGGGACATCGGCGGGCTGCTGCCGGACCGGGTGGGTGACCTCGTCGACGCGGAGGCGGCCGTCGGGTTCACCGTCGACACCTCGCCCACGCTGGTGAACGGCGCCCTCTGGGTCGTGTGCGTGCTGCTCGTCGCCCTGCTGGCCTCACGCCGCACTCCCCTGCCGGCCCGGCTGCACGCCCTGCACCGGGTGGTCCGGCCGGCCGTCTCCGCCCTGGTGGGCGTGCTGGTGCTGGCCGTGGCCGCGGGGTGGGCCGCCGCCGGGTGGGCCGCGTTCGGCGACGACCATCCCCGGCGCATCGTGGGCGCGGCGCTGCTCGGCGCGCCCAACGGGGTGTGGCTGGGACTGCCGGTCGGGCTCTTCGCGCCGTTCGACGGGGAGGCCACGGGCCCGCTGGCCGGCTTCCTGCCGCACCCGCTCGATGGCCTCCTCGCCGGCTCCGACCGCGCGGTGACGCTGCCGCGGCTGGCCGAACTGGACGAGCGGGTGTGGCTGCTGGGCGTGGCCGCCGTGGTGGCGATGCTGCTGGCGGGGGTGCTGACGGCGGCACGGACGCCGGTGGGGAGCGCGGGCTCCGGAGGCGTGGATTCCGGCGGGGGCGTGGACTCCCGTGGAGGATCGGTGGTCGGCGGAGGACCGGTGGTCGGCGGGGCTCTCACCTCTGATGGGGTACGGGGCTCCGCGGGGGCGCGTGGGGGCGGTGCTCTGCGTTTCGCCGGGGTGTGCGCGCTGCGGCTGGGGGCGGTGGCCGCGGTGGCTCTGCCGCTGCTGGCGTGGCTGGTGGAGGTGTCCGTGAACGCCTCGCTGTCCGTGCTCGGGGTCGACGCCTTCGGCTCCGGGGTGCGGCTGGAGGCGCGGCCCGGGGTGGCCCTGCTGCTGGGCGCGGTGTGGGGCTCGGGCACGGGGGCCGCCGGAGCGCTGCTGGCGTGGGTGTGCGGGGCGGCCGGGCGGCGGGTCGCTCCGCTGGCACTGGGTGACGCGGCGTCCGCCGGTGCCCTGGCGGGCTTGTCGGGGTCGTCGGATCCGTCGGGTCCGTCGGGTCCGTACACACCTGGCACCCCGTACCGCCCGCCGAATCCGCACACCAACCCGTACCTGCGGCTGCCCGAGGGCGTGCGGGAGCCGGAGGACGCCCTGCCGCCGGGGGCGGTTGTCTGGCCGGAGGCGGGAAGCGGGAGCGCCGGCGAGCCCGGTCCCCCGGACGGCGGATCGGCCGGCGACCGGCGCGGCACGGCCCCGGACACCCCGTCCGCCGACCTCTACGGCGCGCCGACCATACGCGGGCCCGTCGAACCATCGCCCCCACGGTCGCCGGGCCGAGGCGCCGGTCCCGGTCGACGACCGCCGACCTCACCCGAGGAAGGGCCACCACCCCCGCCCGGCACACCACGGCCGCCCGGGGGACGTCGTTGAACGCGCCGAGGAGGGCACCTGAGCCGCGTCGGCAACGGGGGCGCCGTCTCGCAGCCGCCCCGGCCGCCACACCGGTGAGCCGCGTCGGTAACGGGGCCGTCGTCTCGGCGTCCGGAGCGCGCCATCGGGTGGACACGCAGAGTTCCCTGTCCGCCAGGCGGACCTGCCGGGCGTACGGCACTGGGTGCCGGATACGGTGGGAACACCATGAGTGCTTCGCAGACCTCTGACGTCCCCACCCTCCTTGTCAAGATCTTCGGCAAGGACAGGCCGGGCATCACGGCCGGACTCTTCGACACCCTCGCCGCCTACTCGGTCGACGTGGTCGACATCGAGCAGGTCGTCACCCGTGGCCGGATCGTGCTGTGTGCACTGGTCACCGAGCCGCCGCGCGGCACGGAGGGCGACCTGCGGGCGACCGTGCACAGCTGGGCCGAGTCGATGAAGATGCAGGCGGAGATCATCTCCGGCCTCGGCGACAACCGGCCGCGCGGGCTCGGACGGTCCCTGGTGACCGTGCTGGGACACCCGCTGACCGCGGAGGCGACCGCCGCCATCGCCGCGAAGATCACCAATGTCGGCGCGAACATCGACCGTATCTTCCGGCTCGCCAAGTACCCCGTGACCGCCGTGGAGTTCGCGGTCTCCGGTGTGGAGACCGAGCCGCTGCGCACCGCGCTGGTGACCGACGCCGCGGCGCTCGGTGTCGATGTCGCGGTCGTCGCGGCGGGGCTGCACCGCCGCGCCCAGCGGCTGGTCGTCATGGACGTCGACTCCACGCTCATCCAGGACGAGGTGATCGAGCTCTTCGCCGCGCACGCCGGGTGCGAGGACAAGGTCGCCGAGGTGACGGCGGCCGCGATGCGCGGCGAGCTGGACTTCGAGCAGTCGCTGCACGCGCGTGTGGAGCTGCTGGCGGGGCTCGACGCCTCCGTCGTGGACAAGGTGCGCGCCGAGGTGCGGCTGACCCCGGGCGCGCGCACCCTGATCCGCACCCTGAAGCGGCTCGGCTACCAGGTGGGCGTCGTCTCCGGCGGCTTCACCCAGGTGACCGACGACCTCAAGGAGCGGCTGGGGCTGGACTTCGCCCAGGCCAACACCCTGGAGATCGTCGACGGCCGGCTCACCGGCAGGGTCACCGGCGAGATCGTGGACCGCGCGGGCAAGGCACGGCTGCTGCGCCGGTTCGCGGCGGAGGCCGGGGTGCCGCTGGCGCAGACCGTGGCGATCGGCGACGGCGCCAACGACCTGGACATGCTCAACGCGGCCGGGCTCGGGGTCGCCTTCAACGCCAAGCCCGTGGTCCGGGAGGCGGCCCACACGGCGGTGAACGTGCCGTTCCTCGACGCCGTCCTGTATCTGCTCGGCATCACCCGCGAAGAGGTCGAGGCGGCGGACACCCACGCGGTGGAGTGAGCGGGGGCGCCTGCCCCGTCTGCGGACCGCCCTAGGCGTCACAGCGCCCGGACCGACGGGTGAGGAACCCGGTGCCCTCGCGGCGCCGGGCCTCTTCCGTGTGCGGGCCGCTCAGTCGGTGGGCGCCCAGTAGTCGACCAGGGTGCCGACGCCGGGCTCCAGGCTCTTCCAGGGTCCGCTGAAGGTCAGCACCGCGTACGCGGCGGTGGGGAAGCCGCGGCGGTTCATCCGTACGGCGCTGTCGCCCTCGGAGTCGCCGGACAGGATCTCGGCGAGGCCGTGGACGCCCGGGTTGTGGCCGATCAGCACGAGGTGGCGTGCGTCGTCGGGCGTCTCGTTGAGCACGGCGATCAGGTCACCGGGAGAGGCCTCGTAGACCCGCTCCTCGTAGACGGTCCGCGGGCGGTGCGGGAGCTCGTGGACCGCGAGCTTCCAGGTCTCGCGGGTCCGGGCCGCGGTGGAGCACAGGGCCAGGTCGAAGGGGATGCCGGTGTCGGCGAGCCTCCGTCCGGCCTCTGCGGCGTCCATGCGGCCCCGCTCGGCGAGCGGCCGGTCATGGTCGTTCACCTGCGGCCAGTCGGCCTTGGCGTGGCGGAAGAGGACGATCCTTCGGGGTTCTGCGACGCTCATGCGTCCCAGCTTCGCATGAATGACGCCACAAGGCGCAGGGAGTTGAAAGGCGCCCTCATCAGGGCCGTGACCAGCGCCGACCCCTCTCGGCACTGACCTGGGCGGGGGTCATCGTCCAAGGTCGAACAGCTGCTGCGCACGCTCGACGAGCTGGGCTATCGCCGGGTCGTCGCCGGACGCCGCGTGGGCCTCGGAGGGGTTCAGTATCAGCGCGAACAGCGTGACGAAGGCCAGGACGGGCAGGGCGAGGGCCCACCAGGGCAGCCTGGTGCCGGCGCCCGAGGTCGCCGGGCGGGGCCGCGTGTGCAGGGTGGCCGACATGGGTGCCTCCGCAGGTCTTCGACTGGTCCACGGGCCGCATCCCGCGGCCACACCTCGAAGCTACGGGCCGTGGGGGCTCGGGCCCATCCGGTGATCCACCCACTTGACCCTGACCCTCACCCCCTAGGGGACAGGGGGGTTAGCCCCACCCCCGTGCGTCGGGGCGGTGCCGGGTCAGGGGGCGGCGATGGAGGCGATGACGGCGATGACGACGAAGATGGCGAAGAAGGAGCCGAAGACGATCAGCATCTTCTTCTGGCCGTTCTGGGGGTTCGGGTCGAGCACTGGCATGTGGGCAAGTCTCGCACCTGCCCGCGGGGGCGGGGGCCGCGGGGGCCCACTGGGGTGGGGGCTGGGGCTCGCCGGCCGACTTCCGCGCAGTTCCCCGCGCCCCTAAAGACTGCGCCGTTCCCCGCGCCCCCGAGAACGCGCAGTTCCCCGCGCCCCTCGAGGCTGCGGCGTTCAGGGCGTCGGGGTGGTTTGGGGGGTTGCCTCGTCCTCTACCGTGCGGTCGCGGCCTGCGAGGAAGCCGATCAGCATCTGCGGGAGCATCAGGGCGGCCATGAGGGCGAGGGGGACGCCCCAGCCGCCGGTGTGCTGGTAGAGGACACCGACCAGGAGGGGGCCGGGGATGGAGATCAGGTAGCCGGTGCTCTGTGCGAAGGCGGACAGCTGGGCCACGCCCGCCCCGGTGCGGGCACGCATGCCGACCATGGTCAGGGCGAGCGGGAAGGCGCAGTTGGAGATGCCGATCAGCATCGCCCACGCCCAGGCACCGGCGGCCGGGGCGAAGTACAGGCCCGCGTACCCGGCGAGCCCGCACAGGCCCAGGGCGAGGACCATCGGGCCCTGGTGGGGCAACCGGGTGGCCAGGCGCGGGATGACGAAGGCGAGCGGCACGCCCATCACCATGGTCACGGCGAGCAGAAGGCCGGCGCTGGAGGCGGCCACCCCGGCGTCGCGGAAGATCTGTGCCATCCAGCCCATCGTGATGTAGGCGGCGGTGGCCTGGAGGCCGAAGAACACGGCGAGCGCCCAGGCGGTGCGGCTGCGGGTGATGCGCAGGGCCGCGGGCTGCCGCTCCGCGCGCGTGACGGCCGCCCCGGCCCCGGCGGCCCCCTCCCCGGAGGCGGCGCCCTCGCCGCGCCCCGCCCCCCGGCCCCGTACGAACGGAAGCCACGGCACCACGGCCGCCACCGCCAGCCCCGACCACAGCGCGAGGCCGGTCCGCCAGCTGCCGCCCAGCGCGTCGGTCAGCGGCACGGTCGCGGCGGCGGCCACGGAGGTGCCCATGGCCAGGGCCATGGAGTACAGGCCGGTCATGGAGCCGACCCGGTCCGGGAACCAGCGCTTGACGATGACCGGCATCAGGACGTTGCTGACCGCGATGCCCATGAGCGCGAGCGCGCTGGCGGCCAGGAAGAGCGGCGTACTGCTGACGTACGGCCGCACGAGCAGGCCCGTGGCGATGGCGGCCATGCCGGCGCACACGACCGCGCCCGGCCCGAAGCGGCGGGCCAGGCGCGGCGCCGTGATGCCGAAGACCGCGAAGCACAGCGGCGGCACCGAGGTGAGCAGACCGGCCATGCCGCCGCTCATGCCGAGTCCCTCGCGGACCTCCTCCATGAGCGCGCCGAGGCTGGTGATGGCGGGGCGGAGGTTCAGCGCGGCGAGCACGATGGCGACGACGAGCAGCCGTCCCGTCCACGCGCGCGCGGACGCCGACCCGGCCGCCGGGCCGGACGACGCCGTCGGGGTTCCGGCGGGGGCCCGTGGGGCGGTCTTCGCGCGTGTCTCCTCGGCAGCCATGTCCCCCATCATAGAATCATGGGATGATTGGTTGTCCACCCCTGACCGGTCCTCGGCCGCCATGGACGTGCGAAGGTGAGTCATGCCCCTGAGCCATCCCCGCCGCTCGGCCCTGTCCGAGCAGGTCATCGCCGCGCTGCGCCACCAGATCACCTCGGGCGAGTGGCCGGTCGGCTCCCGCATCCCCACCGAACCCGAGCTGGTCGAGCAGCTAGGGGTGGCCCGCAACACCGTCCGCGAGGCCGTGCGGGCGCTCGCGCACAACGGCCTGCTGGACATCCGCCAGGGTTCGGGCACCTACGTGGCGGCCACCAGCGAGCTGGCCGGGGTCATGCACCGACGCTTCGCCGGCGCCGACCCCCGGCACATCGCCGAACTGCGGGCCACGCTGGAGTCGAGCGCGGCGAAGCGGGCCGCCGAGCGGCGCACCGAGCGCGACCTGAAGCAGCTGGAGACGCTGCTGCGGCGCCGTGAGGAGGCTTGGGAGTCCGGGGACAAGGAAGCCTTCGTCACCGCGGACGCCACCTTCCACCTGGCCGTCGTGGCGGCCTCGCACAACGACGTCATGACGGCGATGTACGCCGACCTCGGCGAGGTGCTGCGGGACTGGCTGCGCGACGACGTGGGCGAGGAGCTGACGCCGGAGACGTACATGGACCACACCCGGCTGATGGACGCGATCCGCGCGGGGGACGCGGAGACGGCCGCCGCGGAGGCGGAGAGCTACCCGCTCGGCTGCCGCCCGCTCACGGAAGCCCCCGGCGCCCAGGGCTGAGCGGGCCGCCCGAGGAAGCCGGGCCACCGGAGGAAGCCGCGGGGAGCGGGGCTGAGCCGGGCGCGGCCCGCCCTGCCCGGCTCAGCCCCGCTGATGACTGATCCACGCCGAGCGCACCTCCTTCCAGCACCTGCCGGCGAGCCGTACGGTCACCGCCGGGCCCGCGTCGACGGGCGCGCTGTCGGTGTCGAGATCCCACCAGCGGTCGCACTCGATGTGCAGCCGCACCCGGTCGACGCCCGGGTAGGGGTTGTGGCAGTGAGCCACCACATGGGAACCGCTGACGTCGGTACGGCACTCGGCCTCGAAAGGCGACGACGGACTCTCCTCGGCCACGCGCGCGTGGGGCGACGCCTCGTACGGGGTGCAGAAGGCGAGAGCGAGGGCGAGGGTCACTGGGGCCAGGCTTCTGGACAGGCGCACAAGGGGGACCTCCTCGACCGGGCTGGGGAGGGGAATCACGCGGTGAACGCTTCATCCAGACTGCCCAGCCGTCCCTCCTCGGCGCCCGGTCGGATGGGCCGAACGGGGGACGCCCCGCACCCCGCGCGGGGCGGGGAACGGGGCGTCGGGAGCGTGGAACCGGAGGTCAGGCGCCGATGGCGTGCAGACCGCCGTCGACGTGGATGATCTCGCCCGTGGTCTTCGGGAACCAGTCGCTCAGCAGCGCGACGATGCCGCGGCCGGCCGGGTCGGGGTCCTTCAGGTCCCACTCCAGCGGGGAGCGGGTGTCCCACACGGAGGCCAGCTCGCCGAAGCCCGGGATGGACTTGGCGGCCATGGAGCCGAGCGGGCCCGCGGAGATCAGGTTGCAGCGGATGTTCTGCTTGCCCAGGTCACGGGCGATGTAGCGGCTGGTGGCCTCCAGGGCGGCCTTGGCCGGGCCCATCCAGTCGTACTGCGGCCACGCGAACTGCGCGTCGAAGGTGAGGCCGACGACCGAGCCGCCGTTCTGCATCAGCGGCAGGCAGGCCATGGTCAGCGACTTCAGGGAGTACGCCGAGACGTGCATGGCCGTGGCGACCGACTCGAACGGCGTGTTGAGGAAGTTGCCGCCGAGCGCGTCCTGCGGGGCGAAGCCGATGGAGTGCACGACGCCGTCGAGGCCGCCGAGCTCCTCGCCGACCAGGTCGGCCAGGCGGCCCAGGTGCTCGTCGTTGGTGACGTCGAGCTCGATGACCTTGGTGGGCTTGGGGAGCTTCTTGGCGATGCGCTCGGTCAGCGTGGGCCGCGGGAACGCGGTCAGGATGATCTCGGCACCCTGCTCCTGGGCCAGCTTGGCGGCGTGGAAGGCGATGGAGGACTCCATCAGCACACCGGAGATCAGGACGCGCTTGCCCTCGAGAATTCCGCTCATGGTGATCAGTGACCCATTCCCAGTCCGCCGTCAACGGGGATGACGGCTCCAGTGATGTACGAGGCGTCGTCGGAGGCGAGGAACCGCACTGCCGCGGCGATCTCCTCCGGCTGCGCGTAACGGCCGAGCGGGACCTGCGACACGATGTTCGCGCGCTGCTCGTCGGTGAGCACCTTGGTCATGTCGGTGTCGACGAAGCCGGGCGCGACGACGTTGAAGGTGATGTTGCGCGAGCCCAGCTCACGGGCCAGGGAACGCGCGAAGCCGACCAGGCCGGCCTTGGAGGCGGCGTAGTTCGCCTGCCCGGCGGAGCCGAGCAGGCCGACGACGGACGAGATCAGGACCACGCGGCCCTTCTTGGCGCGGAGCATGCCACGGTTGGCGCGCTTGACGACCCGGAAGGTGCCGGTGAGGTTGGTGTCGACGACCGAGGTGAAGTCCTCCTCGGACATGCGCATCAGCAGCTGGTCCTTGGTGACGCCGGCGTTGGCGACGAGCACCTCGACGGGACCGTGGCTGTCCTCGATCTCCTTGTAGGCCTGCTCCACCTGCTCGGGATCGGTGATGTCGCACTTGACGGCGAGGCAGCCCAGGTCCGTCAGGGCGGCCGGCGGCTCACCCGAGCGGTACGTGATGGCGACCTTGTCGCCGGCGTCGGCGAATGCACGGGCGATGGCGAGGCCGATGCCCCGGTTGCCTCCGGTGACGAGAACCGAGCGGCTCAACGGATCACCCTTTCGATAGCGGTCCTGCCCGCCCGAACACCTGGATGACAGGCGGCTTCACCGAAAACCTATCTGGCGTCCCGCCGCCGCGGGCATTCGGGCATCCACAGTGGCGCGGGGGCCGGTCTGTCGGGTCTCTACAGATTCCGGCCGACTCAGGCCCGAAACATGTGGTCCGCACGCGGGATGGGCGCCATGATCGGAGACGCCTCCGCTGCTTCCCTACCGATCCGACAGAAAGAGACGCCGGTGCCTCATAGCATTGACGAGTCGTTCACGGCACTCCCTCTACGCGCTCTGGCCGACGCCGCGCTCGCACGCGCGCGTGCCCTGGGTGCCGAGCACGCCGATTTCCGGTTCGAGCGGGTGCGCAGCGCGTCCTGGCGGCTGAGGGACGCCAAGCCGGCCGGCACCTCGGACGTCACCGACCTGGGATACGCGGTACGGGTCGTGCACGGCGGTACCTGGGGGTTCGCCTCGGGTGTCGACCTGACGATGGACGCGGCGGCACGGGTCGCGGCGCAGGCGGTGGCGATGGCCAAACTGTCCGCGCAGGTGATCAGGGCGGCCGGGTCGGACGAGCGGGTGGAGCTGGCCGACGAGCCGGTGCACTCCGAGAAGACCTGGGTGTCGTCGTACGAGATCGACCCGTTCACGGTGCCCGACGAGGAGAAGTCGGCGCTGCTGGCGGAGTGGAGCAACCGGCTGCTGGCCGCGCAGGGGGTCGACCATGTCGACGCCTCGTTGCTCACCGTGCACGAGAACAAGTTCTACGCCGATACGGCCGGGACGGTGACCACCCAGCAGCGCGTCCGGCTGCACCCGCAGCTCAACGCGGTGTCGGTGGACGAGTCCAGCGGCGAGTTCGACTCCATGCGCACCATCGCGCCGCCGGTCGGACGCGGCTGGGAGTACCTGACCGGCACCGGCTGGGACTGGGACGGGGAACTGGAGCAGATCCCCGAGCTGCTCGCCGAGAAGATGCGCGCGCCGAGCGTTGAGGCGGGGCTGTACGACCTGGTCGTGGACCCGTCCAATCTGTGGCTGACCATCCACGAGTCCATCGGGCACGCCACCGAGCTGGACCGGGCGCTCGGCTACGAGGCCGCGTACGCCGGCACCTCCTTCGCCACCTTCGACCAGCTCGGCAAGCTGCGCTACGGCTCGGACCTGATGAACGTCACCGGCGACCGCACCGCCGAGCACGGCCTGGCGACCATCGGCTACGACGACGAGGGTGTCCGGTCGCAGTCCTGGGACCTGGTGAAGGACGGCACGCTGGTCGGCTACCAGCTGGACCGCCGGATCGCGAAGCTGACCGGTCTCGGGCGGTCCAACGGGTGCGCCTTCGCCGACTCCCCCGGCCATGTGCCGGTGCAGCGCATGGCCAACGTCTCGCTGCGGCCGGACCCGGCCGGGCTGTCGACCGAGGACCTGATCGGCGGGGTCGACCGGGGCATCTACGTCGTCGGGGACCGGTCCTGGTCGATCGACATGCAGCGCTACAACTTCCAGTTCACCGGACAGCGCTTCTTCCGGATCGAGAACGGCCGGATCACCGGCCAGCTCAAGGACGTCGCCTACCAGGCCACCACCACGGACTTCTGGGGCTCCATGACGGCCGTCGGCGGCCCGCAGACCTACGTCCTGGGCGGCGCCTTCAACTGCGGCAAGGCCCAGCCCGGCCAGGTCGCCGCCGTGTCCCACGGCTGCCCGTCCGCCCTGTTCCGGGGCGTCAACATTCTCAACACGACGCAGGAGGCGGGCAAGTGAGCGGCTTCATCGGGATCTGCCGGGGGTCCGGGGGCCGTCACCCGGGCAAGCACAGCCTGAACACGACGCAGGAGGCCGGGCGATGAGTGCTCGTACGAACAAGCCGCACGAGATCGTCGAGCGGGCTCTGGAGCTGTCCCGCGCGGACGGGTGCGTGGTCGTCGCCGACGAGCAGTCGACGGCCAACCTGCGCTGGGCGGGCAACGCGCTGACCACGAACGGTGTCACGCGCGGGCGCACGCTCACCGTGATCGCGACCGTGGACGGCAAGGAGGGCACCGCCTCCGGTGTGGTGTCGCGTTCGGCGGTGACCGCGGACGAGCTGGAGCCGCTGGTGCGCGCCGCCGAGGCCGCCGCGCGCGGGGCCGCGCCCGCGGAGGACGCGCAGCCGCTGGTCACCGGCGTGGCCGGGGCGCCCGACTTCACGGACGCGCCGGAGGAGACGTCCTCGGCGGTGTTCGCCGACTTCGCCCCCGCGCTCGGCGAGGCCTTCGCCCACGCACGGGCGGGCGGCCGTGAGCTGTACGGCTTCGCCAACCACGAGATGACGACCAGCTATGTCGGTACGTCCACGGGTCTGCGGCTGCGGCACGACCAGCCCAACGGCACGCTGGAGCTGAACGCGAAGTCGCCCGACCGGACCCGCTCGGCCTGGGCGGGCCGCTCCACGCGCGACTTCAAGGACGTCGACCCGGCCGCGCTGGACGCGGAGCTCGCGGTGCGGCTCGGCTGGGCGGAGCGGCGGATCGAGCTGCCGGCGGGCCGGTACGAGACGCTGCTGCCGCCGACCGCGGTCGCTGACCTGCTGATCTACCAGATGTGGTCGGCGTCCGGCCGGGACGCCGCCGAGGGCCGCACGGTGTTCTCCAAGCCGGGCGGCGGCACCCGGATCGGCGAGAAGCTGACGGATCTGCCGCTGACCCTGCGCAGCGACCCGAACGAGCCCGGTCTGGAGTCGCTGCCGTTCGTGCTCGCGCACTCCTCCGGCGGTGACGCGTCGGTGTTCGACAACGGCCTGCCGCTCGCGCCCACCGAGTGGGTGGCGGGAGGCGAGCTGAAGAACCTGATCACCAGCCGGTTCACCGCCTCCCTGACCGGGCTGCCGCTCGCCCCGGCCGTCGACAACCTCGTCCTGGACGGCGGTGAGGACCGCTCGATGGAGGAGATGATCGCGAGCACCGAGCGGGGGCTGCTGCTGACCTGCCTGTGGTACATCCGCGAAGTCGACCCGGCGTCGCTGCTGCTCACCGGTCTGACCCGGGACGGTGTCTACCTCGTGGAGAACGGCGAGGTGACCGGTGAGGTGAACAACTTCCGCTTCAACGAGTCACCGGTCGGGCTGCTGGGCCGGGTCACCGAGGCCGGGCGTACCGAGCGCACGCTGCCCCGGGAGTGGAGCGACTGGTTCACCAGGGCCGCGATGCCTCCGGTGCGGGTCCCCGATTTCAATATGAGCTCTGTCAGCCGGGGCGTATAACCTCAGGGGGTGGTGGTCGCTCGACCGCCTGAGGAACATCCGAGGAGACACGAGAACCGTGACGGACATCGTCGAGGAGCTGAAGTGGCGCGGGCTGATCGCCCTCTCCACCGACGAGGACGCATTGCGCAAGGCGTTCGCGGACGGCCCCGTCACGTTCTATTGCGGCTTCGACCCGACCGCGCCCAGCCTGCACCTGGGCAACCTCGTGCAGATCCTGACGATGCGCCGGATCCAGCAGGCGGGCAACCGCCCGCTGGGTCTGGTCGGGGGCGCCACGGGTCTGATCGGCGACCCGAAGCCGACGGCGGAGCGCACGCTGAACGACCCCGAGGTGGTGGCCGGCTGGGTGTCCCGGCTGCGCGGCCAGATCGAGCGGTTCCTGGACTTCGAGGGCCCGCACGCCGCCACCATGGTCAACAACCTGGACTGGACCCAGGGCATGTCGGCCATCGAGTTCCTGCGGGACGTCGGCAAGCACTTCCGTGTCAACAAGATGATCGCGAAGGAGGCCGTCGCCCGGCGGCTGAACTCCGACGCCGGCATCAGCTACACCGAATTCAGCTACCAGATCCTTCAGGGCATGGACTTCCTGGAGCTGTACCGGCGGCACGGCTGCACGCTCCAGACCGGTGGCAGCGACCAGTGGGGCAACCTCACCGCGGGCGCCGACCTGATCCACAAGGTCGAGCCGCACGCGGCGGTGCACGCGCTGGCCACGCCGCTGATCACCAAGGCCGACGGCACGAAGTTCGGCAAGACCGAGTCGGGCACGGTGTGGCTCGACCCGGAGATGACGACGCCGTACGCCTTCTACCAGTTCTGGCTCAACGCCGACGACCGGGATGTGTCGAAGTTCCTGCGGATCTTCAGCTTCCGGTCCCGGGAGGAGATCGAGGAGCTGGAGCGGTCGACCGAGGAGCGGCCGCAGGCGCGGGCCGCGCAGCGGGCGCTCGCCGAGGAGCTCACCACGCTGGTGCACGGTGCCGGGCAGACCGAGGCGGTCGTCGCCGCGTCGCGTGCGCTGTTCGGGCAGGGTGAGCTGGCCGGGCTCGACGAGAAGACGCTGGCCGCGGCGCTGTCCGAGGTGCCGCACGCGAAGGTGTCCGAGCTGGCGGCCGTCGTCGACCTGTTCGCCGAAGTGGGGCTCGCGCCGAGCAAGTCCGCGGCGCGGCGGACCGTCAAGGAGGGCGGGGCGTACGTGAACAACGTCAAGGTCGCGGCGGAGGACGCGGTGCCTGCGCGGGAGGAGCTGCTGCATGGGCGGTGGCTGGTGTTGCGGCGGGGCAAGAAGAATCTGGCCGCGGTCGAGGTGACCGGGGCGTAGCGCTTCGCGGCGTGGGGTGCGGGGTTCTGTGGCTGGGCGCCCGTGGTGGCGTTTCGCGCAGTTCCCCGCGCCCCTTTTCCGTTCTTCTTTCCGTACGTCGTGGCCGGTCGCGCAGTTCCACGCGCCCCCAAGAGATGCGCCGTTCCTCGCGCCCCTCAAAGCCTGCGCAGTTCCCCGCGCCCCCAAGCAGCGCGGTGTTCGCCGCGCCCCCTGACAAACGCGCTGTTCCCCGCGGCCCTCGAAACTCGGTGTTCCTCGCGGTCCCTCTTGGGGTCAGGCGCGTTGTTGTTTGCGTTTGCCGAAGGTGGCCATGTAGGCCATGTCGCCCACCGCGACGATGATGACGGCGGCGATCAGCTGGAAGATGTGGCGGGTCCAGTCGATGCCGGATGTCTCCTCCACTCCGAAGCCGCGGGCCATGGCGTTGCCCGCGATCGCGCCGAGCATGCCGAAGATGGTGGTCAGCCACAGCGGGCTGTGCTGTTTGCCGGGCAGGACCGCCTTGGCGATCAGTCCCAGTACGAACCCCACGATGATCGCCCACAACCAGCCCATGATCGCCTCCTCCTGTGGCTCCTCGTGAGCACTCCCCTCAGTCTGGGCGCGGTCGAGGTACGTCGCATGTCGGCCTCGGGTGTACGGGCCGGGGGCGAGGCGCGTTCGTGCAGGCTGTGGGGTGACCCGGTCTCGAATGCGGCGCAGCCGCGGCGTAACGTGGAGTCTGTCCGGACCCGGGCTCTGCCGGAGCGGAGCGGGCACGGGCCGGGTGGATCCGATGCGGGCGGATGGTGAACAGCGATGCGGATGCGGCACAGCGGCGGTGACGCCCAGGTTTTCCGGATCACCGGAGCCCGGCAGGGACTTCAGGACGACGTCCGCGCCCGGCAGCGCCGGTACGTCATCTCCATGAGCGTGCGCACGGTGTCGGTGGTCCTGGCCGCGGTGCTGTGGAACGTGGAGCGGCATGTCGCGATCGTGGCGCTGGTGCTCGGGCTGGTCCTGCCGTACATCGCGGTGGTGATCGCCAACGCCGGGCGGGAGAACGCGCCCGGGCTGCCCTCGACGTTCGTCAGCACACCGTCGCCGCCGATGATCACGCCGCCTCGGCAGGACGACGACGAGCCCACCGATAGGGCTTGAGCGGGGCTGTGCGGCGACTGTGAACGGCCTGAAGCAATCGTGTTGTTCCGGTGCCCCGCGAAGGGTGACCCATGGCATACTGCACACGCGCTCCGCATCCCCCGTCGGAGCGACAGACCGACGCCGGGCAGCTCCCCCCGTGGCTGCTCGGCGTCGCCTTTTCCGTTGCGGTTGTGAGACGAAGCTGTGAGTGACATTCCGATCTGTTCGGCGAAGGGCTGCCGGGGCGCGGCGGTGTGGGTGTTGGCGTGGAACAATCCCAAGCTGCATGTGCCTGAGCGGCGGAAGACGTGGCTCGCGTGCGAGGAGCATCGTGAGCATCTGTCGCAGTTTCTGGGGGTTCGAGGGTTCTTGAAGGACGTTGTGTTGTTGACGGAGTGGGAAGAGGCTGCGCCGTAGGGTGCGGGGTGTTCTTCGGCGTTCCCGTCGGCTGTGGCTGTTCGCGTAGTTCCCCGCGCCCTTGAAGACTGCGCCGTTTCCCGCGCCCCTTTAAAGACTGCGCCGTTCCTCGCGCCCCCTCAAAGATTTCGCCGTTCCTCGCGCCCCTGAGAAGCGCGCAGTTCCTCGCGCCCCTCAGAGACACGCCATTCCCCGCGCCCCCAAGAGAACTCGCCCCCAGGACCGTGTCAGCCGCCGATTGCTGACATGGGTCTGTCGGGTTGGACGAAGGTGGGGTCGTCCAGGCCTGCGCCCGCCTTCTTGCCCCACATGGCCTGGCGCCAGATGTGGGCGATCCGGTCGTCGGGGGCGTCCGAGCGCAGGGCGGCGCGGAGGTCCGTCTCCTCGGTGGCGAAGAGGCAGGTGCGGACCTGGCCGTCGGCGGTGAGGCGGGTACGGTCGCAGGCAGAACAGAAGGGGCGGGTCACCGAGGCGATGACGCCGACGCGGTGCGGGCCGCCGTCGACCAGCCAGCGTTCCGCGGGGGCGGAGCCGCGCTCGGCGGAGCCTTCCGGGGTGAGGTCGAAGCGGGTGCGCAGGGAGGTCAGGATGTCACCGGCGGTGACCATGCCCTCGCGCTTCCAGCCGTGCTGGGCGTCCAGGGGCATCTGCTCGATGAAGCGCAGTTCGTAGTCGTGCTCGATGGCCCAGGCCAGGAGGTCCGGGGCCTCGTTGTCGTTCAGCCCGGGCATCAGGACCGTGTTGACCTTGACCGGGGTGAGGCCGGCCTCGCGGGCGGCCTCGAGGCCTTCGAGGACGTCCTTGTGGCGGTCACGGCGGGTGAGGGTCTTGAAGACGTCGGGGCGCAGGGTGTCGAGGGAGACGTTGACCCGGTCCAGGCCCGCGGCCTTCAGGGCGGCCGCCGTACGCCGGAGACCTATGCCGTTGGTGGTCAGGGACATCCGGGGACGCGGGTCCAGGGCGGCGATGCGCTCGACGATGCCGACCAGGCCGGGACGCAGCAGGGGCTCTCCGCCGGTGAACCGGACCTCCTCGATGCCCAGATCCCGTACCGCGATGTCGATCAGACGCACGATCTCGTCGTCGGTGAGCAGGTCGGGCTTGGCCAGCCACTGCAGGCCCTCCTCGGGCATGCAGTAGGTGCACCGGAGGTTGCACCGGTCGGTGAGCGAGACCCTGAGGTCCGTGGCCACCCGGCCGAAGGTGTCGATGAGCACGTGGCCCCCTCCCGTACCGCCTTCGCACGTCTTCCGTCACCAGTGAGCCTACGTGACGGCACCGACAACGACACCGCCCTGATCCACCAGGCAGGACGAGGCCGCGTCGTAGGACCCTACGACGCGGCCTCGTCCTCGGGTGCGCTCAGTGCGCTCCGGTGCCGGTCAGGGACCTGACCTCGAGTTCGGCGTACTTGTCGGAGTCCGCCTTCTCCTTGGACAGGACGGTGCCCAGCCAGCCCATCAGGAAGCCGAACGGGATGGAGATGATGCCCGGGTTCTTCAGCGGGAACCAGTGGAAGTCGACGTCCGGGAACATCGCCTTCGGGTCGCCGGAGACGACGGGCGAGAACAGCACCAGGCCGACGGCGACGATCAGGCCGCCGTAGATCGACCACAGGGCGCCCTGGGTGGTGAACCTCTTCCAGAACAGGCTGTAGAGGATGGTCGGCAGGTTCGCCGAGGCGGCGACCGCGAAGGCCAGCGCGACCAGGCCGGCCACGTTCAGGTCGCGGGCGAGGGCGCCCAGGAGGATGGAGACCGCGCCGATGCCGATGGTGGCCAGGCGGGCGGCCCGGACCTCCTGCTTCTCGGTGGCGTTGCCCTTCTTGATGACGTTCGCGTAGATGTCGTGGGCGAACGACGAGGACGAGGCCAGGGTGAGGCCCGCGACCACGGCGAGGATCGTCGCGAAGGCCACCGCCGAGATGGTGGCGAGCAGCACCGCGCCCCAGGCCGAGTCGACGCCGCCGAGGTGCAGGGCGAGCAGCGGGGCGGCGGTGTTCCCGGACGGGTTGGAGGCGATGATCTCTTCCTGGGAGATCAGCGCGGCGGCGCCGAAGCCGAGGGCGATGGTCATCAGGTAGAAGCCGCCGATGATGCCGATGGCCCAGTTCACGGACTTCCGGGCGGCCTTGGCGTTGGGCACCGTGTAGAAGCGGATCAGGATGTGCGGCAGTCCCGCGGTGCCGAGGACCAGGGCGACGCCGAGGGAGATGAAGTCCAGCTTGGACGTGCCGGTGGCGCCGTACTGGAGGCCGGGCTCCAGGAAGGCGGCGCCCTTGCCGCTGTTCTCGGCGGCGGAGCCGAGCAGATCGGAGATGTTGAAGTTGAACTTCAGCAGCACCAGGAACGTGATGAGGAGCGTGCCGCCGATGAGCAGCACGGCCTTCACCATCTGGACCCAGGTGGTGCCCTTCATCCCGCCGATGGAGACGTAGACGATCATCAGGACGCCGACGAGGGCGACGATCAGGATCTTGCCGGCGTCGGAGGTGATGCCGAGGAGCAGGGAGACGAGGACGCCCGCGCCCGCCATCTGGGCCAGCAGGTAGAAGATCGAGACGACGATGGTGGAGGTGCCCGCCGCGGTGCGCACCGGGCGCTGGCGCATGCGGTACGCGAGGACGTCGCCCATGGTGTAGCGGCCGGAGTTGCGCAGCGGTTCGGCGACCAGCAGCAGGGCCACCAGCCAGGCGACCAGGAAGCCGATGGAGTAGAGGAAGCCGTCGTAGCCGAAGAGGGCGATGGCGCCGGCGATGCCGAGGAAGGACGCGGCGGACATGTAGTCGCCGGAGACGGCGAGGCCGTTCTGGAAGGCGCTGAACTGGCGGCCGCCGGCGTAGAAGTCGGCGGCGTCCTTGGTCTGCCGGCCCGCCCAGACGGTGATGACCAGGGTGGCCACCACGAACAGGCCGAACAGGGTGATGATCAGCGGCCGGTGCTCGCTGGCCTCGTTGGCGGCCAGGGTGATCGCGGGGCTCATGCGCCGCCCTCCATCCGGGACTTGATGGCCTCGGCCTTGGGGTCGAGCTTCTCGGCGGCGTGCCGCGAGTACCACCAGGCGATGAGGAACGTGGTGACGAACTGTGCGAGGCCCAGCACGAAGGCCACGTTGACGTTGCCGAGGAGCTTGGTGCCCATGAAACCGCCCGCGTAGTTCGACAGCAGGACGTACAGCAGGTACCAGGCGATGAAGGCGATGGTGAGCGGGAAGGCGAAGGAGCGGTAGGAGCGGCGCAGTTCGCCGAACTCCGCGCTCTGCTGCACCTGGACGAACTCCTCGGCGGAGGGGAGTCGGCGGTCTGTGTTCGCGCCGGGCGGTGTCTCGGTGGCCACGGAGCCTCCTCGCGAAGTGGCGGTGGTGACGGGGGAGGGGGGACGGTCGGGGGTGGGGGACGGGTCGGGTACGACGGACATGACGGCTCTGACCTCACAGTGACGTGGATCACCTCGCCGGGTGGTGACGGTTGTGCTCCCGGCGGCGATCCGGCAGGGGCACGAACGTCCTCGTGCGCCCTGCCCAACGTCACGGCGCCGCGCACGGTGCGGTTCAACCCGGTGTCCGTCTTTCCGAAGCCGGTTCCGCGCGGCCGTCCGGGGGACAGCGCGGGTGCTCGTCCGACGGGCCGAGGGAAAACCCTCGTACCTCGGGTGATGGGCCCAAGAGCGTTGATGGCCGCGGAGTTCGGGGGATAGCTTCGGGCCTGCACCACCCCCGTCATGTACCTGCCCGAGAGCGACCTGTGTCTCGGGCAGGTTCCGTTTCAGGATGATGTGGAGACCCCATGGCTCATCTGCCTTCCAGACGCCGACTCGCCCTGGCCGTGCCCGTCGTGTTGTCGCTGACCGCCTCGCTCGGCTTCCTGCCCGCCGCCGCCTCGGCGGCTCCGGCCGCGGAGTCCGTGGTCCAGGCGCAGGACGGCCCGCAGCTGTCCTACGTCGTCAACACGAAGTCGGACCGCCGCACCATCGAGTCGGTGAAGAAGGCGATCGCCGCGGCGGGCGGCTCCGTCGTGATCACGTACGACAAGATCGGTGTGATCGTCGTCCACTCGTCGAACCCGGACTTCGGCCGGCAGATACGCACGGCCCACGGCGTGCAGTCGGCCGGCGCCACGCGTACGGCGCCGCTGACGCCCGCGGGCACCACCGACGAGGGCGCTGTCGACTACCTGACCGCCGAGGAGGCCGAGAAGGTCGAGGCCGCGGCGACGCCGGGCAGCGAGCCTCTCGAGGCCGACCAGTGGGACCTGCGCGCGATAGGCGCCGACAAGGCGGCCGCCATCAACCCGGGCAGCTCGAAGGTCACGGTCGCGGTCATCGACACCGGCGTCGACGACACCCACCCCGACCTCGCCCCGAACTTCTCCCGCTCGCAGTCCGCCAACTGCAACGGCGGCGTGGCGGACACCAGCGAGGGCGCGTGGCGCCCGTACACCCCGCAGGACTACCACGGCACCCACGTGGCCGGTGAGATAGCCGCCGCGCGCAACGGTGTCGGCGTCGCCGGTGTCGCGCCGGGTGTGAAGGTGTCGGCCATCAACGTCACCGACCGTGTCAGCGGCCTCTTCTACGCGGAGAGCGTGGTCTGCGCGTTCGTGTTCGCCGCCGACCGCGGCGTGGAGATCACCAACAACAGCTACTACGTCGACCCGTGGCTGTACAACTGCATGGACGACCCGGACCAGAAGGCCATCGTCGACGCGGTCAACCGGGCCCAGAAGTACGCCATGAGCAAGGGCACGCTGAGCCTGGCCTCGGCGGGCAACTCCGCCCACGACCTGGACGCCGACGCGATCCTGGACGACACCAGCCCCAACGACACCACCCCGGTCGAGCGCACCATCGACCCGCACACCTGCTACGACGTGCCGACCCAGCTGCCGGGCGTCGTCACGGTGAGCGCGACCGGCGTGCAGAACCTCAAGTCGTACTACTCCTCCTTCGGTATGGGCGTCGTGGACGTGGCCGCGCCGGGAGGTGACCGGAAGTACCAGATCCCGGACACCCCGTCGAAGAACGGGCGCATCCTGTCGACCATGCCGAACGGCGAGTACGGCTTCCTCCAGGGCACCTCGATGGCCTCGCCGCACGCCTCGGCCGTCGCCGCGCTGCTGAAGTCGAAGCACCCGTGGGCGACCCCGATGGCCCTCCAGGCCATGCTCAAGGCGCAGGCCGACAACCCGGGCTGCCCCGAGTCCTACGACCAGGACGGCGACGGCACGCAGGACGCCACCTGCGTCGGCGGGCCGCAGTACAACGGCTTCTACGGCTTCGGCATCGTCAACGCGCTGGACGCGGTGACGAAGTAGGGAAACGGTCTCTCCCTCGCGGGGCCGGACGGGATCTCCCGTCCGGCCCCGCGCCGTCGCACCGGATGTTTCCCTTGACTTGCCCGGCCCGCCACGGCTGGTGAAGATCCTGAGGTGACATTGACACGGCCTCCCGGCGACACGGCGGACACGAACGGCCCCGAGCGGCGCACCGGTACGGGCCGGGCCGTCGCCGTGCTCATCCTGGTGGCCCTGGGCGCGCTGGTGCCCTTGCTGGGGCCCGCCACCGCGCTGCGCGGCACCGGTGAGGCCGCCGCCCCCGGCGTCGGGGGCGTCGGACTGCTGCGCACCGTGCTGTTCGCCGCGCTGGCCGTGCCGCTGGGCGAGCTGTTCGTGGACCGGCTGGCCCGCCGGGTGCCGGGCGCCCCGGCCGTACGGCCGCGCAGCGCCGCGCCCCTCGCGGCGGCGGCCGGGTTCGTGGCCGCCCTGGGACTGGCCTCGCTGGTGGCCACCGGCAACCTCGTGCCGAGCGGTCCGGCGGACATCGACGTGGGCGGACTGTACGCGTCCCGGGACGGCAAGCTGGCGCTGCTGGAGGTCAACGCGTTCGCGGTGGCCGGGCTGTGCGCCCTGTCGCGGCGGCCCGGCCGGCAGGTGTGGCCGCTGGCCGCGGTGGTGGTCGCGGAGGCGCTGCGCGCGCACCCGGTCACCGAGCACACTCCCCTGGCCGGTTCGGCCCTGACGCTCGTCCATCTGACCTGCGCCTCCCTGTGGGTGGGCGGGCTGGCCTACGCGCTGCGGCTGCTGCGGCTGTGGGGCGCGCGGGAGGCGGCGGGCGCCGCGGTGCTGGGGCTCTACGCGCGCGTGGCCGTGCTGCTGCTGGCCGGCGTGACCGCGACCGGGCTGCTCAGCACGCTGCGCCGGATGCCTGCGGAAACGGTTCTGGAGCAGCTGACGACGACGGCCTACGGGCGCACCCTGCTGGCGAAGGTGCTGCTCGTGGCCGCCGTCGCCGGCCTGGCGCTGTGGGCGCGGTTCCGGCTGCGCCGGGCGGCCGACCCGCTGACCGCCTGCTCCCCCGCGCGGGCGGAGGTCGTCGCGCTGGGCGTGGTGGTCGCGGTGTCGGGGCTGCTCACGGCGCTGCCGGTGCCGATCCGCTGGTGAGGGCCGGGCGTCGGCCCGGCCGGCCAGGGGTCAGGTGGTGACCAGGACCTTGAGGGCGGTGCGCTCGTCCATCGCCTTGTAGCCGTCGGGGACGCCTTCCAGACCGACCGTCATGTCGAAGACGGGCGAGGGGTCGATGGTGCCGGCCAGGATGTCCGGCAGCAGCTCGGGGATGTAGGCGCGGACCGGGGCGACACCGCCGCGCAGGGCGATGTTCCGGTCGAACATGACGCCGAGGTCCAGGCCGGTGCCGCTGCCGTGCGGCACGCCGACGAAGCCGACGGCGCCGCCGTCGCGGGTGATGTTCACCGCCGTGCTCATCGACTGCTCGGTGCCCACGGCCTCGACGACGGCGTGCGCGCCCTGGCCCCGGGTGAGTTCACGCACGGCCTCCACGGCGGCCTCGCCGCGCTCGGCGACGACGTCCGTGGCACCGAAGCGGCGCGCGATGTCGGTACGGACCTGGTGCCGGCCGAGGGCGATGATCCGCTCGGCGCCGAGCCGCTTGGCGGCGAGCACCGCGCACAGGCCGACCGCGCCGTCGCCGACGACCGCCACGGTGACGCCGGGCCGGGCGCCCGCGCCGAGGGCGGCGTGGTGGCCGGTGCCCATGACGTCCGACAGGGTCAGCAGCGCGGACAGCAGGTGCTCGTCGGAGGCCGCCTCCTTGGGCAGCCCGACGAGCGTGCCGTCGGCGTGCGGCACGCGCACGGCCTCGCCCTGGCCGCCGTCGAAGCCGACCGAGCCCCAGAAGCCGCCGTGCACACAGGAGGTGGTCAGGCCCTCGCGGCAGTAGTCGCAGGTGCCGTCGGACCACATGAAGGGCGCGACGACCAGGTCGCCGCGGCGCACACCGGTCACCTCGGAACCGGTCTCCTCGACCACGCCGAGGAACTCGTGTCCGATCCGCTGCCCCGGCTGCCGGGCCGCCTCACCGCGGTAGGCCCACAGGTCGCTGCCGCAGATGCACGCGCGCAGGACCCGCACGACGGCGTCGGTGGGCTGCCGCACCACGGGCTCGGGCACGTCCTCCACGCGCATGTCGTACGGGGCGTGGATGGTGGTCGCGCGCATGGCGAAGGTCTTTCTGCTCGGCTGCGGGGGTGCGCTCACAGGGTGGCGGAGCGCACCTCACCGTACGCCGTGGGCGCGGTCGCACGCGCGCCGAGGGTGCCTCTGGCCACACACGGTCACCGACTCACCGGAGGGGCCTGGCCCTGGGCGGGGACGGCCCCGGAAACGGTCTCGGGCACGGGGGAAGGCACGGGCGTGGGCTGCCAGCCCGGCCCCCGCAGGACGCGCCCGGCGCGCTCGCGCCAGCCGGTCGCCGCCCTCAGGTCCCTGGCGATGGAGACGTACTCGTGGGTGGCGACCCTCAGCGGGTTGTGGGTGCTGATGTTCTTCGTCAGTCCGTACACAGGGCGTTCGGTCTCGGCCGCGAAGGAATCGAACAGCCGGTCCCAGACGATGAGGATGCCGCCGTAGTTGCGGTCCAGGTAGCCGCCCTGGGAGGCGTGGTGCACCCGGTGGTGGGAGGGCGTGTTGAGGGCGAACTCGAACCAGCGGGGCATCCTGTCGATCCGCTCGGTGTGGATCCAGAACTGGTAGACGAGGTTCGCCGAGGAGCAGAAGGCCAGCGCGGCCGGGTGCACGCCGAGCGCGATGAGCGGCAGGTAGAACGGCCAGCTCGTCACGGAGGTCCAGGGCTGGCGCAGCGCGGTGGTGAGGTTGAACCTGCGGCTGGAGTGGTGGACGACGTGACAGGCCCACAGGAGCCTGATGACGTGATGGCCCCGGTGCGACCAGTAATAGAAGAAGTCCTGGGCGAGCAGCATCAGCGGCACGGTCCACCACAGCACGGGCACGCGCAGCGGGGTGAGTTCGTACAGGGCCGTGTAGAGGGCGACGACCGGGATCTTCCACAGGAAGTCGAAGAAGAGGCTGCCGAGTCCCATCGTGACGCTGGTCGCGGCGTCCTTGGCGTCGTAGCCCGCCGCGTCCTCGTCCGGATGGATCCGGACGCTCACCATCTCGACGACGGTGAGCAGCACGAAGGCGGGGATCGACCAGAGCACGACATCGGGCAGGTTCGGCATGAGCGCACGGTAGGGCCACGGCCGGGCCGCCGCCAGAGGTCGTTACCCAGGAGTTTTACCCGGGGTAAGGGCTGCCCGGTGGGCCGGGGGCCGGGACGGGCGAGGGCCCTGCCCACGGTCGGTCAGGCCGAGGGCCACGACAGGCCGGCACACCGGCACAGCCGCCACCGGCCGCTGTCCGGCTCACACGCCCGCCGCGCCCAGCAGGGCCCCGGCCGCGTAGGTGACGGCCATCGCCAGCGCCCCTCCCACGACGTTGCGCACCATCGCGCGCCCCGGGGGCGCCTCGCCGAGGCGGGCGCTGCTCCAGCCGGTGCAGCACAGTGCGGCGAGGACCGACAGGACGGTGACGGTCAGCCGCCAGTCGGCGGGCGGCAGGACGATGGCGGACAGCGGCAGCAGCGCTCCGGCGGTGAAGGCGAGGAAGCTCGCCCAGGCCGCGTGCCAGGGGTTGGTCAGGTCGTCCGGGTCGATACCGAGCTCCACGCGCGCGTGGGCGCGCAGGGCGTCCCGTTCGGTCAGCTGCACGGCGGCCTCCCGGGCCACGTCCCGGGAGAGGCCGCGGTCGTACAGCAGGTCGGTCAGTTCCTGGAGCTCGGCCTCGGGCTGTTCGCGCAGTTCGCGCCCCTCCGCGGCGAGGGCCGCCTTCTCGGAGTCGCGCTGGGTGGAGACCGAGACGTACTCGCCCGCCGCCATCGACATCGAGCCGGCGAGCAGTCCGGACAGACCGGCGGTGAGCAGCGCGGCGCGGCTGTCGGTGGCGCCGGCCACGCCGACGACGAGTCCGGCCGTGGAGACGATGCCGTCGTTGGCCCCGAGCACCGCCGCGCGCAGCCAGTTGAGCCGTTGTCCCAGGGAGCCGCCGTGGGCCTCGTCGTGCGTCGGTTGCGTCACACCCGGAGGATGGCAGGCGTGTGGACGCGGGCGGCGCACCGACCCGCGTGGGCGCGGCCCCGCCGACGGGATTCGAACAGGCCGTGGTGGCGGGCCACCTGGGATACGGCGCTGTCAGTCACGGGCCGTATCCTCGGTGACCATGCTCGAAGACCGTACGACCGCAGCGTCCTCCCCCACATCGTGGCCGGCCGCGTATCCCCGGGGATACGCGGTCGTTGACGTGGAGACCACCGGGCTGGCCCGCGACGACCGGATAATCTCCGCGGCCGTCTACCGGCTGGACGCGCGCGGCGAGGTCGAGGACCACTGGTACACGCTGGTCAATCCGGAGCGCGATCCGGGCCCGGTGTGGATCCACGGTCTGACGAGCGAGGTGCTGGAGGGCGCGCCCCTGTTCACCGACATCGCCGGGGAGTTCGCGGCACGGCTGGCGGACCGGGTGCTCGTGGCGCACAACGCCGTGTTCGACTGGCAGATGATCGCCAGGGAGTACGCGCGCGCGAGGAGCGAGGCGCCGGTGCGTCAACGGCTGTGCACGATCGCGCTGTCCAAGGAGCTGGGGCTGCCGCTGCCCAACCACAAGCTGGAGTCGCTGGCCGCGCACTTCGGCGTCGTGCAGCAGCGCGCACACCACGCGCTGGACGACGCGCGTGTGCTGGCCGAGGCGTTCCGGCCGAGCCTGCGGGCCGCGGCGGCGGGTTTGGTGCGGCTGCCGCTCCAGGAGTGCCGCCCGCTGACGGAGTGGACGGACCGTCCCGCGCCGCGCATCGGACAGCAGCCGGGCGGCTACCGGCCCACCAGTTGGCGTCCCTCGCGCAAGCGCCCGGCGTGCCCCTACCCCAACCCCGGCCGCTACGAAGACGGCAAACGCCTCAAACAGGGCATGCGGGTCGCCTTCTCGGGGGACACGTCGGTCGAACGCGACCTGCTGGAGGACCGCGCGGTCGAGGCGGGCCTGCATGTCGCCACCAGCCTCTCCCGCCTCACCAGCCTGCTGGTGACCAACGACCCCGACTCCGCCACCTCGAAGGTCGCCAAGGCCCGGCAGTACGGCACACCGGTGGTCGACGAGGCGGCCTTCGGGCAGCTGCTGCGGGACGTGGAGCCGGCGACGGAAGGGGCCTCCGGGCGCTAGCGGGGCCGCGGAGCGGAGCCGTGGCGGGGCGCGCGGCCCGATGGCCTCGGTGCGGCAGCCGTACGGACGGGTGATTGCCGGGCGACTCGCCCGCCGCCCGCTCGCCCGCGCGAGTACGAGCGCTCACCCTGTGGCGCATGGCGAGATGCGAAGTATGTGGCAATGACTACGGAATGACCTTCGAGGTGCACGCCCAGGGCGCGGTGCACGTCTTCGACTGCTTCTCCTGTGCGATCCACCGCATGGCCCCCATCTGCGAGCACTGCCGGGTCCAGATCATCGGCCAGGGCGTCGAGGTCGAGGGCCACTGGTACTGCGGCGCCCACTGCGCCCGCGCGGAGGGGAGGGTGGGCATCGTCGACCGGGTCTGACCCGGCCCCGGAACGGACCCCTCTGCCAGCACCCCACGGCCCGCGATGTACGGTCGTGGGGTGTTCCGCTTCCTGATGTCCCGGCAGTGGGTGATTCTCACCCTCGTCGCCGTCGCGCTCGTCCCGACGATGATCGAGCTGGGTTTCTGGCAGCTGCACCGCCACGAGCACCGGGTCGCGCTGAACAAGGTGATCGCCGACTCGCTCGCCGCGAAGCCCGTGCCCGCCGAGTCGCTGACCGCGCCGGGCGCCGAGGTGACCGACGCCGACCGCTTCCGCCGGGTGACGGCCACCGGCCGCTTCGACACCGCGCGTGAGGTCGTCGTACGCCGCCGTACCAACGTGGACGAGAAGGTCGGCTTCCACGTCCTGACGCCCTTCGTCCTCGACGACGGCAAGGTCCTGCTGGTCAACCGGGGCTGGATCCCGGCGGACGGCGCCCAGACGGAGTTCCCGGCGATCCCGGCCCCGCCGAAGGGCGAGATCACCGTCACCGGGCGGCTGATGCCCGACGAGACCACCGCGGACAGCGGCATCAAGGACGTCCAAGGCCTGCCCGACCGCCAGGTCATGCTGATCAGCAGCGAGCAGTCCGAACGCCGCCTCGGCGACCCCGTCCTCGGCGGCTACATCGAGCTGACCGCGCCCGAGCCGCGCGGCGGCTCCCCCGAGCCGATCCCCGCGCCCGAGCACGACGCCATCGGCCCGCACATGGCGTACGCCGTGCAGTGGTGGCTGTTCTGCGCGGGCGTGCCCGTCGGCTGGATCGTCCTGGTACGCCGCGAACTGAAGGAACGGCGGGCCGCTACGACCGAGGAGACCGTCCCGGCGGAACCGGCGACCGTCTAGAGCCCCTCCCGCCGGAACCGGCAACCGTCCAGAGCCCCTCCCGCCGGAACCGGCAACCGTTCAGGACCTGTTGTACGGCGGACCCCCGCAGGGTCGCCGAGCACGTCCGTCCGGCCTGACTCCGGCGTCACCCGTCCGGCCTGTCCTCCCGGCCTCACCCGCCCGCATGTTCCCCGGATTGCCTCCCCGGTCACCCGGGAACCCGCACTCCGTGCAGCAACGCATCGAGGACTACGCGCTGATCGGGGACGAACAGACCGCCGCGCTCGTCGGCCGGGACGGCTCCGTGGACTGGCTCTGTCTGCCCCGCTTCGACTCGGGCGCCTGCTTCGCCCGGCTGCTCGGCGACGAGGACAACGGCCACTGGCGCATCGCCCCCAGAGGCGCCGACCTCTGCACCCGCCGCGCCTACCGGCCCGGCACCCTGGTGCTCGACACCGACTGGGAGACCGACGAGGGCGCCGTGCGGGTCACCGACCTGATGCCGCAGCGCGACCGCGCCCCCGACGTCGTCCGGATCGTCGAGGGCCTGCGCGGCAGGGTCACCGTGCGCAGCACCCTGCGCATCCGCTTCGACTACGGCTCGATCGTGCCCTGGATGCGCAAGGCCGACGGCCATCGCATCGCCGTGGCCGGCCCGGACGCGGCGTGGCTGCGCAGCGAACCCCCCGTGCACACCTGGGGCGAGGACTTCGCGACGCACGCCGAGTTCACCGTAGCCGCGGGCCAGAAGGTCGCCTTCGTGCTGACCTGGCACCCCTCGCACGAGCCGCGCCCGCCCCTGGTCGACCCCTTCGAGGCGCTGGAGTCCAGCGTCGCGGACTGGCAGGCATGGTCAGACCGCTGCCAGTACGACGGCCCGCACCGCGACGCGGTCGTACGCTCCCTGATCACCCTCAAGGCCCTCACCTACCGGCCGACGGGCGGGGTCGTCGCCGCGGCCACCACCTCGCTCCCGGAGGAACTGGGCGGCGTACGCAACTGGGACTACCGCTTCTGCTGGCTGCGCGACTCCACCCTCACCCTCGGCGCGCTGCTGGCCGTGGGCTATCTGGAGGAGGCGGCGGCCTGGCGCGACTGGCTGCTGCGCGCGGTCGCCGGCGACCCGGCGGACCTCCAGATCATGTACGGGGTGGCGGGCGAACGCCGGCTGCCCGAGACGGAGGTGCCCTGGCTGGCCGGCTACGGGCGTTCCGCCCCCGTCCGCGTCGGCAACGACGCCGTGCGCCAGCTCCAGCTCGACGTGTACGGCGAGGTCATGGACTCGATGTCGCTCGCCCGGCGCGCGGGCCTGTCGCACGAACCGCACGGCTGGGCCCTGCAGGCCGCCCTCGTCGAGTGGCTGCGCGCGAACTGGCGGCAGCCGGACGAGGGCCTGTGGGAAGTGCGCGGCGGACGGCGCCACTTCGTGCACTCCAAGGTGATGGTGTGGGTGGCCGCCGACCGCGCGGTGCGCGCCCTGGAGGAGCATCCGGAACTGCCCGGCGACCTGGAGGGCTGGCGCGCGATGCGCGAGGAGGTGCACCGCGAGGTGTGCGCCGAGGGCTACGACGCCGAGCGCAACACCTTCACCCAGTACTACGGCTCGCGCGAGCTGGACGCCGCGCTGCTGCTCATCCCGTACGTCGGGTTCCTGCCGCCGGACGATCCGCGGGTGATCGGCACGGTCGACGCGGTGCGCGCCGAGCTGGGCCGAGACGGTTTCCTGCGCCGCTACAGCACGCGGGACTCGGCCGTCGACGGGCTGCCGGGCGACGAGGGCGCGTTCGTGGCCTGCTCGTTCTGGCTGGCGCAGGCACTGCATCTGACGGGCCGTCGCGCCGAGGCCAGGGAGCTGTTCGAGCGTCTGGTCTCTCTCACCAACGACGTGGGCCTGCTGGCGGAGGAGTACGACCCGGTGAGCGCGCGCCAGCTGGGCAACTTCCCCCAGGCGTTCAGTCACATCGGGCTGGTGAACGCCGCTCTCGCCCTGTTCGGGGACGAAGAGGCAGGATAGGGCCATGGATCTTGGACTGAAGGACCGGGTGTACGTCGTCACCGGAGCCACGCGCGGACTCGGCAACGCGGTCGCGCGCGAACTGGTCGCCGACGGGGCGAAGGTCGTCGTCACCGGGCGCGACGAGGAGCGGGCCCGTGCCGCGGCGGCGGAGCTGGGGCCGGACGCCGTCGGGGTGGCCGTCGACAACGCCGACCCCGCGGCGGCGGCACGGCTGATCGGTGCGGCGCGGGAGCACTTCGGGGGCTTCGACGGGGTGCTGATCAGTGTGGGCGGACCGCCGCCGGGCTTCGTCGCGGACAACACGGACGAGCAGTGGCAGGCCGCGTTCGAGTCGGTGTTCCTCGGGGCGGTCCGGCTCGCGCGGGCAGCCGCGGCCGAGCTGGAGGCCGGGGGCGTGATCGGGTTCGTGCTGTCCGGCTCGGTGCACGAGCCGATTCCGGGGCTGACCATCTCCAACGGGCTGCGGCCGGGCCTCGCCGGGTTCGCGAAGTCGCTGTCGGACGAGCTGGGTCCGCGCGGCATCCGGGTCGTCGGGCTGCTGCCGGCCCGGATCGACACCGACCGGGTGCGGGAACTGGACGCGCTGTCGGCCGACCCCGAGGCGACCCGGGCCGCCCACGAGTCGCGGATCCCGCTCCGGCGCTACGGACGGCCCGAGGAGTTCGGCCGGACCGCGGCGTTCCTGCTGTCCCCCGCGGCGTCCTATCTGACCGGGATCATGGTCCCCGTCGACGGCGGGATGCGGCACGGCTTCTGACCGGGCCGGGCCCCTGCCGCGCCCCGCGTGGCCGAGGGGTGCTCAGCTGACCCGTTCCGCCCGGTGCTTGACCGACTTCATGCGGACCTCGGCGGGGAGGCCGTCCAGGGCCGCCGAGTCCTTGGCGTGGGTCAGGGCCTCGGCGGTCAGCCGGTCCAGGGCCGCCGACGGGTTCACCTGCGGTTCCAGCAGCAGGCGGATCCGGGTGCGCGGGGCCGTCCGGCCGCCCGTCAGACGGACATGGGCCCTGGCCACGCCGTCCAGGGCCGCCGCCTCGGCCGTGAGCACGGACTGAAGGGCCCGGCCGCGCAGCAGGGCGCCCGCGCCGTCGCCCGTGTCGACGAGGACCTCGGCGAGCCGGTGGCGCCGCAGGACCGCGGTCAGCCACCACAGGGCGAGCACCACGAGAACGGTGAGCACGGCCAGGACGACCGGCCACCACCAGGTCTCGTCGCGCCATTGGGTGCGCTCGGAGTCGTCGAGCAGGACGTCGTGCCGTGAGTCGTGGATCCACCACGAGGGCGCCGGGGCGCCCAGGCCCACGGCCAGGACCGAGCCGCCGAGCGCGAGCAGGACCAGGCCGATCAGGCCCAGCAGAACCCTGTTGACCGTTCCCCGCACTCCTCCCTCACCCCTTCCGTCCGGGCCGCCGCACCCGCAGCGACAGCGCGAGCGGCCGGGCCAGGCCCAGCGCGCGCACCGCCTCCTCGAGTACGGCGTCCAGGTCCTGTCGTACTTCTTCCAGCGGGCGGAAGTGCGCGACCACGCGGACGTCGGCGCGGCGGCGGCCCGCCCGGACCCGGACCGACTGCACGCCCGGGACCTCCATGGCACGGTCGCGCAGCACCATCGCGGCCGCGGCCCGGTCCAGGGCGGCTCGGACGTCGGCGGCGGGGCGGCGCATGGTCAGCAGTCCGCGGAGCCCGGGTGTCACGGCGAGGACCAGCAGCCACAGGCCCAGGGCCGCGGCGACGCCCGCGCCGACCAGGACCCAGGTGTCGTCCAGGGGCCGTTCGGCGAGCTGGGCGGCCAGTTCGTCCCGCCACTGCATGGCGGAGCGGCCCGCGCGCACGGCGGCGACGTCGTAGAGGAAGAAGCCCGCGACGACGAGCAGGAGCAGGGCGGCCACGGCGGACGGGACACGCCGGGCCGACCAGAAACGTCGGGCGGCCCGCTTCGGGTCCGGCCGCGGCGTGGGCGCCGGGTCGGTGTCATGGCCGGCGGGCGGCTTCTCCAGGACCGGTACGGGCCTGGTCGTCCCCTCGCCGTGCTGGGGTTCGCTCATCGCGTCCTCCCCTTCGCCACGCCGTGTCCGGGCGCGAGGTGCAGCCGCTCCACCTGGACGGCGACCTCGGGCACGTCCATTCCCACCAGCGCGCCTACCCGCTCGGCGACACGGCGACGCACCGAACGGCAGCGGGCCGCGATGTCGGTGGGGTAGTCGAGCTCCAGATGCACCCGGATGTGCGCCGCGTGCCGCCCCTCGTCGGCGGGGACGCGCGCCTGGCGTACGACCACGTTGGCGTGCGGCGCCGCGGCCGGGGGCGGCAGCGTGCCGAGCGCCTCGCGTGCGGCCTGCGCGGCGACCTTCGCCACGACCCGGTCGGCGATCCGTGTCGCCCCGCGCTCGGCCGGCGGCACGGGGGCGAACGGCCTGCCCGGCTCGCCCGTCCCCTCGCTCACGGGGGTCACCGCCTGCGTTCGTCACGCGGACGGAAGAAGTCGCCGAGCTCGAAGTCGCCCTCCAGGAACCGGCCGACACCGAACCCGACCGCGCCCAGGGCGGCGACGAGCAGGAAGGCACCGAAGCCTCCGAAGTAGCCGGCGAAGCCCAGGGCCATTCCCGCGATCATGCCGACCACGGCCATGCTCATGGTGCGCTCCCCTCAGCGGCACGGCCGTCCGGCCCGCCGCGCGTCACTGGATCCGGGGCTCCGGCTCCTCGTCCTCTTCGTCCGGCAGCTTCACGTCGCTGACGGCGATGTTGACCTCGACGACCTCGAGGCCGGTCATCCGCTCGACGGCCGCCACGACGTTCTCGCGCACGTCCCGCGCGACGTCGGCGATGGACACGCCGTAGTCGACGACGATCTCCAGGTCGAGCGCGGTCTGCACCTCGCCCACCTCCGCCTTGACCCCGCGGGTCACCGACTTGGAGCTGCCGGGGACACGGTCGCGCACGGCACCGAAGGTGCGGCTGATGCCGCTGCCCATCGCGTGGACGCCGACGACATCGCGGGTGGCCATTCCGGCGATCTTCTCGACCACACCGTCGGCGATCGTGGTCCGCCCTCGTCCGGCGGGGTCGCCGCCGCCGCGCCTGGTGGCCTTGCGGGTCTGTACCGGGGCCTCCAGCTCGCCCTCGGAGCTCTGCGTCCGGTTCCGGTCCGTGGTGTCGGTCATCGCCGTACGTCCTTTCCGGTCGTCGTTCTCTCGCCCACGGTATGCGCGGATGCCCCGATTCGCGCCATTTATGCGGCAGGCTGGAGGAATGACGGCGGAACGGTGGGCACGCGCGGTACGCGAACAGGTCGGCCTGGGCAGACTCCTGCCCCTGGGCGTGGCGCGGGACGGGGCGTGGATCGCGGAGAGCGCGGCCGAGACGGTGCTGCGCGGGGCCGCCGACGGGGTTACCGGGGTGCGGCTGGGCGCCCTGCGGATCGCGTTGTCCGACCCGGACAACGGCGGGACGCCCGCCGTGCCGCCCCCGCCGAGCGGACTGCCGCCCGGGCCGCTGCGCCTGTCGGCCGACTTCACGGCACACGTCGCCGAGCCGCTGCCCACGACGGCCTCCCGGCTGCGCACGGCACTTGCGGCCGCCGCGACGGACGGCGTGGGGCTGACCGTGACGGAGGTCGACCTGCACGTCACGGGCCTGTGGGACGAGGAGCCGGAGCCGCGGGACCCGGGTAGCGAGAAGGCCCCGGAGAAGATCGCGCCTCAACCGGCGCAGACGGGTGACGAGGAGACCCGCGTGGCCGCCGCCGCACTCTCCGTCCCGGGCGTCTCCCGCCTCACCGGCACCCTCGGCGGCCTGGGCCGGGCCGTCCACATCGAGGACGGTCCCACCTCAACCCCGTCGCTCCCCCGCCGCCACATCCGACTGGAGCTGGCCGTCCGCTCCCCCCACCAGCCCCTGAAAGTCGCCCAGGAGGTCCGCACAGCCGTCACCACAACCCTCCCGGACACCCCGACGGTGACCATCGTGGTCACAGCAACGGACTGACCCGCCCCAATAGGGTCGCGAGGAACTGCGCGACCCCACAGAGGGACCGCGCCCAACCCCCAAGGGACCCGGGGAACTACGCGACCAGCCACACGCAACCCGCACCAGACACCCCACAGAGGGGCCCCGCCCAACCCCCCAAGGGACGCGGGGAACTACGCGACCAGCCACGAACGGCCCGCACGCGAGCCCCCGGAGAGGGACCGCGCCCAACCCCCAAGGGACCCGGGGAACTGCGCGACCAGCCACGAACGGCCGACACCCGACACCCCACGGAGGGGCCCCGCCCAACCCCCCAAGGGACGCGGGGAACTGCGCGGCCAGCCACGAACGGCCCGCACGCGAGCACCCCGGAGAACGCCCCCGGGGCAGAACCGCCGAACCGCCGGAGGTCAGTCGCCCAGGCCCGCAAGATCCCGCAGCCGCCGCGCCTGCGCCTGCCTCTCCGCCGCCCGCTGCGCGTCGTACGTCCGCGCCTGCGCGCCCAGCAGCAGCGCCTTCGTCTCCACCACCGCGTCCCGCGGAGCGGCAAGCAGCGCGGCGGCGAGGTCGTCGACCGTGGCGTCGAGCTGCGCCACGGGCACCGCGAGGTTCGCCAGCCCCGTGTTGACGGCCTCCTCGGCCAGCACGAAGCGACCCGTCGCGCAGATCTCCAGCGCACGGGCGTACCCGACGAGCGACACCAGCGGATGCGTACCCGTGAGGTCGGGCACCAGACCCAGGCTGGTCTCGCGCATGGCGAACTGCACGTCGTCGGCGACGACGCGCAGGTCACAGGCGAGGGCGAGCTGGAAACCGGCCCCGATGGCATGGCCCTGGACAGCGGCGATGGACACGATGTCGCTCTGCCGCCACCAGGTGAAGCCCTCCTGGAACTCGGCGATGGCAGTGTCCAGTACGGCGTCGTCACCGCGCGCGAGGTCGATGAAGGACGGTTCGCCCTCGATGCCCTCGGGCGTGAACATCTGCCGGTCGAGGCCGGCGGAGAAGGACTTGCCCTCACCGCGCAGCACGACCACCCGGACGGAGCCCGGCAGTGACCGCCCGACCTGGGCGAGCGTCCGCCACATGGCGGGGCTCTGCGCGTTGCGCTTGGCCGGGTTGGTCAGGGTCACCGTGGCGATCGCCTCGTCGACGGTGAGCCGTACGCCGTCCTTGTCGAGAACCGGGTCGAGCGAAGCCATGGGGCGCCTCCGATGGGTGCGGTCAGCGGAGGATGCCGTAGAACGGCATCCATAAGTGACTGCACAGTAACCACCCGGTCGACCGTCTGACCGACCGGGTGGCCACCATCACGCCTTCGGCGCCACCCGACTGGTCAGGCCGTAGCGGCCTTCTTGCCCCGGGTCGCCCCGCCACGCCCACGGAGCGTGACGCCCGACTCACTGAGCATGCGGTGCACGAAGCCATACGAGCGGCCGGTCTCCTCGGCCAACGCCCGGATGCTCGCACCGGCGTCGTACTTCTTCTTCAGGTCTGCCGCGAGCTTGTCGCGCGCGGCGCCGGTCACCCGGCTGCCCTTCTTCAGAGTCTCGGCCACCCGTGCCTCCTCATGGGAAGTGCGCTCTGGTCCCCTCATGATCACCCCTCCCGGGCTCCATGGCCACCCATTCGGCAAGGTCCGTACGGAAGGGATGTGACGACAGGAGTCCGTCCCCACATACGGAATCCAAGGTTCCGCGAGTCGGCGGACTTACCGCCGAACGGGTTCCTCCGCGAAGTACCAGGTCAAAGACGCGAGCGGCCGAGCCCCTGATGACCAAGGACTCGGCCGGAAAATCGTTGTAGGACACACCTCGGTACGAGGAGATCTCACACAGATGGTGGATCACCGATGGGCCGAATGATCCATACCCAGCGGATCACCCGTTCGATCAAGCGAGGGCGACGAGGTCCGCGTAGTCGGAACCCCACAGATCCTCCACGCCGTCCGGCAGCAGGATGATCCGCTCCGGCTGGAGCGCCTCGACGGCTCCCTCGTCGTGGGTGACCAGGACGACGGCGCCCTTGTAGGTGCGCAGCGCGCCGAGGATCTCCTCGCGGCTGGCCGGGTCGAGGTTGTTGGTGGGCTCGTCCAGCAGCAGGACGTTCGCCGAGGAGACGACCAGGGTGGCCAGGGCCAGCCGGGTCTTCTCGCCGCCGGAGAGCACACCGGCCGGCTTGTCGACGTCGTCGCCGGAGAACAGGAAGGAGCCCAGCACCTTGCGGACCTCGACCAGGTCCATGTCGGGGGCCGCGGAGCGCATGTTCTCCAGCACCGTGCGCTCCGGGTCGAGGGTCTCGTGCTCCTGGGCGTAGTAGCCCAGCTTGAGACCGTGGCCGGGGACGACCTGGCCGGTGTCGGGCTGCTCGACCCCGCCGAGCAGCCGCAGCAGGGTCGTCTTGCCGGCGCCGTTCAGGCCCAGGATGACCACGCGGGAACCCTTGTCGATGGCCAGGTCGACATCGGTGAAGATCTCCAGCGAGCCGTACGACTTCGACAGGCCCTCGGCGGTCAGCGGGGTCCTGCCGCAGGCCGCGGGCTCCGGGAAGCGGAGCTTGGCGACCTTGTCGGACATCCGGACCTCTTCGAGACCGGAGAGCAGCTTCTCGGCGCGGCGGGCCATGTTCTGCGCGGCGACCGTCTTGGTGGCCTTGGCGCGCATCTTGTCGGCCTGGGCGTTGAGGGCGGCGGCCTTCTTCTCCGCGTTCTGCCGCTCGCGCCTGCGGCGCTTCTCGTCGGCCTCGCGCTGCTGCTGGTACAGCTTCCAGCCCATGTTGTAGACGTCGATCTGGGCGCGGTTGGCGTCCAGGTAGAACACCTTGTTGACGACCGTCTCCACCAGGTCGACGTCGTGGGAGATCACGATGAAGCCGCCGCGGTAGGTCTTGAGGTAGTCCCGCAGCCAGACGATCGAGTCGGCGTCGAGGTGGTTCGTGGGCTCGTCGAGCAGCAGGGTGTCCGCGTCGGAGAACAGGATGCGGGCCAGCTCGATACGGCGGCGCTGACCGCCCGAGAGCGTGTGCAGGGGCTGGCCGAGCACGCGGTCGGGCAGGTTGAGCGCGGCGGCGATGGTGGCGGCCTCGGCCTCGGCGGAGTACCCGCCCTTGGTGAGGAACTCCGTCTCCTGGCGCTCGTACTGCTTGAGCGCCTTCTCGCGGGTGGCGCCCTGGCCGCTGGCGATGCGCTGCTCGTTCTCGCGCATCTTGCGGATCAGGACGTCGAGGCCGCGCGCGGACAGGACACGGTCGCGGGCCAGTACGTCGAGGTCGCCGGTGCGGGGGTCCTGCGGCAGATAGCCGACCTCGCCGGAGCGGGTGATGACGCCGCCGGCGGGCTGGCCCTCGCCCGCGAGGCACTTGGTGAGGGTGGTCTTGCCTGCGCCGTTGCGGCCGACCAGACCGATGCGGTCGCCCTTGGCGACACGGAAGGTGGCGTTCTCGATGAGGACGCGCGCACCGGCGCGCAGCTCGATACCGGAGGCGGAGATCACGGACAGACTCCAGGGCGGAAGGTTGGCGGGACAGACGGACGAGGACGTTCCCGCTGTCTAATGCGCGAGGAGAATGGCCATGGGATTCAGTCTAACGGGCTCATGCAACCGGATTTCCCTCCGTCGCCGGTGACGATGGCCTCATGGACGCCGGGGGAGGGCGGGGCCGCCGGGCCGGTCGCCCCGGACCCGGGGCGTCGGCGGCGAGGGGGCGGGCGCGCAGGCGGCTTCCGGCCAGACGCCGGCCGCGGGACGCCGGGCACGGGGGCGTTGTCAGTGGTGGCTGCCAGACTGGCGGCAGGTGATTCTTCCGGTTCGGTCCCAAGGATTCGTTTCCGACGTTCGTCTCCGACGAGAGGTGATCGGCATGGCAGGCACGGGCGGCGGCGCTCCGAGCATCTATCCGACGGTGCTGTACGCGGACGCCAGGGCGGCGATCCGGCAGCTCACCGAGGGCCTGGGCTTCTCGGAGCTGTCGGTGTACGAGAGCGAGGACGGCTCGGTGCTGCACGCCGAGCTGCTCCAGGGCAACGGCGCGGTGATGGTCGGCTCCAAGGGCACCGGCGGCGTCTTCGACACGGCGATGAGGGACGCCGGCGCCGCCGGGGTGTACGTCGTGGTGGACGACGTCGACGCGCACCACCGGCGGGCCGTGGACCACGGCGTGGAGATCCTGATGCCCCCGACGGACCAGGACTACGGCTCGCGGGACTACATGGCCCGGGACGCCGAGGGCAACATCTGGAGCTTCGGCACGTACACGCCCGCGATAGCCGGCTGAGCCGCCTCAGCTTCCCCCGGTGTGCACCTGGAAGGCCGCGCGGCGCACGGCCTTGGCCAGGGCCGGGTCGGGGTGGGCCGCGGCGAGCGCGACCAGGACCTGCACGGTCCGGGGGTGGCCGACCGCGCGCACCTCGTCGAGCAGGGCGGGGACCGTCGCCTGCACGGCGGACTCCAGGTGCCGCACCAGCATCGGGGCCTCGCCGTGGTCGGCGACGGCAGCGGCGGTGTCGACCCAGAGCCAGGTGGCCTCCTCGCGGGTGAGGATCTCGTAGGCGTCCTCGGGGTCGGTGCCGTCGTGCTCGGCCAGCCAGAGCAGGGCGTACGGCCGCAGGGTCGGCTCGTCGAGCACCGCGCGCACCTCGGGCTCGGCGGGCGCGCCGACCAGGCGCAGCGCGTCGAAGGCCAGGCCGCGCAGCAGGGCGTCCTCACCGCGGGCGGCGCCGATCAGCTCGGTGACGGCGCTGCCGACGGGCCGGGCGGCGAGCCAGGCGCGGTACTCGGCGCGGGCGGCGTTGGGCCGCAGCTGGGCGCAGCCGCGCAGCATGTCCTCGGCGGAGGCCTCGATGTTGCCCGCGGGGCTCTGCGCGGCCACACAGATCTGCTCCAGCTTGACCCAGACCGCCCAGCTGCCGAGCGGGGTGAGGGTGGCCTGTCCGGCACCGCAGGTGAGGGCGCCGACCGAGGCGAGGGCGTGCAGGGCCCAGTCCAGGAGGGGGGCGAGCGGCGTGTCCGCGCCCCGGGGCGGCCCGTCGGGTTCGACGGGCTCGGGCCGGGGGCCGTAGGGGATCTCGCAGCGCTCGGTGCGCAGTTCGGTGACCCTCGCCTCCAGCAGGTCCAGGAGCTGTGCGACGGGGACGAATCCGGCGGACAGCTGGAGGAAGGAGAGCACCTGGGGCATGGCCGAGACGACCTCGGCGACGGCGGCGGGCTCGCCCGCGGCGGGTTCCGGGTGGGCGAGCGACCAGGCGTCGAAGAGGGCGACCCAGCCGCGCAGGACGGCGCTGTCGTCGCGGTTCCAGGCGCGCAGCCGCCAGCCGGGGCGGGCACTGTCGCCGTGCACCTCGATCAGGCCGGCGAGCCGGGCGGTGTCCCAGTCGGCGCGGACCTGAGCGGGGGTCAGTCCGAGTTCGGCCGCGGCCTGTTCGGCGGTCGCGTCGGACAGGGTGGCCCTGCCGTCGGCGGCGCGGGCCCGGCCGGGGCGCAGCGCGGCGTCGGCCCAGCGGGCCACGCGGGCCGCGTCGGCCAGCTGGGTGCGCGCCATTTTGGCCAGCTCCGACGGGGCCGGGGTGCCCTCGGGGGGGCGCGGAGCGGGGCGGCGCGGGCGTCGCTGGTCCGTCGCTCGTGGGACGGCGTCCAGGGGGCGTGGGCGGACGAGTCGAAGCCTGGAGTCGCGCGGGATACGGGACGTCACGGGTGCAGTCTTCCGGTTGACGGTCCGAAAACCCAAACGGAATGTCACGGCGGGCGACGGGACTGGCCAACGCACCGGGTTCCGGGCGCGTCGGGGAGGTGGGAACAGGCCAGTGGTACGGGGTGGAACGGAACGGCCGCGACCGGTGGCGCGCATCACATCAGCGGGGTCAGGAAGCGGCGCATGGCCTCCTGGTAGGCGGCCGGGTCGGGGTTCCACATGGCGCTGTGCGGGGCGTCGGGGACGGTGGTCAGGGAGACCAGGCCCGGATGGCTGTCGGCGAGGCGCCGGGACAGCTGCCAGGGGGCCACGGTGTCGCCGGGGCCGTGGAGGATCAGGGCGGGCACGGCGAGACCGTCGGCCTCGGCGGCACCGCGGCCGGGCTCGCCGTGCAGGCCGGTGCGGCCCTGGGCGGCGCGGACGGCCAGCGGCAGTACGGGCGCGGGGACATGGCGGGCCGCGGCGAGCGCGCGCAGGGTGGTCTGCCAGTCGAGCACCGGGGAGTCCAGCACGAGTCCGGTGACCTTGTCGCGGACCGCGGAGCGCACGGCCGTGTGCAGGCACATGGCGGCGCCGGTGGACCAGCCGTACAGGACGACGCGCTGGGCGCCGTAGCGCACGGCGTAGCGGATGGCCGCGTCCACGTCGCGCCACTCGGTCTCGCCGAGGTGGTTCAGGCCGTCCGGGGAGCGGGGGGCGCCGAGGTCGCCGCGGTAGGCGAGGGCGAGCACGGAGAAGCGGAGGCGGTGCAGGAAGTCGAGGACGTTCAGCGAGAGTTCGCGGGTGGTGCCCAGGCCGTGCACGGCGATGACCCAGGTGTCGCGGGCACCGGGCACGAACCAGGCGGGCAGCGAGCCCAGTTCGCCGGGGACGTCGATGTCGGCGTGCTCCAGGCCGAGGGCGCTGCGGGGGTCGCCGATGTGCACGTTCGGGGTGAGCCACACGTGGTCGCCGGTTTCGAGGGTGCCGTGCGTGACGCGTTCGAGGCGGCGGACCACGGTGTCGGCGGTGTGCTCGGCCGCCTCCATGACCGGGCCGACGACCGCGTGACTGCCGTCCCCGGACAGGCCGTAGGTGCCGGGGCGCAGCGAGGCGAGGTCCCGGGTGAGGGTGATGCGGCCGGCGGCCGTGCCGTGCACGGTGAGCCGGGGCTCGGTGGGCAGCGGCCTGCCGGGCGGCGCCTTGAGCGCGGCGTCGCTGGCGAGGCGTCCGGCGGCGACTCCGGCCGCGCCGGCTGCCAGGGCAACGGTGACGGCAGCGGCCGTCGCTTTGACAGTGCGCACGGGTTCAGTGTCGTGGCGCGGGGACCGGGTGGCCAGTGGACGGGGGCGTTCGAGGGCGCGCGAAGGGGGAGAGACCGCGGCCCGGGGCCCGGTGGCCGGTGAACGGGAGCGTTCGAGGGGCGCGCGAAGGCGGAGAGACCACGGCGTGGAAGCCGGGCGGCCGGTGAACGGGAGCGTTCGAGGGGCGCGCGAAGGCGGAGAGACCACGGCGCCGAGGCCGGGCGGCCAGGGAACGGGGGCGTTCGAGGGGCGCGCGGGGGCCGGGCGGCCGGGGTGAGGGAGGCGTTCGAGGGGCGCGCGGAGGCGGGGAGGGTTCGCCGTGCAACCGGCCGGGGCGTTCACGGCCCGGTGCCGGCGGCGGTCCCGGGGACCCCGTTTCCGTATACGAACCCCGTCTCACGGCTCCCGCTGGCCGTAGCCCTTCAGCCGCTCCCCCACCTCGGCCACCTGTTCCTCCGTGAGCAGGGCCGGGGTCAGGCCCGGGACCGAGGAGGCGGTGAGCCAGAGGCGGCACATCCATTCGAGCTGGGCGGTGCGGTCGTAGGCCTGGTCGAGGGTGGCGCCGTAGGCCATCGTGCCGTGGTTGCCCAGAAGGCAGGCCGTACGGCCGGAGAGGGCGTGGAGCATGTTCTCGGCCAGTTCGGCGGTGCCGTAGGCCGCGTACGGGGCGACCCGGACGGGACCGCCGAGGGCGGCGGACATGTAGTGGATCAGGGGCAGCTCGGGGACGAGGGTGGAGACGGCCGTGGCGTGCACGGCGTGGGTGTGGACGACCGCGCGGGCGTCCGTGGTGCGGTAGACCGCGAGGTGCATCGGCAGCTCGCTGGTGGGGACCAGTTCCCCCAGCACCTGCCCGCCCTCCAGGTCCACCCCCGTCACGTCGTCCGGGGTGAGCCGGTCGTACGGCACGCCCGACGGCGTGACCAGCACGGTGGCGCCGACGCGCACGGAGACGTTGCCGGAGGTGCCGACGACGAGGCCGTCGGTGACGGTGCGGCGGGCCGTCGTCACGAGGCCGGTCCAGGCCTCGGCCTCCTCGGGGAGCACCGGCCTCCCGCGGGGCCCCGCCCCGGCCGGTTCCGCTCCCCCGGAGCCCTGTGTGTCCCGCTGGTCCCGACGCTGCTCAGCCATGCCGTGATCCTGCCAGGCGGACCCGGCCGACGGGGGTGTCCCGCGGCGGGTGACCAGGATCTCTTCGAGGGGTCCGGGAGCCGCCCGCGACGGGCCGCGCGGGGCGCCCGAGGCCGGAGTTCCCGGGGGCGCCGCCCGGCACCGCCCGATACAGGAATCCTCGCTCTCACCTGCGGACACCCCAATGCCCTGTCCAGTTCACCTGCCGTTCACCTGGGTTACGTACGTTCGACTGGCCAATGACCTTCGAACGATTGCCTGGGTAAATGGAAAACCTCTCACTGATCCTCGCGATTGTGGTGGTAACCGCACTTGCGTTCGATTTCACGAACGGTTTTCATGACACCGCCAACGCGATGGCCACCACCATCTCGACCGGTGCGCTCAAGCCCAAGGTCGCGGTGGCCATGTCCGCCGTCCTCAACCTTGTGGGTGCTTTTCTCTCCGTGGAGGTCGCCAACACGATCTCCAAGGGTCTGGTCGACGAATCAGGCATCCGTCCCGAGGTCATCTTCGCCGCCCTGGTCGGCGCGATCCTCTGGAACCTGCTGACCTGGCTCGTCGGCCTGCCGTCGTCCTCGTCGCACGCCCTGATGGGCGGCCTGGTCGGTGCGACCATCGCCTCGGCGGGCATGGGTGCCGTGCACGGTGACGTGCTGGTCACCAAGGTGCTCATCCCGGCGATCGCGGCCCCGCTGGTCGCGGGCCTGGCGGCGATGTTCGCCACGCGGCTCACCTACGTGATGGGCAGGAAGGCCGACGGCAAGGCCTCGGCGAAGGGCTACCGCGCGGGGCAGATCGCCTCCGCCGGCCTGGTCTCGCTGGCCCACGGCACCAACGACGCGCAGAAGACGATGGGCATCATCACCCTCGCCCTGGTCGCCGGCGGCTCCCTCGCCCCCGACTCCGACCCGCCCATGTGGGTCATCCTCTCGGCGGGTGTGGCCATCGCCCTCGGCACCTACCTCGGCGGCTGGCGCATCATCCGCACCATGGGCAAGGGCCTGACCGACCTCCAGCCGCAGCAGGGCTTCGCCGCCCAGACCAGCGCCGCGACGGTCATCCTGGCCTCCTCCCACCTGGGCTTCTCGCTCTCCACCACGCACTCGGTCTCCGGTTCCGTGATGGGCGCCGGCCTCGGCCGCAAGGGCGGTGTGGTCCGCTGGTCCACCGCGACCCGCATGTTCGTCGCCTGGGGCCTGACCCTGCCGGCCGCCGCCCTGGTCGCCGCGCTCGCCGAGTGGGTCACCGGCTTCGGCTCCTGGGGCACCGCGGTCGTGGCCCTCTTCCTGGTCGGCTCCAGCGCCGCCATCTGGAAGGTGTCCCGCCGCGAGGTCGTCGACCACACCAACGTGAACGACACCGAGGAGCCGGCCGGCGTGGTCACCACCGCGATCGCCATGGTCACCCCGCCGCCGGCGGGCACCGCCACCGCGCCGGTCGCCGTCCCCGCCCCGGCGGGTGCCGCCGAACCGGCCGCCTCGCAGGCCACGGCCTGAGCCCCGACCACCCCGGTACGAAGGAATCAGCAGCATGAAGATCGACTGGGCGGCCCTCGGCTCCGTGTTCGGCGTCAGCCTCGTGGTCACCGTGGCCCTCGTGGGCCTGTTCACCCTCGGTGTCGTCGGCCTCTCCCGCCAGGAACGGGCGCAGGAGCAGGGCGGCACCGCCGCGCTGGCCGTGACCGGTGCCTACGCCTGCTTCGCCGCCTGCGCGGCGGCCGTCGGCTACGGCATCTACCTGATCATGGCCTGACGCCCGGAACCTGACGCCGGGCCTCGTGAGGGGGCTGTCACGGACGAGAAGTCCGTGACAGCCCCCTCACGCATGCGCCGCCCCTCGAAGCCCGCCACCGGCCCGCGGCTCACCCCGTACGACCGGCCGCCGTACGACCGGCCACCGCACGACAGCCGGGTCGCCTCCCGGCACACCACGGGAGGTCGTGACGGAACGTCACAAAGGCCGGTCGCGGAAGGCCGCCCGGACAGCGGGCATTTCCGCGCGAGCCGGTCCCCGGGCGCGCCACGCCACGGCGGCGGTGTGGGCCTCGGCACACTCCAGCCGCGCAGGTCAACGGTGAGTTGACGGGTGTTCGAGGGCCGTGGTGGACTGCCCGAGCCATGTACGGCGGCAGAAGAGGAAGCCGGTGCGAATCCGGCGCGGTCCCGCCACTGTCACCGGGGTAGTCATCCCCGGGAGCCAGGAACTCTCACCGCCGGTCTCGTCGAACCAGGGCGTGGACACCCTGAGTGAGGACATATCGCCATGCGCGGCTGCCGTTCGCGGTCCATCACCCCTGCCCCGCCCGCCCCCGCGGCCGGCTGAGCCCGATGCGTGCCGATCGCGTTCACGCGTACGGCGCCGCCGCCGGCCTCCTCGGTGACCTCCTGCTCGGCGACCCCCGCCGCGGGCACCCGGTCGCCGCGTTCGGCCGTGCCGCCGGTGCCGTGGAACGGCTGCTGTGGCGCGACCACCGCGGCTGGGGTGCCCTGCACACCGCCGTGTGCGTCGGCGGCACGGTCGCCCTGGGCGCCGCCGCCACCCGTGCCGCACGCCCCTCCCCCACCGCCTCCTTCGCGCTGACCGCAGCCGCCACCTGGGCCGTCGTCGGCGGCACCTCGCTCGCCCGGGAGGCACGGGCCGTCGGCCGGTCCCTGGAACAGGGCGACCTGGCGGCCGCGCGCGCCCGGCTGCCCCATCTGTGCGGCCGCGACCCGCAGGCACTGGACGCCGACCAGATCGCCCGCGCGGTCGTGGAGTCGGTCGCCGAGAACACCTCCGACGCGGTCGTGGGCGCGCTGGTGTGGGGCACCCTCGGCGGAGTACCGGGACTGCTCGGCTTCCGCGCGGTCAACACCCTCGACGCGATGGTCGGCCACCGGTCGGCGCGCCATCTGCGCTACGGCTGGGCCTCCGCCCGGCTGGACGACCTCGCGGGCTGGCCCGGCGCACGGCTCACCGCCGTACTCGCCGCCGCCGCGGGACCCGACCCGCGCGGTGCCGTACGCGCCTGGCGGGCCGACGCGGCGAAGCACCCGAGCCCCAACGCCGGTCCCGTGGAGGCGTCCTTCGCGGGCGCCCTCGGCGTACGGCTCGGCGGAACCCTGTCCTACGGCGGCCGGGTCGAGCACCGGCCCGTGCTCAACGGGGCGACGGGACGGGACGTCGCCGCGACCGACATCGACCGGGCGGTACGGCTCTCCCGCCGGGTCGGCTGGCTCGCGCTCGGCGTGGGAGTCGCCGCGCGCCTGGTTGTGAAGGGGCGGAAGAGATGAGCGGGGGTCTCCTCGTCGCGGGCACCACCTCCGACGCGGGCAAGAGCGTCGTCACCGCCGGTATCTGCCGGTGGCTGGTGCGCCAGGGCGTGAAGGTGGCGCCGTTCAAGGCGCAGAACATGTCCCTCAACTCGTTCGTGACACGCGAGGGCGCCGAGATCGGCCGGGCGCAGGCCATGCAGGCGCAGGCCTGCCGGGTCGAGCCGACCGTGCAGATGAACCCGGTGCTGCTCAAGCCCGGCGGCGACCGCAGCAGCCAGGTCGTGCTGATGGGCAAGCCGGTCGGCGAACTCAGCGCCCGCGGCTACCACGGCGGCCGGCAGGAGCAGTTGCTCGGCACGGTCCTGGACTGTCTGGCCGAGTTGCGGGGCACGTATGACGCGGTGATCTGTGAGGGGGCGGGCAGTCCGGCCGAGATCAACCTGCGCCGGACCGACATCGTGAACATGGGGATCGCACGCAACGCGCGCCTCCCCGTCCTCGTCGTCGGCGACATCGACCGCGGCGGCGTCTTCGCCTCCTTCTTCGGGACGGTGGCGCTGCTCTCGCCCGAGGACCAGGCACTGGTCGCCGGGTTCCTCGTCAACAAGTTCCGCGGGGACGTCTCCCTGCTGGAGCCCGGCCTCGACATGCTGCACGGCCTCACCGGGCGGCGGACGTACGGCGTACTGCCGTTCCGGCACGGGCTCGGCATCGACGAGGAGGACGGCCTGCGGGTCTCCCTGCGCGGTGCCGTCCGGGAGTCGCGGGTGGCCGCGCCCGTCGGCGAGGACGTGCTGCGGGTCGCCGTGTGCGCGATCCCGCTGATGTCCAACTTCACGGACGTGGACGCGCTCGCCGCCGAACCCGGCGTCGTGGTGCGGTTCGTGGACCGGCCCGAGGAACTGGCCGACGCCGACCTGGTCGTCGTCCCCGGCACCCGGGGCACGGTCAAGGCACTGCGCTGGCTGCGCGAACGGGGGCTCGCGGACGCCCTGGTGAGAAGGGCCTCGGAGGGCCGGCCCGTCCTCGGCGTCTGCGGCGGCTTCCAGATCCTCGGCGAGCACATCGAGGACGACGTCGAGAGCCGCGAGGGGCACGTCGAGGGCCTCGGCGTCCTGCCCGTGCGGGTGCGGTTCGCCCGCGAGAAGACCCTCACCCGGCCGGTGGGGGAAGCCCTCGGCGAGCCGGTCGAGGGCTACGAGATCCATCACGGGGTGGCCGAGGTCCACGGCGGCGCAACGTTCATCTCCGATGACGAAGGACACAGCCTCGACGGCTGCCGGGTGGGCCCGGTCTGGGGCACGCACTGGCACGGCTCCCTGGAGTCGGACGGCTTCCGGCGCGCCTTCCTGCGCGAGGTCGCCGCCGCCGCGGGCCGCCGCTTCGTCCCCGCACCCGACACATCCTTCGCCGCGCTGCGCGAGGAGCAGCTCGACCGGCTCGGCGACCTCATCGAACAGCACGCGGACACGGACGCGCTGTGGCGGCTCATCGAGTCCGGCGCGCCGCAAGGACTGCCTTTCATCCCACCGGGAGCGCCCGCATGAGCACAGTGTTGTTGTTGTCGACCGCCGACACGGATCTGCTGGCGGCCCGCGCCTCGGGCGCGCCCTACCGGATCGGCAACCCGACCCGCGTCGACGTCTCCGAGGAGCTGCCCGGCCTGATCGAGGGCGCGCGGATCGCCGTCGTACGGCTGCTCGGCGGCAAGCGGGCCTGGGAGGACGGGCTCGCCGCGCTGAAGGCCTCCGGCATCCCCACCGTGCTCCTCGGCGGCGAGACCGTGCCGGACGCGGAGCTGATGGCCGAGTCGAGCGTCCCGGCCGGTGTGGTCGCCGAGGCCCTCAAGTACCTCGTCGAGGGCGGCCCCGGGAACCTGACCGAGCTGGCCCGCTTCCTCTCCGACACCGTGCTGCTGACCGGTGAAGGGTTCGCCGCGCCGCGGAAGATGCCCGAGTACGGCGTCCACGGCGAGCGTGCCCGCACCGAGGGCCGCCCGACGGTCGGCGTGCTCTTCTACCGCGCCCACGAACTGAGCGGCAACACCGCCTTCGTGGACACCCTGTGCGACGCGATCGAGGCGCGGGGCGCCAACGCCCTTCCCGTGTACTGCGGTTCGCTGCGCGGGGCGGACCCGGAGCTGTACGAGATCCTCGCGCGGGCCGACGCCCTCGTCGCCACCGTCCTCGCCGCGGGCGGCACGCACGCCTCGCAGGCCTCCGCAGGCGGCGACGAGGAGGCCTGGGACATCGGCGCCCTCGCCGACCTCGACGTGCCCGTGCTGCAAGGGCTCTGTCTGACCTCCTCGCACGCCGCGTGGGACGAGTCGGACGCCGCGCTGTCCCCGATGGACGCGGCGATGCAGGTGGCCATCCCGGAGTTCGACGGGCGGCTGATCACCGTCCCGTTCTCCTTCAAGGAACAGGGCCCCGACGAGGTCCCGGTGTACGTCGCCGACCCCGAGCGGGCCGCACGGGTGGCCGGGATCGCCGTACGACACGCGGAGTTGAAGCACAAGCCGAACGCCGAGAAACGCCTCGCGCTGGTCTTCACCGCGTACCCGACGAAGCACTCGCGCGTCGGCAACGCCGTCGGTCTGGACACGCCCGCGTCGGCGGTACGGGTGCTGGACGCGCTGCGCGACGCCGGATACGTCGTCGAGGGACACCCCGACCAGGGCGACGAACTGATCCACCGGCTCATCGACGCCGGTGGCCACGACGTCGAATGGCTCACCGAGGAACAGCTCGCCACCGCGCCCGCGCGGGTGCCTCTGGCGGACTACCGGGCCTGGTTCGAGAAGCTGGACCCGTCGCTGCGGGACGCCATGCTGGAGGCGTGGGGCGAGCCGCCGGGCTCGTTGTACGTCGACGGCGACGACATCGTCCTCGCCTCCCTGCGGTTCGGGAACGTCGTCGTGATGATCCAGCCGCCGCGCGGCTTCGGCGAGAACCCGATCGCGATCTACCACGACCCCGACATGCCGCCCTCCCACCACTACATGGCGGCCTACCGCTGGCTGGACAACAGCTTCGGCGCGGACGCGATCGTGCACATGGGCAAGCACGGCACGATGGAGTGGCTGCCCGGCAAGGGCCTCGGTCTGAGCGGCGGCTGCGCCCCGGACGCCGTGCTCGGCGACCTGCCGCTGATCTACCCCTTCATCGTCAACGACCCCGGCGAGGGCACCCAGGCCAAGCGGCGCGGGCACGCCACCGTCGTCGACCACCTCGTGCCGCCGATGGCACGCGCCGACACCTACGGCGACCTCGCCAAGCTGGAGCAGCTCCTCGACGAGTACGCCCTGGTCAGCGATCTCGACCCGACGAAGGCCCCGGCCGTGCGGGCGCAGATCTGGACGCTGGTGAAGGCCGCCGAGCTGCACCACGACCTGCACGTCGACGAGCAGCCGGACGAGGACGACTTCGACGAGTTCGTCATGCACATCGACGGCTACCTCTGCGAGATCAAGGACGTCCAGATCCGTGACGGTCTGCACATCCTGGGCGGCGGTCCGGTCGGCGAGGCACGGGTGAACCTCGTGCTCGCCGTGCTGCGCGCCTCGCAGGTGTGGGGCGGCAGGGCGAACGCGCTGCCGGGTCTGCGGGCCTCGCTGGCCGCCCACTTCGGGCTGGTCGAGAAGGATCTGCTGGCCGAGCCGGGCGCCCCGGTGAAGGTGCCGGTGGAGCTGACGGACCTGGTCCAGGGCCCCGCGCGGACCGCGTCCGACGCGATCGACCTGCTGGAGCAGCTGTGCCGGCGGATCGCCGAGGGCATGGAGGCACGGGACTGGGCGGTCGAGGCCGGCCCGGAGCTGGTGCGCGAGGTCCTCGGCACCGGACTCCCCGACGCCGTCGCGGTGCTGGAGTTCGCGAGCACCGAGGTCGTGCCGCGCCTCGCCCGCACGACGGACGAGATCGGCCACATCCTGAAGGCCCTGGACGGCGGTTACGTCCCGGCGGGCCCGTCCGGCTCCCCCACGCGCGGTCTGGTCAACGTCCTGCCGACCGGCCGCAACTTCTACTCCGTCGACCCCAAGGCGATCCCCTCACGGCTGAGCTGGGAGGTCGGGCAGTCGCTGGCGGACTCTCTGGTGCAGCGGTACCTGGCCGACAACGGGGAGTACCCGAAGTCCGTCGGCCTGACGGTCTGGGGCACCTCCGCGATGCGCACCCAGGGCGACGACATCGCCGAGATCCTGGCGCTGCTGGGCTGCCGCCCGGTCTGGGACGACGCGTCGAGGCGGGTCACGGGCTTCGAGATCGTCCCGCTCGCCGAGCTGGGCCGGCCCCGCATCGACGTCACCGTCCGTATCTCCGGCTTCTTCCGGGACGCGTTCCCGCACGTGGTCGGGCTGCTCGACGACGCGGTACGGGCGGTGGCCGAGCTGGACGAACCGGCCGACGCGAACTTCGTGAAGGCCCACGCCGACGAGGACACGGCCGAGCACGGCGACCACCGCCGCGCCACCGCCCGGATCTTCGGCTCCAAGCCGGGCGCCTACGGCGCGGGTCTGCTGCCGCTGATCGACGCCCGCAACTGGCGCTCCGACGCGGACCTCGCCGAGGTGTACGCGGTGTGGGGCGGCTACGCCTACGGCCGCGGGCTGAACGGGCGGGCGGCACGCGGCGACATGGAGACGGCGTTCCGCCGGATCGCGGTGGCGGCGAAGAACGTCGACACGCGCGAGCACGATATTCACGACGCGGACGATTACTTCCAGTACCACGGCGGCATGGTCGCGATGGTGCGGCATCTGACGGGGGCGAACCCCGAGGCGTACGTCGGTGACTCCGCCACCCCGGACCAGGTGAAGACCCGCACGCTGGGCGAGGAGACACACCGCGTCTTCCGGGCCCGGGTGGTCAACCCGCGCTGGATGGCGGCCATGCGCCGCCACGGCTACAAGGGCGCCTTCGAGATGGCCGCGACGGTCGACTACCTCTTCGGGTACGACGCGACAGCGGGCGTGGTCGACGACTGGATGTACGAGAAGCTCTCCGCCGAGTACGTCTTCGACCCGGAGAACCGGGACTTCATGAAGCAGTCCAACCCGTGGGCCCTGCGCGGCATCACCGAACGGCTCCTGGAGGCCGCCGAGCGCGGTCTGTGGGCGGAGCCGGAAGCGGACACCCTGGAGCGGCTGCGGGCCACGTACCTGGAGCTGGAAGGCGACCTGGAGGGCGACCAGTGACCACTCCCTTTCCGTTCACGGCCGTCGTCGGCCAGGACGATCTGCGCCTCGCGCTGCTGCTGAACGCCGTGTCGCCCGCGGTCGGCGGGGTGCTGGTGCGCGGCGAGAAGGGTACGGCCAAGAGCACGGCCGTGCGGGCGCTTTCGGCGCTGCTGCCCGAGGTGCCGGTCGTCGCCGGGTGCCGCTTCTCGTGCGATCCGGCGAAGCCCGACCCCGGCTGCCCGGACGGGCCGCACGAGGCGGGCAACGGCACCGGGCGGCCCGCGCGCATGGTCGAACTGCCCGTCGGCGCCTCCGAGGACCGGCTGGTCGGCGCGCTCGACATCGAGCGGGCGCTCGCCGAGGGCGTGAAGGCTTTCGAGCCGGGCCTGTTGGCCGACGCCCACCGCGGCATCCTCTACGTCGACGAGGTCAACCTGCTGCACGACCACCTGGTCGATCTGCTGCTGGACGCGGCCGCGATGGGCGCCTCGTACGTCGAGCGCGAGGGTGTCTCCGTACGGCACGCGGCCCGGTTCCTGCTGGTCGGCACCATGAATCCCGAGGAGGGCGAGCTGCGGCCGCAGCTGCTCGACCGCTTCGGGCTCACCGTCGAGGTCGCCGCCTCGCGCGAGCCCGAGCAGCGGGTGGAGGTCGTCCGGCGGCGGCTGGCGTACGACGACGACCCGGCCGGTTTCACGGCGCGCTGGGCCGGCGAGGAGGCCGCCGTACGGCAGCGGATCGTCGCGGCACGGGAGTTGCTGCCGCAGGTGCGGCTGGGCGACGCGGCGCTGCGGCAGATCGCGGCGACCTGCGCGGCGTTCGAGGTGGACGGCATGCGGGCCGACATCGTGATGGCCCGCACGGCGACCGCGCTGGCCGCCTGGGCCGGGCGCACCGACGTACTCGCCGAGGACGTGCGGCAAGCGGCACTGCTCGCGCTGCCTCATCGTCGCCGCAGGGCGCCCTTCGACGCGCCCGGTCTCGACGAGGACAAGCTCGACGAGACGCTGGAGGAGTTCTCGGGTGAGTCGCCCGAGGACGATCCGGACCCGGACGGCCCCGGTGGCGGGGGTGGCGGACAGCCGTCCCCGGAGTCCGGGCCGCAGGGCGGGGACACCGCCGCGCGGCCCGAGGCCGGGGAGGACGGTGAGCCGCAGGCCTCGGGGGCCGGCGAGCAGTCGCCCGTACGGGCCGCCGAGCCGTTCCGGACGAAGGTGCTGAGCGTGCCCGGGATCGGCCAGGGTGCCGCCGGGCGGCGCTCGCGGGCGCGGACCGAGCACGGGCGCACGACCGGGGCGCGGCGGCCGCGCGGGACGCTGACGAAGCTGCATCTGGCGGCGACCGTGCAGGCGGCGGCCCCGCATCAGCGGGCGCGCGGGCGGTCGGGGCCGGGGCTGGTGGTGCGGCGGGACGATCTGCGGCAGGCCGTGCGGGAGGGGCGCGAGGGCAACCTCGTCCTGTTCGTGGTCGACGCCTCCGGGTCGATGGCTGCGCGGCAGCGGATGGGTGCGGTCAAGGGTGCCGTGCTGTCGCTGCTGCTCGACGCGTATCAGCGGCGGGACAAGGTGGGGCTGGTGACCTTCCGGGGTGCGGCCGCCGAGGTGGCGCTGCCGCCGACCTCGTCCGTGGACGCGGCGGCCGCGCGGCTGGAGTCGCTGCCGACCGGTGGGCGTACGCCGCTGGCGGCCGGGCTGCTGAAGGCGCACGAGGTGCTGCGGGTGGAGCGGCTGCGGGACGCGGCGCGGCGGGCGCTGGTGGTCGTGGTGACCGACGGCCGGGCCACGGGCGGGCCGGAGCCGCTGCTGCTGGCGTCGAGGGCGGCCGGGCTGTTCGCGGCCGGCGAGGTGGCCTCGGTGGTCGTGGACTGCGAGTCCGGGCCGGTGCGCCTCGGGCTCGCCGGGAAGCTCGCGGGTGAGCTGGGCGGGACCGCGGTGACGCTGGACGAGCTGCGGGCGGACAGCATCGCCGGACTGGTGAAGGACGTACAGAGGAGGGCCGCGTAATGCCTCAGGGACAGCCGAGTGTGGTGCCGGACGACGGTCTGACGACCCGGCAGCGGCGCAACCGGCCGCTGGTCGTCGTGCACACCGGGGTCGGGAAGGGGAAGTCGACCGCCGCTTTCGGGCTCGCGCTGCGGGCCTGGAACCAGGGGTGGCCGATCGGGGTGTTCCAGTTCGTCAAGTCGGCGAAGTGGAAGGTCGGCGAGGAGAACGCGCTGCGGGTCCTCGGCGCCTCCGGCGAGGGCGGCTCCGTCGACTGGCACAAGATGGGCGAGGGCTGGTCCTGGGTCCAGCGCGACGCGCAGATGGACAACGAGGAGAAGGCCCGGGAGGGCTGGGAGCAGGTCAAGCGGGACCTGGCCGCCGAGACGTACCGGCTGTACGTGCTGGACGAGTTCGCGTACCCGATGCACTGGGGGTGGGTCGACACCGACGAGGTGGTCTCCGTGCTGCGCGAGCGGCCCGGCACCCAGCATGTGGTGATCACGGGGCGGAACGCGCCGGAGAAGCTGGTGGAGTTCGCGGATCTCGTCACCGACATGTCCAAGGTCAAGCACCCGATGGACGTCGGGCAGAAGGGCCAGAAGGGCATCGAGTGGTGACCTCTTCCGTCCCTCGGCTGGTCATTGCCGCGCCCTCCTCGGGCAGCGGCAAGACCACCGTCGCCACGGGGCTGATGGCCGCGTTCGCCGCGCGGGGGCTCGCCGTGTCCCCGCACAAGGTCGGGCCGGACTACATCGACCCCGGGTACCACGCGCTCGCGACCGGGCGTGTGGGGCGGAATCTCGACGCGTACCTGTGCGGGACCGGGCTGATCGCCCCGTTGTTCCTGCACGGGTCGCGGGGGTGTGACATCGCCGTCGTCGAGGGTGTGATGGGGCTGTTCGACGGGGCCGCCGGGGAGGGGGAGCTCGCCTCCACCGCGCAGGTCGCGAAGCTGCTGCGGGCGCCGGTGGTGCTGGTCGTGGACGCGTCGTCGCAGTCGCGGTCGGTGGCGGCCCTGGTGCACGGGTTCACGACCTGGGATCCGGAGGTGCGGGTCGCGGGGGTGATCCTGAACAAGGTCGGCTCCGAGCGGCACGAGGTGTTGCTGCGGGAGGCGTTGGAGTCGGTCGGGGTGCCGGTGTTCGGGGTGCTGCGGCGGGTGCCCCAGGTGGATACGCCGTCGCGGCATCTGGGGCTGGTGCCGGTTGCCGAGCGGGGGGCTGCCGCGGTGGAGGCGGTGGCGGCGATGGGGTCTCAGGTCGCTGACTCGTGCGACCTGGAGGGGCTTCTCGCGCTGGCGCGCGGTGCCGGGGCGTTGTCGGGTGCGGCGTTCGATGTGGCCGGGGCTGTGGTTTCCTCGCCCCCGCCGCCCCTTCCCGTCCCGACCCCGGGGGCTGCCGCCCCCGGACCCCCGCTTCGGCCTGGAGGGCCTCGTCCTCAAGCGCCGGACGGGCTGAAAGGTGGCGCGGACGGGCTCGGGAAAGTGAGAGTCGCCGTCGCTGGTGGGGCCGCGTTCACGTTTTCCTACGCCGAGCACAGCGAGCTCCTCGCCGCCGCCGGGGCCGAGGTCGTCGTGTTCGATCCGTTGCGGGACGAGGGGCTTCCGGAGGGGACTCGGGGGCTGGTGATCGGGGGCGGGTTTCCGGAGGTGTACGCGGCCGAGCTGTCGGCCAACGAGCCGTTGCGGAAGGCCGTCGCCGAGTTCGCTCTCGGCGGGGCACCCGTGGCGGCGGAGTGTGCAGGGCTGCTGTATCTGTGCCGGGAGCTGGACGGGCGGCCCATGTGCGGGGTGCTCGACGCCACGGCGCGGATGAGCGAACGGCTCACTCTGGGCTACCGGGACGCCGTGGCCGTGTCGGACAGTGTGCTGGCGGGTGCCGGGACGCGGATGCGGGGGCACGAGTTCCATCGCACGGTCGTCGAGCCGGGCGCCGGGGCGGCTCCCGCCTGGGGGGTGCGCGCCCCTGAGCGGCGCGTCGAGGGTTTCGTGCAACAAGGTGTGCACGCGAGTTATCTGCACACGCACTGGGCCGCCGAGCCCGGTGTCGCCCGTCGGTTCGTCGAGAGGTGCCGGACGTCATGAGCAGGCTGATCGGAGTCGGGGTGGGCCCGGGCGACCCGGAGCTGGTGACGGTCAAGGGGGTCAACGCGCTGCGGGCCGCCGATGTGGTCGTCGTGCCGGTGATGGCCGCGCCCGACGGCAAGGACGGCGGCGAGCCCGGCCGGGCCGAGGCCACCGTGCTGCACTACGTGTCCGCGGACAACGTCGTGCGGGTCGTCTTCGCGCTGAACGAGCGCAGCGACCGGGCGCGCCGGGAGGCCGCCTGGGACACGGCGGGCGGCAGGGTGGCCGCGTTGCTGCGGGAGCACGGGACGGTCGCCTTCGCCACCATCGGCGATCCGAACGTGTACTCGACGTTCACCTATCTCGCGCAGACCATCGGGGAGCTGGTGCCCGGGGTCGTGGTGGAGACGGTGCCCGGGATCACCGCCATGCAGGACCTCGCGTCCCGTTCCGGCGCCGTGCTGACCGAGGGCACCGAGCCGCTGACGCTGGTGCCGGTGACCGCGGGGTCGCGGGTGCTGAAGGAGGCGCTGGCCGGGCCGGGCACGGTCGTCGCGTACAAGTTCGGGCGGCAGGCCGCCGAGGTCGCCGAGGCGCTGCGGGAGAGCGGCCGGCTGGAGGACGCCGTGTGGGGCGCTTCGCTGGGGCTGCCGGAGGAGACCGTCCGTCCGGCGGCGGGGCTCGGTGACGAGCCGCTGCCCTATCTGTCGACGCTGATCGCGCCCCCGCGGCGGGACGGCGGACGGGGCGGCAAGCTGTGAGACCCACCCCCACGGGCGCCGTGTCACTCGGCGAGGCCCACCACCGCCCAGATGAACCCCGCGCCCGCGACCGTGCACAGCAGTGTCGAGCGGGCCGGGTGGGTGTGGTGCGCCTCGGGCAGGATCTCGGCGGCGGCGAGATAGAGCAGCGCGCCGCCGAAGAAGCCGAGATAGCCGCCGAGGACCGGTTCCGGGATGCTCACGAACGCGGCGCAGGCCGCGCCCACGACCGGGGCGGCCGCGTCCGCGACGAGCATCGCCACCGCCCTGCGGCGGTCGTTGCCGTACAGGGTCGTCAGGGTGAAGGTGTTGAAGCCGTCCGCGAAGTCGTGGGCCACGACCGCCAGGGCGACGGACGCGCCCATGCCGCCGCCGATCTGGAAGGCGGCGCCGATCGCCACGCCGTCCATCGCGCTGTGCAGCACCATCGCGGCGGCGGCCGTCAGGCCCACCTCGGGTGTGCGGTGTCCGTCCTCGGCGCCGCCGTGGGCGGCCTTGCGGGCGGCCAGCAGACGTTCCACCGAATGGGCGAACAGGAAACCCGCCACGAACAGCAGCAGGGCGGCGGGTACGCCGAACACCTCGTCGCCCGCGGCCCGCAGGGACTCGGGCAGCAGGTCGAGGCCCACCACGCCCAGCATCAAGCCGCCCGCCAGGCCGAGCACCAGGTGACGGCGGTCGGTGACCCGGCCCGCCGTCCAGCCGCCGGCCAGCGTCATCAGGAACGCGCCGAGCGCGACAAGGACCGCCATGGCCCCTTGCTATCGGATGGACCGGCGCCGGCGCACATCCGCCACCAGCAACCGCAGTAGAACCCCGCAGGACCGTAGGAGAGGACCGATTCCCATGGCCGAAGCCCCCACCGGCAAGGTGACCTTCGTCGGTGCCGGCCCCGGCGCCGCCGATCTGCTGACGTTCCGGGCCGCGCGTGCCATCGCCGAGGCCGACGTCGTGATCTGGGCCGCGAGCCTGGTGCAGGCGGAGGTCCTCGAGCACGCGCGCGAGGGCGCGCGGATCCTGGACTCCGCCCAGATGTCGCTGGAGGACGTCGTCGACGTGTACCGGCGTGCCCGGGAGGAGGGCCTGCGTGTGGCCCGTATCCACTCGGGCGACCCCGCCCTGTGGGGCGGTACGCAGGAGCAGGTCGACCGGTGCGAGGAGATCGGTATCACGACCGAGATCGTGCCGGGTGTGTCGTCGTTCTCGGCGGTGGCCGCGCTGGCCGGGCGCGAGCTGACCATCCCGGAGGTGGCGCAGTCGGTGGTGCTGACCCGGCTGGGCGGCGGCAAGACGCCGATGCCGCCGGGCGAGGAGGTCCGTGAGTTCGCCAAGCACGGCACCACGATGGCGATCTTCCTGTCGGCGGCCCGCAGCGGGCAGCTGGTGCGGGAGCTGCTGGAGGGCGGCTATCCGACGAGCACCCCGGTCGTCGTCGCCTACCAGGCGACCTGGCCGGAGGAGCTGATCGCGCGCTGCACGATCGGCACGCTGGAGGAGACGGTGAAGGAGCACAGGCTCTGGAAGCACACCCTGTTCCTGGTGGGCCCGGCGCTGGACGCGCACGGCACGCGCTCGCACCTGTACCACCCGGGCCATTTCCACGGCTATCGCAAGGCGGACCCGGAGGCCCGCAGGGCGCTGCGCGAACGGGGTGCCTCCACATGATCACGGTGGTCGGTACGGGCACCGGGGCGCCGGTGCCGGAGGACGTCCTGACCGGGGCCGGGCTCGTCGTGGGCGGGCGGCGGCATCTGGAGTCGGTACGGCTGCCCGGGTCCGTGGAGCGGGTCGTGCTGGGCGCGCTGGCTCCGGCCCTGGACACGATCGGGGAGTACGTCGCGAAGGACCGTCCCGTCGTCGTGCTGGCCTCGGGCGACCCCGGCTTCTTCGGGATCGTACGGGCGCTGGCCGAGCGGTTCGGGCGGGAGACGCTGGACGTGCGGCCGGGGGTGTCCTCGGTGGCGGCCGCGTTCGCGCGGGCCGGGCTGCCGTGGGAGGACGCCGTGGTGGTCAGCGCGCACGGGCGCGATCCGCGTACGGCCGTGCAGATGTGCCGGGCGTACCCGAAGGTGGCGGTGCTGACCGGGCCGGGGGCCGGGCCCGCCGAACTGGGCGCGGCGCTGCGGTCGTACGAGCGGGTGCTGGTGGTGGCGACCGCGCTGGGCTCGCCGCAGGAGCGGCTGGAGCGGGTCACGCCCGCGGAGGCGGCGGCCCGGGACTGGGGTCAGGCGGTCAGTGTCGTCCTGAGTCTGGACGAGCGGCGCTCGCTCGGCCCGGTGCGCGCGCATGCCGGGCCGCCGGTGCCGCCCGCCGGATGGGCGCTGGACGAGGGCGAGTTCGAGCACCGCGACTCGATGATCACCAAGTTCGAGGTGCGGGCGCTGGCGCTCGCCCGGCTGGGGCCGCGCCCCGGCGAGCTGGTGTGGGACGTCGGCGCGGGCTCGGGGTCGGTGGCCGTGGAGTGCGCGCGGCTCGGGGCGGCGGTGACCGCGGTGGAGAAGACCCCGGACGGTGTGGAGCGGGTGCGTGCGAACGCGGCCGCGCACGGCGTCGACGTGCAGGTGGTGCACGGGGCCGCGCCGACCGTGCTGTCCGATCTGGACGATCCCGACGCCGTGTTCGTGGGTGGTGGCGGCAGTGAGCTGCCCGCGATCGTGACCGCGTGCGCGCGCCGGGCGCGGCGCACGGTGGTGGTCGCGATGGCGGCGCTCGACCGGGTGCCGGCGGTGCGCGCCGCGCTCACCGGCGCCGGTTACGGCTGTGACGGGGTGCTGTTGCAGTCGTCCCGTCTGGCGCCGTTGCCGGGCGAGGTGACGCGGCTGGCGGCGGCCAATCCCGTTTTCCTGCTGTGGGGCGTACGTCCCGCGGCCCGTAGAGAAGGAGTAGCCCAGTGATCGGCCTCATTTCCGCCACCGCGGCGGGGGCGGCGGCGCGCGACCGGCTGGCCGCCGCGTGGCCGGAGCGGACGCGGGTGTACGACGGTCCGGTCGCCGACGCCGTCCGGCGGGCGTTCGGGGAGTGCGAGCAGCTGGTGTGCTTCCTGGCCACGGGCGCGGTCGTCCGGCTGGTGGCGCCCCTGCTGGGCGGCAAGGCGAGCGACCCCGGTGTGGTGTGTGTCGACGAGGGCGGCCGGTTCGCGGTGGCGCTGCTCGGCGGGCACGGCGGCGGCGCGAACGAGCTCGCGCGTGAGGTCGGCGAGTCGCTGGCCGCGCAGCCGGTGGTGACCACGGCGACGGACGCGGTCGGCATCCCGGGTCTGGACACGCTCGGTCTGCCCTTCGAGGGCGATGTCGCCGGGGTGACGCGGGCGCTGCTGGACGGGGAGCCGGTCGCGCTGGAGGCGGAGGTGGCCTGGCCGCTGCCGCCGCTGCCGCTCGCGGACTCCGGTCCGTACCGGGTGCGGGTGACCGACCGGGCGGGTGAACCGGCGGCCGGGGAGGTGCTGTTGCGCCCGCCGACGCTGGTCGTGGGGGTGGGCGCGTCGAAGGGCGCGCCGGTGGCGGAGGTCCTGGGGCTCGTCGAGGAGACCCTGCGCGAGGCGGGACTGTCCGCGCGCAGCGTCGCCGAACTGGCCACGGTGGACGCCAAGTCGGAGGAGCCGGGGATCGTCCTGGCCGCCGAGCGGCTCGGTGTGCCGCTGGTGACGTATCCGGCGGACGCGCTGGCGGGTGTGGCGGTGCCGAACCCGTCCGACGCGCCGCTGGCCGCCGTGGGCACGCCGTCGGTGGCGGAGGCCGCCGCGCTGATCGGCGGGGGTGGACTCCTCGTGCCGAAGCGGAAGTCCGCGGCGAGTCCGGCGATGGCGACCTGTGCGGTCGTACGGCGGCCGGGGCGCGGGCGGCTCGCGGTGGTGGGGCTCGGGCCGGGCGCCCGGGACCTGCTGACGCCGCGCGCGAAGGCGGAGCTGCGGCGGGCCTCGGTGCTGGTGGGGCTCGACCAGTACGTCGACCAGATCCGCGATCTGCTGCGGCCGGGCACCCGGGTGCTGGAGTCGGGGCTCGGCGCGGAGGAGGAGCGGGCCCGTACTGCGGTGGCCGAGGCCCGTGGGGGGCGGGCGGTCGCGCTGATCGGCAGCGGTGACGCGGGTGTGTACGCGATGGCGTCCCCGGCGCTCGCCGAGGCCTCCGACGACATCGACGTGGTCGGGGTGCCGGGGGTGACCGCCGCCCTCGCGGCGGGGGCGATCCTGGGCGCGCCGCTGGGCCACGACCATGTGTCGATCAGCCTGTCCGATCTGCACACGCCGTGGGAGGTCATCGAGCGGCGGGTGCGGGCGGCGGCCGAGGCCGACATCGTGGTCACCTTCTACAACCCGCGCTCGCGCGGCCGTGACTGGCAGCTGCCGAAGGCGCTGGGCATCCTCGCCGAGCACCGCGTGCCAGCCACGCCGGTGGGTGTAGTGCGCAACGCCTCGCGGCCGGACGAGTCGAGCCGGGTGACCTCGCTCGGTGAGCTCGACCCGGCGACCGTCGACATGATGACGGTCGTGACCGTGGGCAACACCGCGACCCGGAACATCGCGGGGCGCATGGTGACGCCGCGCGGCTACCGCTGGCAGGAGGAGCCGAGTTGAACCCCCCTCCTCGCGGACGAGAAGGATTCCCGGCTCACGCCGCTCGGTCGCTTGGTGAGCGGTCGAGGGTGACGCGATCAACACCAGCCGGGTTGGAACCAGCCCGGATTCCCCAGAGACTGGAGGTTGCTGTGCTGACCCGGTTCTCGCTCAGCACGCCGCGACCGTACCCCCGGGAGGCCCGGTGAACCGTGTCGTCCACCCGATCGAGGTGGAGTCCTACCGGCGGCTGCGGGCGCGGCTGGACACCTCGCACCTGTCGCCGCTGACCCGGGCGGTGACGGAGCGGGTGATCCACTCCGCCGCCGACCTGGAGTACGCGGACGATCTCGTCATGGACGAGGGCGAACTGGCGAAGGCGCACGCGGCGCTGCACTCGGGGGCGCCGGTCGTCGTGGACGTGGAGATGGTCGCGGCGGGCATCACGCGCCGGGAGACCGTCTGCCGGCTGAGGGACGCCGTGGCCGGGCCGGGGCTGACCCGTTCCGCGCACGCGATCCGGCTGGCCTACGAACAGGTCGGCCCGGGGGCCCTCTGGGTGATCGGCAACGCGCCGACCGCGCTGGAGGAGCTGCTGACGCTGGACGCCGCCCCCGCCCTGGTCGTCGGACTGCCCGTCGGGTTCGTCGGCGCGGTCGAGTCCAAGGCCGCGTTGCGCGAGAGCGGGCTGCCCGCGGTCAGCAACGTGTCCGAGAAGGGCGGTTCGGCGGTGGCCTCGGCCGCGCTCAACGCCCTTCTGTACCACCCCGTTCCACCGTCTGAGGAGAGCTTGTGACCACGCCGCCCGCCCTGTTGATCGCCGGTCACGGCACCCGGGACGAAGCCGGAGCGGAGGCCTTCCGCGCCTTCGTACGGGAGCTGGGCCGCCGCCACCCCGAACTGCCCGTCGCGGGCGGCTTCATCGAGCTGTCCCCGCCGCCGCTGGGCGAGGCGGTGACCGAGCTGGTCGAGCGGGGTGTGCAGCGGTTCGCGGCGGTTCCGCTGATGCTGGTGTCCGCCGGGCACGCCAAGGGCGACATCCCGGCGGCGCTGGCCCGTGAGAAGGAGCGGCATCCCGGGATCTCGTACACCTACGGCCGTCCGCTCGGACCGCACCCGTCGCTGCTGAACGTGCTGGAGCGGCGGCTGACGGAGGTGCTCGGCGACTGGGACCGGGCCGAGGTCACCGTGCTGCTGGTGGGGCGCGGCTCGACCGACCCGGACGCCAACGCCGAGGTGCACAAGGCGGCGCGGCTGCTGTGGGAGGGGCGCGGGTTCGCGGGCGTGGAGACGGCGTTCGTGTCGCTGGCGGCGCCGGACGTGCCGGGCGGACTGGAGCGGTGCGTGAGGCTGGGGGCGCGGCGGATCGTCGTGCTGCCGTACTTCCTGTTCACGGGCATCCTGCCGGACCGGGTGCGGGAGCAGACGTCGGCGTGGGCAGCCGGGCATCCGGAGGCCGAGGTGCGTTCGGCGGAGGTCATCGGGCCGGAGCCGGAGCTGCTGGATCTGGTGATGGAGCGGTACCGGGAGGCCCTGAAGGGCGATCTGCGGATGAACTGCGACTCGTGCGTGTACCGGATCGCGCTGCCGGGCTTCGAGGACAAGGTGGGGATGCCGCAGCAGCCGCACTTCCACCCGGACGACGACGGCGACCATCCGCACGGGCACGGGCATCACCACCACGGTGGGCACGCGCATGCCCACTGAGGACGCTGACGGGCACGATCTGCGCCACCACGGGGACGCGGAGGTCCGTGACGACGGCCGCGGGCTGGTGGACCTGGCCGTGAACGTCCGTGCGGACACTCCGCCCGCCTGGCTGCGGGAGGTGATCGCCGGGTCGCTGGCCGGCCTCGCGGCCTACCCGGACGGGCGGGCGGCGCGGGCGGCGGTCGCGGCGCGGCACGGGCTCCCGCCGGAGAGGGTGCTGCTCACGGCCGGTGCGGCGGAGGCGTTCGTGCTGCTGGCGCGGGCGCTGAAGGTGCGGCAGCCGGTGGTGGTGCATCCGCAGTTCACCGAGCCGGAGGCCGCGCTGCGGGACGCCGGGCACACGGTGGACCGGGTGCTGCTGCGAGAGGCCGACGGGTTCCGGCTGGACACCGGGCTGGTGCCGGAGGGTGCGGACCTGGTGGTGATCGGGAATCCGACGAACCCCACGTCGGTGCTGCATCCCGCCGCGGCGATCGCCGCGCTGGCCCGGCCGGGCCGGACCCTGGTGGTCGACGAGGCGTTCCTGGACGCCGTGCCGGGTGAGCGGGAGGCGCTCGCGGGGCGCACCGATGTGCCGGGGCTGGTGGTGCTGCGGTCGCTGACGAAGACATGGGGGCTGGCGGGGCTGAGGGTCGGCTATGTGCTGGCCGCGCCGGAGGTCGTCGCCGAGCTGGAGCGGGCGCAGCCGCTGTGGCCGGTGTCGTCGCCGGCGCTCGCGGCGGCGGAGGCGTGTGTGGCGCCCCGGGCTCTCGCGGAGGCGGCTCACGCGGCGCACCGTGCCGCCGCGGACCGGGCGCATCTGGTGGCCGGGCTGGAGGCGCTGGCCGGGGCGGGGGTACGGGTGGCCGGCCCGGCCGAGGGGCCCTTCGTGCTGGTCCGGCTGCCTGACGCGGCGCGGGTCCGGGGGCGTCTGCGTCGCCTCGGCTACGCGGTACGCCGTGGGGACACCTTCCCCGGCCTGGACGCGGACTGGCTCCGCGTCGCGGTCCGGGACCGGGCGACGGTCAACGGTTTCCTCGAAGCACTCCGGGCCACCCTCGCCTGAGGCCCCAGGGGCCCCGCCCCCTGGGGCCCCGCCCTACACCCACCCACCACCCGAATGGCCCGTCGGAGAGGCGCGGCACCAGACGGGGCGGGCCCGGGCGCTGCGGCAGCAACCCGGACCGAGGGCGGCACCCCCGGACACCCACCACCCGAATCGGCCGTCCGAGAGGCGCGGCACCGAACCGGCGCGGCCGTGCGCTGCGGCAGCAACCCGGACCGAGGCCGGCACCCCCGGACACCCACCACCCGAATCGGCCCACCGAGCGGCAAGGCACCGGGCCGGCGCGGCCCGCCGCTGCGGCGGGTCGAACCGTGGGTGCCGGTACCCCACACTCACCCGAATCGGCCCGCCGACAGGCGAAGCACCCGCCGGGCGCGGACGGCCGCGGTGGCAAGCCGAACAGGCGGTGGTGGCGTCGGCGGTCCGCCGCGAGGCGAGGCACCGGGCGGGCGCGGCCCGCCGCTGCGGCAGGCCGGACCGAGGGCGGCGTCGCCGCACTCCCGCCGACCTGCCGGGCGGGAGGTGCGCGGGGTCAGGGCGTGCCCAGCGCCGGCGGCCGGGGCCGGGTCGTCAGGTTCGGCGGCGGGCCAGGGCCACCGCTCCGCCGCCCAGGGCGAGCAGGGCCACCGCGCCGCCCGCCACGTAGGGCGTCGTGGAGCTGCCGCCGGTCTCGGCGAGGTTGGCCTCCTCGGGGGCGCCCTGGGGCTTCACCTCGGTGACCGGGGAGGGTGCCGGGGTCTGAACGGCCGGCGGGGTCTCGCAGGTGGCTTCGGCGAGGGTCAGGACGCCCTCGACCTCGGCGACGTTGAGCTTCAGCGGGTTGATGGAGACCTTGAGTTCGAGGGCGGTGGCGGCCGCCGTGCGGGAGGTCGTCTCGCGCTGGGACAGGTCGAGCCTGACCTCGCCGACGCCGGGCACCTGGACGTCGGTCGTGCCGCCCGCCGTGAGGGTGACCTTCTTACCGAGGACCGTGACCGCGCCGAGGACGTTCGCCTCGGCGGCCGGGGCCTCGCCGGTCTCGCAGACCGCGCTGGACGTGACCTCCTCGACCTCGATCACCGAGAGCAGCGGCAGGCCGGGGACGTGCAGCCTGGCCTGGGCGAGACGGGTACCGGCCTCGGCCTTGTCGTCGGTGACCGTGGCCTTGGCCTCGGCGACCCGCGCGCTGAGCACGCTGAAGGGCTTGTCCCCGTCGACGCCGTCGAGCTGCGCTGTCAGGGCGGTCTTCTCGGCGCTCTGCGGGGCCTGGACCTCGTTGAGGGAGACCGCGAGCGGGACGTTCACGGTCTTGTCGAGCAGGGCCACGTCGAGCCCGGTGCGCAGGACGACGGCGCTCGCGCGGCCCTGGTCGGGGGTCGCGTGGGCGGGACCCGCGGCGGCCAGCGCGGCGGGACCCGCGATCAGGGCCGTGGCCGCCGCGGCGGCGGCGAATCTGCGTGCGGGCAGGCGGACGTTGGTGCCGTTCACTTCGTGGGACCCCCAGAGGAGACTGCTTGGGACCCCGAAAGGATTACGCACCGAGAGTGAACGGGCGGCGATCCTCCGTCACTTCACTCCATCGTGGGGTTTCCGTTCTCGTTTTCGATTTTCACGGCACGGATGTTCCCGCTCCTCACCCTCACGCGCCCCGATGGCGGATCCGCAGGCCGACGGGGCGGCGCGGAGGCGGGGGTGCACAACGAGGGCCCGCCGGGGCCGGTGACGATCAGCCGGCCCCGGAGCGAGCGTCCGGGTCAGCCCGTCACCCGGCCGTTCAGGACGATCCGGCGCGGGGCCGCCAGGGCGCGGACGTCCGCGCGGGGGTCCGTGTCGTAGACGACGAGGTCGGCCGGGGCGCCCTCGGTGAGGCCGGGGCGGCCCAGCCAGGCGCGGGCGGCCCAGGTCGTGGCGGCGAGGGCGTCGACCGGCGGGAGGCCGGCGGTGACCAGCTCGGCGACCTCGGCCGCGACGAGACCGTGCGGGAGGGTTCCGCCGGCGTCGGTGCCGACGTAGACGGGGATACCGGCGTCGTAGGCGTTGCGGACGGTGTCGTAGCGGCGTTCGTGCAGTCGGCGCATATGGGCCGACCAGCGCGGGAACCTGCTCTCGCCGCCGTCGGCGAGCGCCGGGAAGGTCGCGATGTTGACCAGCGTCGGGACGATGGCGACCCCGTGGGAGGCGAAGAGGGGGATCAGGTCGTCGGTCAGGCCGGTGGCGTGCTCGACGCAGTCGATGCCCGCCTCCACCAGGTCCCTCAGGGAGTCCTCGGCGAAGCAGTGGGCGGTGACCCGGGCGCCCAGGCGGTGGGCCTCCGCGATGCCCGCCTCGACGGCCTCGCGGGGCCAGCAGGCGGAGAGGTCGCCGAGGTCGCGGTCGATCCAGTCGCCGACCAGCTTGACCCAGCCGTCGCCGCGCCGGGCCTCCTGGGCGACGTAGGCGACGAGATCCTCGGGCTCGATCTCCCAGGCGTAGTTGCGGATGTAGCGGCGCGTGCGGGCGATGTGCCGGCCCGCACGGATGATCTTCGGCAGGTCCTCGCGGTCGTCGATCCAGCGGGTGTCGGAGGGCGAGCCGGCGTCGCGGATCAGCAGGGTGCCGGCCTCGCGGTCGGTCAGCGCCTGCTTCTCGGCCATGTCCTGCGGGACCGCGCCGTGCGAGTCCAGGCCGACATGGCAGTGCGCGTCGACCAGGCCGGGCAGCGCCCAGCCCTCGACCGTGCGTACGTCACGGGCGTCGACGGGACGGTCGTAGGAGATCCGCCCGTCGACGACCCACAGTTCGTCCCGGACCTCTTCGGGGCCGACCAGGATCCGGCCCTTCACGTGCAGCACCGCGCGTTCGCTCATGCACCGCACGATAGTGAGGCCTCAGTCGCCCTTGCCCACCTGGTCGCCCGTCCCCTCCTCGACGTCGGCCATCGCCGGGTCCAGGAGGCGGGACAGGAAGTGCCGGGTGCGTTCGTGGCGGGGGCGGGTGACGACCTCCTCGGGCCGGCCGTCCTCGACGACGACGCCGCCGTCCATGAAGACCACCCGGTCGGCGACCTCGCGGGCGAAGGTCATCTCATGGGTGACGACCATCATGGTCATGCCCTCGTCGGCGAGCATCCGCATGACCGCGAGCACGTCCCCGACCAGCTCCGGGTCGAGCGCCGAGGTCGGCTCGTCGAAGAGCATCACCTCGGGGCCCATCGCCAGCGAGCGGGCGATGGCGACGCGCTGCTGCTGGCCGCCGGAGAGGGAGGACGGGTAGGCGCCGGCCTTCTCGGCGAGGCCGACCCGCTCCAGGTTCTCGGCGGCGACCTTCGCGGCCTCCGCCTTGCCGCGCCGCAGCACCCGGCGCTGCGGCAGCGTGAGGTTCTCGGTCACGGTGAGGTGCGGGAAGAGGTTGAACTGCTGGAAGACCATGCCGATACGGCGGCGTACGGCGTCGATGTCGACGTCCGGGTCGGTGACCTCGGTGCCGCCGACGAACACCTGCCCCTTGCTCGGTTCCTCCAGCAGGTTCACACAGCGCAGCAGCGTGGACTTGCCGGAGCCGGAGGGGCCGATGACACAGACGACCTCGCCCTGGCCGATCTCCAGGTCGATGCCGCGCAGTACCTCGTTGGCGCCGAAGGACTTGTGCAGGCCGCGGATCTCGATCTCGGGTCGGCTCACTTGACGGCCTCCTGGGCCTTCGCCTCCATACGGCGTACGACGAAACCGAGCGGGATCGTGACCAGCAGGTAGCACAGGCCGGCGACGAGGATCGGTGTGGAGTTGGCGGTGGTGCTGGCGAGGTCGCGGCCGTACTTGGTCAGCTCGCGCTCCTCCAGCGTGACACCGAGGAACAGCACGAGCGAGGAGTCCTTGAACAGCAGGACCAGTTCGTTCGTCAGCGGCGGCAGGATGATCCGGAAGGCCTGCGGCAGGATGATCGAGACCATGGCCCTCGCGGGCGAGAAGCCCAGCGAACGGGCCGCCTCCATCTGCCCCTTGGGCACGGCCTGGATGCCCGCGCGGAAGGTCTCCGCCATGTACGCGCCCGCCACCAGGCCGAGCGCGAGCGCGACCTTGCCGTACGTCCCGCCGGGGATCTGCGTGCCCGGGAAGGCCAGCGGCACGGCCACGCCGATGAAGACGAAGATCAGCAGGGCGGGCAGTCCGCGGAAGATCTCGATGTAGACGCCGGCGACCCAGCGGTAGGGCCGCACCGGCGACAGCCGCATCAGCGCGACGACCAGACCGAGGACGATGCCGACGGCGAAGCCGGACAGCGTGTACAGGACCGTGTTCTTCAGGGCCGTGGTGATGACGTCCGGGAACATCTCCCGGGCGATGTCGCCTTGCGCGAACTGGTTCTTCAGCCGGTCCCAGTCGGCCGAGAACCCGACGGCCAGCAGGGCCGCCACGAACACCACGTACTGGGTGCCGCGTGACAGTCGCTGCTTCTGCCGCCGGGTGAGGCCCTTCCTCCTCGGCTGGAGCTGTACGTCCGAGTCGGCCATCAGGACGCGGCCGGGGAGGCGGCGGACTCTTCGTAGGGGCCGATCCACTGCTCGTAGAGCTTCTTGTACGTGCCGTCGGCCTTGGCGTCCGCGAGGGCCTTGTTGACGGCCGCCTGCAGCTTGGCGTTGCCCTTCTTCACGGTGAAGCCGTACTGCTCACCGGTGTTGAGCTGCTCGGCGACCGTGAAGGCGTCGGCGTTCGCCTTGTCCTTCAGCCAGCCCTGGACGACGGGGTAGTCGATGATCACGGCGTCGACCTGGCCGGTGCGCAGGCCGTTGAGAACGGCGTCGGAGGACTCGAAGGAGACCGGGTCGAGGCCCTTGGACTTGGCGTAGTCCTCACCGGTGGTCTGGGCCTGGGTGCCGACCTTCTTGCCGTCGAGGTCGGCGAAGGAGGCGACGCCGCTCTCCTTGTCGACGAGGACCGCCTGGGTGGCGTCGAAGTAGGGGTCGGAGAAGTCGACGTTCTTCTTGCGCTCGTCGGTGATGGTCATACCGGCCGCGGCCAGGTCGCACTCGCCGGAGTTGAGGAAGGCACCGGTCTTGAAGTTCTCGAACGGGGTGTCGAGGATCTCCTGCCGCACGCCGAGGTCCTCGGCGACGAGGTCGATCAGGGCGACGTCGAAGCCCTGCACCTTGCCGTCGATCTCCGACTGGAAGGGCGGATAGGGCAGATGGGTGCAGGTGGTGAGCTGGCCGGCCTTGACGAGCTCGACGCCACCGGCGGCGGTCTTCGTACCGCTGCCGCCGTCGTCGTCGGAGGAGCAGCCGGCCACGAGGACCAGCCCGGCCGTCGCGGTGATGGCGGCCAGGGCGCGGGCCCGGCGGCCGATGACGGTGTTCACGGGAGGACCTCCTAGGGGGGAACTGTGCGTTCCGATTATAAGGAGACGTTAGAGGTCCTCAAATCAATCCGTTGGCCGGAGAGCCGTCCGGCCTAAGAAGTCGACGGTGAACAGGGCGCGGCGCGCACGGATGAGAGTCCGTGGCAACGATCAGGCCCCCTTGCGGCCGCCCCCAGGGGCCGTTCCCGAGAGACCGCTCCTGGGACCCCTCCCTTGCGGCCGCTCCCGGGAGACCGCTCCGGCGGGGCCGCCCCCGTAAGCAGCAGCGGAAAGAGCAACGCCGTGACCCACCCCTTCCCGGGCCTCGCCCCGCTCGGCGCCGCCCGCTTCACCCCGGTCGGGGACCGGGTGGCACGGCTGCTCGACACCCGCCAGGACGTCGTGATCATGCAGGGCGAGGCGCCGCTGCCGCCGGAGGGCGCGATCCGGGACGCGGCGCCGGTGGCGACGACCCTGCGGGTGGCGGACGGGCGCCACGCCGCCAAGCCGGTCGCCCGCGCGCCGGCGGCCGATCCGGGTGTGCCGCCGGCGGCGGGCGGGGGCGCGCCGGCCGCGGAGATGATCCGGGTCAACCACTACGGGGCCGACGCCCCGGTGGAGACCGCCCGCCGGAGCCTCGCGGCGCCGGACGCTGCGGCCCGGTGAGCAGAGGGCGGTGCGCGGGATTCTCGACACGTGTTCGGGAATTCCCCTCCAGTCGAATTCCAAACAAACAAAAGAATTCCATCGAGCTTAGCCGCCCATATCCTCCTGCCCGCTTTCGATTGACGTAAACGCCAAGATTCTGTGAACATGTGACGGGTGTGACACGCTCCACACAGAGTCCGTTATGCACCTTTTCTCGAGCCGGATATCGCCACAAAACGATCCAAGCCTCGCGCCCGCGTGATAACACGAACCGCCGCGCCACCCAAGGGCGAACGGCGATGCAATTTTCAATTTACCTCGCTAAATTCAATCCGCATGACCACCGCACCCGCAGACCTGACAGACCTGGTTGTCGACCGCCCGGACATTTCCGACGGAGCCGCTCTCTGGCGACTCGCGAAGGAATCCGGAAACCTCGATCTGAACTCGTCGTACAGCTATCTGCTGTGGTGCCGTGACTTCGCCGCCACCTCGGCGGTGGCACGGGACGCGGACGGGGAGCCCGTGGGCTTCGTGACCGGGTACCTGCGGCCGGACCGGCCGGGGACCCTGCTCGTGTGGCAGGTGGCCGTCGACGCCGGGCACCGGGGCCGGGGCCTCGCCGGGCGCCTGCTCGACGCACTGGTCGGGCGGGTCGCGGAGGAGCGGGCCGTCCTGTGCGTCGAGACCACCATCACCCCGGGCAACACCGCCTCGGAGCGGCTGTTCGCCGCGTTCGCCGAGCGGCACGGCGCCCGGGTCGAGAGAGAGGTGCTGTTCGGCCGGGAGCAGTTCCCGGACGGCCCGCACGACCCCGAAGTCCTGTACCGCATCGGCCCGTTGGCCGCAGCGCAGTCCCGTTGACCCTTCCGCCGCATTGAGGAGCGATTCGCCGTGACCATCACCCAGCCCGACCTCAGCGTCTTCGAGACCCTCGAGTCCGAGGTGCGCAGCTACTGCCGCGGCTGGCCCACCGTCTTCGACCGCGCGCGCGGCAGCCGTATGTACGACGAGGACGGCCACGCGTACCTGGACTTCTTCGCCGGAGCGGGCTCGCTGAACTACGGCCACAACAACCCCGTGCTGAAACGGGCGCTGCTCGACTATCTGGAGCGCGACGGCGTCACCCACGGCCTCGACATGTCCACCACCGCCAAACGCGCGTTCCTGCAGACCTTCCAGGATCTGGTGCTGCGGCCGCGGGACCTGCCGTACAAGGTGATGTTCCCGGGCCCGACCGGCACCAACGCCGTGGAGGCGGCGCTGAAGCTGGCCCGCAAGGTGAAGGGGCGCGAGGCGATCGTGTCGTTCACCAACGCCTTCCACGGGATGTCGCTGGGCTCGCTCGCCGTGACCGGCAACGCCTTCAAGCGCGCGGGCGCCGGCGTCCCGCTGGTGCACGGCACGCCGATGCCGTTCGACAACTACTTCGACGGCACGGTCCCCGACTTCCTCTGGTTCGAGCGGCTGCTGGAGGACCAGGGGTCCGGGCTGAACAAGCCCGCCGCCGTGATCGTGGAGACCGTGCAGGGCGAGGGCGGCATCAACGCCGCGCGCCCGGAGTGGCTGCGGGCGCTGGCCGGGCTGTGCGAGCGGCAGGACATGCTGCTGATCGTCGACGACATCCAGATGGGCTGCGGTCGCACGGGCGCCTTCTTCTCCTTCGAGGAGGCCGGCATCGTGCCGGACATCGTCACCGTGTCCAAGTCCATCAGCGGCTACGGCCTGCCCATGTCGCTGTGCCTGTTCAAGCCGGAGCTGGACGTGTGGGAGCCGGGCGAGCACAACGGCACCTTCCGCGGCAACAACCCGGCCTTCGTCACCGCCACGGCGGCGCTGGAGAGCTACTGGGCCGACGGCGCCGCCATGGAGAAGCAGACCCGCACCCGCGGCGAGCAGGTCGAGCAGGCCCTCGTCGGGATCACCGAGGAGAACCTCGCCGACGTACGCGAGTACCGCGGCCGGGGTCTGGTGTGGGGCCTGGAGTTCCACGACAAGAAGCGCGCCGAGCGGGTCGCCCGGCGGGCCTTCGAACTGGGGCTGCTGATCGAGACCTCGGGGCCCGAGAGCGAGGTCGTCAAGCTGCTGCCCGCGCTGACCATCACCCCGGAGGAGCTGGACGAGGGCCTGCGGGTGCTCGCCCGCGCCGTCCGGGAGACCGCACCCGCCATCACCGTCTGACGCAGGAGGGACCGCACCACCGTGATCGTCCGTTCGTTCAAGGACATCGAGGGAACCGACCGCCATGTGAAGGCCGCGTCCGGGACCTGGGAGAGCAAACGCATCGTCCTCGCCAGGGAGAGGGTCGGCTTCTCCCTCCACGAGACCGTGCTCTACGCCGGGACGGAGACGTCGATGTGGTACGCCAACCACGTCGAGGCCGTCGTGTGCGTGGAGGGCGCCGCCGAACTCACCGACCACGAGACCGGGACGACGTACTCGATCACTCCCGGGACCATGTACCTGCTGGACGGGCACGAGCGGCACTCGCTGCGCGTCCTCCAGGACTTCCGCTGTATCTGCGTGTTCAACCCGCCCGTCACCGGCCGGGAGGACCACGACGAGAACGGCGTCTACCCCCTGCTCACCGAACCCGAGGAGGTGTGACCGCGTGACCACCGTCACCGACCTGTACCCCACCCGCGGCACCACCGAGGTGTCCGTCCCACGTCAGGACCCCGTCGTGTGGGGCGGCCCCGACACCCCCGGCCCCGTCACCGCGGCCGAACTCCAGGCCTACGAGCGCGACGGATTCCTGGCCTGTGAGCAGCTCATCGGCGACGAGGAGGTCGGCGTCTACCACGCCGAGCTGGAGCGCCTGGTGGCCGACCCGGCGATCCGCGCGGACGCGCGCTCGATCGTGGAGCCGCGCTCCAAGGAGATCCGCTCGGTCTTCGAGGTGCACCGGATCAGCGAGGTGTTCGCGTCGCTGGTGCGCGACGAGCGGGTGGTCGGCCGGGCGCGGCAGATCCTCGGCTCCGACGTCTACGTCCACCAGTCGCGGATCAACGTCAAGCCCGGCTTCGGGGCCAGCGGCTTCTACTGGCACTCCGACTTCGAGACCTGGCACGCCGAGGACGGCCTGCCGAACATGCGGACCGTCTCGGTCTCGATCGCCCTGACCGAGAACTACGCCACCAACGGCGGGCTGATGATCATGCCCGGCTCGCACCGGACGTTCCTCGGCTGCGCCGGGGCCACGCCCGAGGACAACTACAAGAAATCCCTCCAGATGCAGGACGCGGGCACCCCGTCCGACGAGGCGCTGACCGCCATGGCGAGCGCGTACGGCATCCGGCTGTTCACGGGCCGGGCCGGTTCGGCGACCTGGTTCGACTGCAACGCCATGCACGGCTCGGGCGACAACATCACGCCCTTCCCGCGCAGCAACGTCTTCATCGTGTTCAACAGCGTGGAGAACAAGGCGGTGGAGCCGTTCGCGGCTCCGATACGGCGGCCGGAGTACATCGGGGCGCGGGACTTCACGCCGGTGCGGTGAGTCTTCGGCCGGGGGTCCGGGGGTCGCCCCCGGGAAGGCACAGTATCGGGGCGCGGGACTTCACGCCGGTGCGGTGAGTCTTCGGCCGGGGGTCCGGGGGTCGCCCCCGGGAAGGCACAGTATCGGGGCACGGGACTTCACGCCGGTGCGGTGACCGTTTGAGGAGTGAGGAGAGAGGGCCCTGCCGTGTGCGGTGGGGCCCCTCTTCCGTCGTCAGGACAGCGCGTCCAGCAGGCGGTCCACGTCCGCCCCGGTGTTGTAGAGGTGGAAGGACGCCCGGAGATTGCCCGCGCGGTCGGAGAGCTGGAGCCCCGCCGTGTCGAGGCCGGGCTGGCGGTGGCCGAGGCCGGGGACGGAGACGATCGCCGAGCCGGGCGAGGGCAGCGGCTCGTGGCCGAGGGCGGTGAGGCCGGCCCGGAAACGATCGGCCAGGGCCAGGTCGTGGGCGTGGACGGCGTCGATGCCGAGTTCCTCGATCAGTTCGAGGGAGGCGCGCAGTCCGGCGTAGCTGAACAGGCCGGGGCTGACGTCGAACCGCCGGGCGGAGTGGGCGAGTTCGGTGACGGGCCCGTAGCAGCTCTCCCAGGGCAGTTCACCGGCGACCCAGCCGGCGAGCAGCGGGGTGAGTCCGCCGAAGTCCTCCGGCACGGTGCAGAACGCCGCCCCGTGCGGCCCGAGGAGCCACTTGAAGCCGACGGCGGCGACGTAGTCGTGCGCGCCGGCGTCCAGCGGCAGCCAGCCGACGGACTGGGAGGCGTCGACATAGGTGCGCGCCCCGTGCGCGAGGGCCGCCTCGCGCACCGCGCCCAGGTCGGCGACACGGCCGTCGGCGGACTGGGCGGCGCTGACCGCGACGAGCGCGGTCTCCGGGCGGACCGACTCGGCGAGCCGCTCCAGCGGCACGGCCCGCACCTTGAGGTCGCCGCGCATGTGGAACGGGTTGACGAGGGAGGCGAAGTCGGCCTCCGCGGTGAGCACCTCGGCCCCGGCGGGCAGCGCGGCGGCGATCAGCCCGCCGTACTCGGCGACCGAGCCGCCGGTCGCGACGCGCTCGACGGGAACCGCGGCCAGCCGGGCGAAGGACGCGCGCACGGCCTCCACGTCCTCGTAGAGCGGGCCCAGCGGCCGGCCCTCGGCCCGCATCCGCACCGCGTCGTGCAGGGCGGTGACGGTGCGGGCCGGAAGCAGGCCGTTGCTCGCGGTGTTGAGGTAGGTGTTCTCCGGGGCGAACTCGGCACGGACGAGGCTCTCGAAGGTCTCCATGGGACCACTGTGGATCGTGGAGGCCTGTCGGTCCATTGCGATTGTTTGCGTGGTTCCGCGAAGCAACGCTTATGGATGCGCCCTGACCTGCGGGTTTCCGGACCGGCGGGCTCCCGGCCCGCCGCTGTCAGGCCTGCGGCACCGCGCATCCGTCGGGCCCGCAGGCCTCGGCGGAGTCGTCCTGGATCAGGGTGAGGGGGGAGCGCTCGCCCCAGGCCTGGGTCAGCGCCTGGGTGAACAGCTCGGCGGGCTGGGCACCGGAGACGCCGTACTTGCGGTCGAGGACGAAGAAGGGCACGCCGTTCGCGCCGAGCTCCGCGGCCTCGCGCTCGTCGGCGCGGACCTCGTCGGCGTAGGCGGCCGGGTCGGCGAGCACCTTGCGGGCCAGGCCGGCGTCCAGCCCGGCCTCGACGGCGAGCTCCACCAGCCGCTCGTCGCCCTCGGTGAAGACGGACCGCTCCTCGGCGAAGTTGGCGCGGTAGAGGATCTGCACCAGCTCGTCCTGGCGGCCGTGCTCCTTGGCGAGGTGCAGCAGGCGGTGCATGTCGAAGGTGTTGCCGTGGTCGCGGCCGCGGGTGCGGTACTCCAGGCCCTCGGCGTTGGCCTGCGCGCCGACGTTGTCCTCGGCGGCCTGCGCCTGGTCCTCGCTGAGGCCGTACTTCGCGGCCAGCATCGGGATCACCGGGCCGGCGTCGGCCTTGGCGCGGCTGGGGTCGAGCTCGAAGGAGCGGTGCACGACCTCGACCTGGTCGCGGTGCGGGAAGGCCTCCAGCGCCTTCTCGAAGCGGGCCTTGCCCACGTAGCACCAGGGGCAGGCGATGTCGCTCCAGATCTCGACGCGCATGTGTCTCGGTTTCCTTCGGGTCGTACGGATACGGAGACTGTCTCCGCTCCCGTACGTGAACCTTCATTCAGCCCGTTTCATTCCCTCCGCCCGCCGGTCGGCCGAGACGTCCAGCCGCAGATCGAGGTGGTGGTCGTCCGGCGCGCGCGGCCGGTCCGGGTCGGGGGTCCAGCCGTGGCGGGCGTAGAAGGCCTGGGCGCGGAGGTTGTGCGCGTGCACCCGCAGGACGGCCGTCCGCCGCCCGTCGGCGCGCCACTGCTCCCGGCAGGCCGTGTGCAGGGCGGTGCCGATCCCGGACCGCCAGTGGCCGGGGTCCACGTGGAACTGGCGCAGGTCGACGGTGTCCGCGGGCACGCCCGGTACGGTCCGGAAGGAGGCGAGGCCGACGATCCGCCCCGCCTCCACGACGCACAGCACCTGCCCGTCGCTCCGCCCGATCGCGTCCCGCCAGGCCGCCGCCCAGTCGGTGCCGTCCTCCGGGGCCCCGTCCGGGTAGTACGTCGCCCGGGCCCGCGCGTGCAGCGCGGCGACCGTCTCCGCCTCGGCACGCACGACGGTCCGGATCACCCGGCTCCCGGTCACTCGCTCACTGATCACGCCCCTCAGGACGCGTTCTCGGCCACCCGGGTTCCCCGCTCAGCTGCCGTCCCGCAGATCAGCGGGCCAGTACGGCCGGAACTCGATGTGGTCGTACGTCACCACACAACCCTCTCCGAGCGGCGCCTGCGCCAGGAATCCGACCAGCGCCGCGCCGGTCTCCTTCTCCCCGCCCAGGGTGAACAGCCGCACAAAGGTCCACCGTTCGCCGTCCCGGGAGGCGTGGAAGGCGAACGCCCGCCCGGTCCGGCTGATCCGCAGCCACACCGAACTGCCGTTCACGGTGAAGGAGTTGGCGTCGTCGGAGTGTCCCCGGGTGACGACCGTGCACACGGTGGGCACGTCCGGCGAGTACTCCAGGCACAGTTTGGCCCACGCCCGGTCCCCCACGTGCACGTACAGCACCCCGGCGTCGAAGGCGGAGTTGAAGCCCACCGTGACCCGGGCGATCAGCTGGAAGTCACCCTCGGGCGCCCCGAGCAGCCGCGGCGCGTCGGACGCCGGGTCCAGCCCCTCGTCGGTCGGCGGCACGAACCGGTCCTGCCGGGGCCCGGCCCACCCGGTGAGCACCTCGTCCTCGTACGACCAGTGCCCGTCGGGTCCGTAAGTGCGCAGAGGAAAGGGCAGTTCGGGAAGAGAAAGATCCATGGCCGAATTCTCCACGCCGTTCCACGCCGCCCTCCAGGGCCCCAAGGCCAGTCAGGAACAAGAACCTTGACCGACACGGGCATATAGGGGCGCGGGGCTGTGTCGATATGCGGCTCCGCCGCACGGGCGCGACAAGCCACGACGCACCCGCATCCGGCCCGCCCCCGCAACCCGAACCCCGCACGGCTGAATTCTCCACTCGAGGGCCGCGGGCCTTCAGGGGCGCGGGGCTGTGTCGATATGCGGCTCCGCCGCACGGGCGCGACAAGCCACGACGCACCCGCATCCGGCCCGCCCCCGCAACCCGGCACCCCGAACCCCGCACACCCCCAACCCAACGGAGTGCTACCGCTCCAACCGCCCGTCCACCCTCCGTGCCACCCCCAGAGGGTTCTCGTCCCGCAGCTCCGCGGGAAGCAGCGCGGCGGGCGCCCCCTGGTACACCACCGGCCGCAGCCACCGCTCGACGGCCGTCCCGCCCACGGAGGTCGACGTGGAGGTCGTCGCCGGGTACGGCCCCCCGTGGTGCTGGGCCGCCGCCACGGCGACCCCCGTGGGCCACCCGTTGACCAGCACCCGCCCCGCCAGCGGCGTCAGCTCCGCGAGCAGCGCGGCCCCGCGCCCCTCCCCCGCGGCCTCCTCCGCGGACAGGTGCACGGTCGCCGTGAGGTTGCCCGGCAGCCGGGACAGGACGCTTGTTGCCTCGTCCTCGTCCTCGTAGCGCGCGACGACGGTGACCGGCCCGAAGCACTCCTCCAGCAGCAGGTCGTGGTCCCCCTCGCCGGCCAGCCGGGCGGCGGGGACCGTCAGGAAGCCGGGGCTCACGGTGTGATCCCCGGCCGCCCCCGGCGTCACGGGTGAGTCCACGTCGGGCAGTTCGGCCCGCTCGGCGACCCCGGCGACGAAGTTGTCCCGCATACGGTGGTCCAGCAGAACCCCCGCCCCGGTGTCGCTGACGGCGTCGGTGAGGGACTTCACCAGCCGGTCACCGGCCGCCCCGCCCGGCACGAGCACCAGGCCGGGCTTCACACAGAACTGCCCGACGCCCAGCGTCATGGACCCCGCCAGGCCCGTGCCGATGGACTCGGCGCGTTCGGCGGCGGCGGCCTCCGTGACCAGGACCGGGTTGAGGGAGCCCAGCTCTCCGTGGAACGGGATCGGCACCGGCCGGGCGGCCGCCGCGTCGAACAGCGCGCGGCCCCCGCGGACCGACCCGGTGAAGCCCGCCGCGCTGACCAGCGGGTGCCTGATCAGCTCCACCCCGGCCTCGAAGCCGTGCACCAGCCCGAGCACGCCCGCCGGGATGCCGTGCTCGGCCGCGGCGGTGCGCAGCACCTTGGCCACCAGCTCGGACAGCGCGGGATGGTCGGGGTGCGCCTTGACGACGACCGGGCAGCCCGCAGCGAGCGCGCTCGCGGTGTCGCCGCCGGGGACGGAGAAGGCGAAGGGGAAGTTGGAGGCGGAGTAGACGGCGACGACCCCGAGCGGCACCTTGTAGCGGCGCAGGTCCGGGATCGGCGGGGTGGCGGTGTCGTCCGGGTGGTTGATGACCACGTCGAGGAAGGCGCCCTCGTCCACGATGTCGGCGAAGGCCCTCAGCTGGTAGCGGGTGCGGGCGAGTTCGCCGGTGAGCCGGACCGGCCCGAGCGCGGTCTCGGCGTCGGCGGCCTCGACGAGCAGGTCCCCGGTCGCCCCCAGCCGCTCGGCGGCGGAGCGCAGGAACGCGGCGCGGACCGTGCGGTCGGCCAGCGCGCCGCGGGCCTCGTGCGCGGCGCGGACGGCGGCGTCCACCTCCTGGGCCGTGGCCTCCACCGCAACCTGTTCCCGCTGCTTCCCGGTTCGGGGGTCGACACTCCAGACTGGTGCTGCTGCCACCGCGGATCCCTCCACATGTATCTGGGTCATCCACCAGTGCGTTCGATATACTGAACGCCGTCTCTGATGATGAATAGGCTTTCGGAGACTATTTCCCGTCGAACGAAGGGGTCAAGGGCGATGTCGGCTGGAGAGACGGGGGGCGGAGCGCAGGTCAAGTCCGCGGTACGGACGGTCGAACTGCTGGAGTACTTCGCCGGACGCCCCGGCATGCACTCCCTCGCGGCGGTCCAGGAGGCCGTCGGCTACCCCAAGTCCAGCCTGTACATGTTGCTGCGCACCCTGGTGGAGCTCGGCTGGGTCGAGACGGACGCCACCGGCACGCGCTACGGCATCGGCGTGCGGGCCCTGCTCGTCGGCACCTCCTACATCGACGGCGACGAGGTCGTCGCGGTGGCGCGGCCGACCCTGGACCGGCTCTCGGACGACACCACGGAGACCATCCACCTCGCCCGTCTGGACGGCACGAACGTCGTCTACCTCGCCACCCGGCAGTCGCAGCACTATCTGCGCCCCTTCACCCGGGTCGGCCGCCGGCTGCCCGCCCACTCGACCTCGCTCGGCAAGGCGCTGCTGAGCACGTTCTCCGACGAGCAGGTGCGCAAGCTGCTGCCGGAGACGCTGCCCGCGCTCACCGAGCACACCATCACCGACCGGGAGCAGCTCATCGAGGAGCTGCACCAGGTCCGCGAGCAGGGGTACGCGGTCGACCGCGAGGAGAACACGCTGGGCCTGCGCTGCTTCGGCGTGGCCATCCCGTACCGCACCCCGGCCCGGGACGCGATCAGCTGCTCGGTCCCGGTGGCCCGGCTGACCCCGGCGCACGAGCAGACGGTGAAGGACGCCCTGTTCGACGCCCGCGACCGGCTGACCCTCGCCACCCGGAGGCTCTGACCCATGGACGTCGTACTGCGCGCGGTCCACGACAGCGATCTGCCCGTGTTCTTCCGGCAGTCGAACGATCCCGAGTCGCTGCTGATGGCCGCGTTCACCGCGGCCGACCCCGCCGACCGGGACGCGTTCGACGCGCACTGGGCGCGGATCCGCGCCACGGACGGCATCGTGAACCGGACCGTGCTCGCCGACGGGGACGTCGTCGGCCACGCGGCGGTGTACGGAGCGCCGGGCGAGCGCGAGGTGACGTACTGGATCGACCGCTACTACTGGGGGCGCGGCATCGCCACGGCCGCGCTGGCGGTGCTGCTGGCCGAGGTCGGCGAGCGTCCGCTGCGCGCCCGGGCGGCGGCGGACAACGCCGGTTCGCTGCGGGTGCTGGAGAAGTGCGGGTTCCGGGTCACCGGGCGGGAGCGGGGGTTCGCGAACGCGCGGGGCGAGGAGATCGACGAGGTCGTCCTGGTCCTGGAGGCCTGACCGGGGAGTACCCGGACCGCGTACGAGGCGTGGTTCCCGAGGACGCCCTGACCCCGTACATGAGTGCCGGATGAGAAAAGCACCGAAAGGGAACGATCCGGCCGGCTTCGCTCGTCTTGTGACCGTAATGAACAAGACGATCAGGCGGGCGTCCGTCTTCACACTGCTGCTGGTGCTGGCCCTGCTGGTCAGGGCGACCTGGGTGCAGTTCTACGAGGGCCGGGCGCTGGCAGACGACAAGGACAACCGGCGGAACGCGATCGCGCTGTACAGCGAGCCGCTCGGCGACATCGTCGTGGGCGGCGAGGCCGTCACCGGCTCGGCGCGCACGACGGGCGGCGACCTCAGATACAAGCGGACGTACACCGACGGCGAGCTGTACGCGGCCGTGACCGGCTACAGCTCGCAGGTCTACGGCGCCACCCAGCTGGAGGGCGTCTACCAGGACCTGCTGGACGGCACGGACACCCGACTGAACAACGTCCTGGACACGGTCACCGGCGGGCGCGCCGACCCCGGCGACGTGATCACGACCGTCGACCCGGGCGTGCAGAGGGCGGCCTACGAGGCCCTCGGCGACAAGAAGGGCGCCGCCGTCGCCGTCGACCCGGAGACCGGGAGGATCCTCGCGGTCGTCTCCACACCGTCGTACGACCCGGGCGCGCTGGCCACCGGCGACACCTCGGCGTGGCAGGAGCTCCAGAAGGACTCGGACAAGCCGCTGACCAACCGCGCGCTGCGCCAGCCGCTGCCGCCCGGCTCGACCTTCAAGCTGGTGGTCGCCGCGGCGGCCCTGGAGGAAGGGCTGTACTCCTCGGTCGACGAGAGGACCGTCAGCCCCGACCCGTACGAGCTGGAGCAGTCCGACCGCACGCTCACCAACGAGAACCCCTCGGCGCCCTGCGAGGACGCCTCGATCCGGACGGCCCTGCAGTACTCCTGCAACAACGTCTTCGGCAAGATGGCCGTCGACCTCGGGCAGGACAAGGTCCGGGCGATGGCGGAGAAGTTCGGTTTCAACGACACCGAGCAGGACGTGCCGGTGCGCGCGTACCCGAGCGTGTACCCGAAGGACATGGACGAGGCGCAGACCGCGCTGTCCGGCATCGGCCAGTTCGACGTCACCGCGACGCCGCTGCAGATCGCCATGGTGTCCGCGGCCATCGCCAACGGCGGTGAGCTGGTCTCGCCGCACATGGTCTCGCGTATCACCGACAGCGACGGCGACGTGCTGGAGGACTACGACGACAACGCCTCCACCGAGCGGATCGTCTCCTCCTCCACGGCCGAGCAGCTGCGGTCCGCCATGGAGACGGTCGTGGAGGAGGGCACGGGCACGAACGCGCGGGTGTCCGGGGCCACGGTCGGCGGCAAGACCGGCACCGCCCAGCGCGGCGAGAACAACTCCAAGGCGCCGTACGCCTGGTTCACGTCCTACGGGAAGTCGGACACGACCGGGAAGCAGGTCGCCGTGGCGGTCGTCGTGGAGCAGTCCGACGCGGCCCGCTCCGAGGTCAGCGGCAACGGACTGGCCGCGCCGGTCGCCAAGGCCGTGATGGAGGCCGCGCTGGACGACTGATCATCCGACACCGGCGCCCGGCGCTCGCTGCCGGAGGATGACTTCACCCTGACCGTCGGGGAGCACGGCGGATTCCTCGTCTGCGGCTGGACCCTGAAGCAGGGCCGTACCGTCCCGCCGGGCCGGTGGGTGTTCGCCGGGCAGCTCGGGTCCGCCGCGCGAAGTGCCCCCCGATCGGGGGCGTTTCCTCGTGCGCGGCTCACGCCCGGCTCAGCAGCGCTGCCACGGTGTCCAGTCGCCCAGACAGGCCTCCCGCGTCGCCGACCGGGCCTCCTCGTAGGTGAGCTGGGGACGCTCGGCGGGGTCGCCGACGCACGCGCCGGGCCCGGTGTTGCGGTACTCGGCGAAGCGCTGCCACGGGTAGGTGCTCGACATGTCGGCGTAGGGCACGGCGGCGTCGATGCCCGGGCCGAGCCAGGTCTCGCGCACGGTGAGCATCGGCCGGGCGGTGGGATCGGAGCCGGGCACCCAGGGGCGGGCCAGTTTGTAGTGGGCGTCGGACGCCTCGCTGGTGACCCGGCTGCGGACGACGAGGTAGCCGCACGGGTTGGCGACGGCGGTGGAGGGGGCGAGGACGAAGCCGTAGGGCGCGGCGGACAGGTCCGTCCGCTGCCGGTGGCGGCGGTGACGGCGGCCTGGACGGAGGTGAAGTCGCCGCGCCCGCGCGGGTCGACGTAGAGGGTGCCGGCGGTGAGGCGGGCGGCGGGTGAGCCGTGGCGGCCGAAGGGGCCGGACGGTGTGCGGGGTGTGGCGTGGGCGGGCAGGGGCGCGAGGGCGGCGGCGGTGCCCGCGGTGAGGAGGGCTCGCCGGGACAGGGGGTGGTGGGGCATGCGCGGGTGCTCCTTCACGGTGAGGGGCGTGAGGGGGTTCGGCCGGGGCGGGCGGGCCCGTTCGGGGCCGCGGTGCGGACCGCCCCGGCCGTTCCGGGAGGCGGGTCAGCGCAGGCGGCCGGCGCCCGCGCGGCAGGCGACGATGCCGGGCACGGCCCGTGCGGGGTCGACCCCGGTGCGCAGCACGGGCGTCCAGCCCGCGCCGGACCGGAGCGTCTCGGCGGGGAGGGCGGCGTTGTGGACGGCGGTCAGGTCCGTGGCACGGCCGTTGACGACATTGCCGCCGGCGGTGAGCGGCGCCTCGCTCCACTTCTTGAGGATCTTCGCGGGGCTGACCCCGGCGGGCAGGGTGAACGCGTTGTGCTCGGCGACGAGCTGGGACTCCTTGCCGATGCCGAAGCTGTAGGAGTACGAGGTGCCGGCGACGAAGTGGTTGTTGTAGGAGTCGACCTGGCCGAAGCGGACGCGGGGCGCGCGTTCGACGAGGTTCCTGAAGAGGTTGTGGTGGAAGGTGACCTTCAGGTGTCCGCGGTCGGAGGCGGTGGCCGCGGCACCGTCGCTGTTGCCGACGAGGATCGTCTTGTCGTGGTCGGCGAAGACGTTCCAGGAGGCGGTGATGTGGTCGGCGCCGCGGACGATGTCCAGTTCGCCGTCGTGCCGCTGGTAGAGCATCCCGAAGTGGGTGGGGGCGGCGCTGTCGGGGCTGTCGCCGTCGGTGAAGGTGTTGTGGTCGATCCACACGTGGGTGGAGTTGTGGACGACGGCGGTGTCGTACTCGGAGTTCCAGTTGCCCTTGTCGCCGTCGGTCGGGTCCCACTGCGGGAAGCAGTCGACGGGGCTCTCGAAGGTGATGTTGCGGACGATGACGTTGTCGACGTCCTTGATCTGGAGGCTGGCTCCGTGGATCGCCGCGTCGCGCCCCACCCCGATGAGGGTGGTGTTCGCGGGCACGTTCACCTTGATGGCCCGGTCCTGCCGGGCGGCCGAGGCGCGGCGCAGTCCCTCGGGGCTGTCGTCCGGTTCGCCGCTGAGGTCGGTGTCGAGGCCCCAGGTGCCGGGGTCGTACTTGGCCAGGTAGGCGTCGAAGTCGTAGCCGGGGACGGCGAAGGCGTCGCAGCCCTGCGCGACCGCGTCGATCGTCCCCACGACCCTGACGATCCTCGGCGCGCCGCTGCCGTCGGCGAGGGCGCTCCTCAGTTCGGCCCAGGTGCGCACGGTGTGGACGTGCCCGGCTTCGGCCGCGGCGCCTCCGGTGGTGCCGGTGCCGTACGACCCCCAGCCGTCGCCCGCCCCGAGGACCTCGCGCGCGAGGTCGCGCCGGGACTCGGGGCCGGCGGCGGCTCCCGTGGTGACGGACAGCACCAGGGCGGTGCAGCCCACCAGCACACCCATGACACGTGCATGACATCTTGAGGTGTTCACTTACGGCTCTCCTAACTCTCAGGGTCCGACGGCCAGGTCATCCATGAGGGGGGCGGCTTCGCGCGAGGGCACGGCCGCCCGGGGTGGTCAGGGGGCGGGGGCGGCTCCGCCGCGAGGGCACGGCCGCCCGGGGACGACGGCCCGCGCCCGGCGGTGTGCGGACCGCCCGGGCCCGCGCCCGGCGGCGTACGGACCGCACCCGGCGGAGTCCCGTCCGCACTCAGCCCTTCTGCTCGTTCCACTCGGCCTGCGCCTCGTTCAGCTGCTCGGCCAGCCCGTCCAGGAAGTCCTTGGCACTCATGGTCCCCAGCAGCACCTTCTGGAAGTTCGGTTCGTTGTCGGCCTTGGAGATGGTGTTCCAGTCGGGCAGGTAGTAGGGCAGCTGCACGATGGTGGTCGATCCGTCGGTCAGCGCGGCGGCGGCCAGCTTGGTCGGCTCGGCCTTGCCCACCCAGGTGTCCTGCGCGGCCTGCGTGTTCGCCGGGACCTGCCCCGCGGACTCGTTGAACTTGGAGTTCTCCGCGTGCGAGAGCGCGAACTCGATGAACTTCCAGGCGGCGTCCTTGTTCTTCGAGCTCTTGAACAGCCCCAGCCCGTCGACCGGGTTGGACACCTGGACCCGCTTGCCCGCGGCGCCGACCGGCTGCGGGATGCCGCGGAACTTCTCGGCGCCGAGGGCCTTCACATGGTCCTGGTAGGAGCCGAGGTTGTGGTTGAGCATGCCGATCGTGCCGGAGTCCCACTGCGCGACCATCTTGGTGAAGTCGTTGTTGAGGTCGGCCGCGGGCGTGACCTTCTTGAACAGCGCGGCGTACTTCTCCAGCGCGGCGACGTTCTTCGGGTCGTTGACCGTGGTCGTGTCGCCGTTCCAGAACGACGTGATCCCGGACTGCCCGTACATCGCGTCGAAGGCCTGGGCGATGGACCCGGCGCCGCCGCGGATGGTGTAGCCGAACGCGTTCTTCTCGGCGTCGGTCAGCTTCTCCGCGGCCTCGTAGAACTTCTCCCAGGTCGCCGGCTCGTCCAGGCCCGCCTTCCGGAACAGGTCGGTGCGGTAGTACAGCACGCCGTTGTTGGCGGAGGTCGGGATGGAGTACAGGGTGCCGTCCCCGCCTCCGGCCGCCTTCATCGACGCGACCATGTCGGCGTTGAGCATGCCCTTGAGGGCGGACCTGCCGAGGCGCTCGTCCAGTGGCTCCAGCGCGTTCTGCGCGGAGAACCCGGCGAGCATGGCCGCGCCGACCCCGCCGACGTCGGGCAGTCCGCCGCCCTGGATGGCGGTGTCGACCTTGGACTGGTACTCGGTGGAGGCGATGCCGACGTACTCGACGTCGATGTCCGGGTTGGCCTTCTCGAAGTCGGCGATGATCTCCTTCCAGACGTCGGTGCGGACACCGCCGTTGTTGTCCCAGAAGACGATCTTGCCGGTGCCGCTGCCCTCGGCGCCCTTGTCGCCGCCGGAGCCGCTGCCGTCGTCGCCGCACGCGGTCGTGGTCAGGGCGAGCGCGGATCCCAGGGCGACGGCCGCCAGGGCCCGCCTGCTTCTGCTGATGCTGAACTTCATCGTCGGCTCTCTTCGTGTGGTTCCGGTCGGGGATATGAAGTTGTGGGGGTCCGGGGACTTACGCGGGCGTGACCCGGAAGCGGGTGAACTCGGCCGTGCCCGCGGGGCCGGGTCCCCCGGGGGCCAGGGCGAACAGGCCCAGCAGGGCTCCGACCCAGCGCCAACCCGTGGCGGCGAAGACCTGCCCGCAGGGGCGCGGCCCGTCACCGACGTCGCAGGAGAAGCGGCAGCGCGCGCCGGGGGTGAGGTCGATCCGCAGCAGGGCCCGGCCGCCGGGGGCGGGCACCGGGTGGGCCGCGTCCCGCTCGGCCCCGGCGGTGCTCTCGGCGAACCGGTGCACGAGCCACGCCGTCCCGTCGGCCCGCCGTTCCAGCCCGATCCACGAAAAGGCGTCCCCGAGCACGGCGAGTCCGGCCCGCGCGCCCGTCTCCTCGCTCTCCAGGCGGAGTCCGGCCTCGACCGAGCACGGCATGCCCGGCAGCCGCTGGGTGAGCACGTTCGGCACCCGGCGCAGATCGTGCGCGTCGGCCGAACGGACACAGGCCAGGCGCAGGCCGTCCGCGGAGTGCTGCGGCGCCCAGCCGTCCTGGGGGTTGGCGGTCCACTGCCACTGGCTTCCGTACCGCCCGCCGGGGAAGTCGTCGTCGGTGGCGGGCGCGGCGGGCGGCTGCGGCGGCAGACGGGGCCGCCTGTGCACGGTGACCGGGGCGCCGTCGGCGCCGATCACCGGCCAGCCGTCCGCGTCCCAGCGCATCGGCTGGAGATGGACGACCCTGCCGTACGCGCCGCGCCGCTGGAAGTGGACGAACCAGTCCTCGCCGGCCGGGGTGCGCACCCAGCCGCCCTGGTGAGGGCCGTTGACCTCGGTGTCCTTCTGCTCCAGGACGACCCGCTCCTCGTACGGTCCGAAGAACCCGCGCGAGCGGAAGGCGCCCTGCCAGCCGGTCTCCACTCCCCCGGCCGGGGCGAGGATCCAGAACCAGCCGTCGTGCCGGTACAGCTTGGGCCCTTCGAGGGTGAACCAGCCGGGCAGGCGGTCGGCGTCCACGATCACCCGCCCCTCGTCGAGGAGCCCGGTGCCGTCGGGCCGCATCCGGTGCCCGGTGAGCCGGTTCTTGACGCCGGAGCGCGACTTCGCCCAGGCGTGCACCAGATAGGCCTCGCCGGTCTCCTCGTCCCACAGGGGGCAGGGGTCGATCAGCCCCCTGCCCGCCTTCACCAGCCGGGGTGTGCTCCAAGGGCCCCTGATCCGCGGGGCGTTGACCTGGAAGACGCCCTGGTCGGGGTCGCCCCAGAAGATCCAGTAGCGGTCGTCGTGGAAGCGCAGCGAGGGCGCCCAGACCCCGCGGTCGTGCCGCGGCCGGTCGAACTCCGCGGCGGGCTCCAGGCGTTGCAGGGCGTGGCCGACGAGCGTCCAGTCGACCAGGTCGCGGGAGTGCAGCAGGGGCAGCCCGGGAACGCGGCCGAAGCTGGAGGCGGTGAGATAGAAGTCGTCGCCGACGCGGCATACGTCCGGGTCGGACCAGTCGGCGTTCAGGACCGGGTTGGTGTACGTCACCGCGCGACCGCCTTCCGGACCAGCGCGGCGGCCTCGCCCCGGCCGAGCCGGCCGTCCGCGACGACGGTGACGACACGGCGCACGAGGGTGTCGCCGGGGGCGATGGGCGTGCGCGCGGTGTGCGCGAGCGAGGAGCCGACGCCGGGGTACTCGCCGGTGCGCACGAACCAGGGGTCGCGGCGGGTGGCGTCGGTGACGCCCGCGAACACGAGCGTCCAGGAACCGCCCACCAGGGCCAGCCAGTCGGCGGCCCGCCCGTGCGCCTGCGTCTCGCCCTCGGCGTCCGGGGTGAGCACCCGGGGCGGCTCGGCCTCCTTGCGGGCCCGCCAGAAGAAGCCGCCGTAGGCCGCGCCGGGACGCCCGTTGGTGGCGGGGCTGCCGAGGGTGAGCGGTGCGGAGGTGGTGTTGGTGAGGGCGAAGGTGAGGTCCAGAGCCCAGGCGGTGGCGCCGAGGCCGGTCGCGGCGACGGTCCGCCGCTCGTGCAGCAGCTCACCGCCCGCGGCCATCCAGCGCAGCTCCTGCACGAACCCGTCGGGGTCGCGCAGCGGGAAGGTGACGTGCCGCTGGGCGCCGTGGTTGTCCAGCTCGGTCGGGCCCCGGTCGCGCACGTAGGTGCGGCCGCCCCAGAAGTTGTGCCCCTCGACGTCGGGGACGGCGACACCGACGCCGAGGTGGTGGGGGTGGTCGGCGGGGCTCAGCTCGGTGACGGCCGTGCCGCCGAGGGTGGTGACGGGGTGCAGATAGGGGCGCGGGGAGAGCCGGTCGGGCAGTTCGGGCCGGGTGACGTAGCGGGCGACGGGGCGGCCCGCGACCCGCAGGACCGGGGTGTCGGTCATCGGGCGCTCACCTCCCGGGCCGCCCAGGGCGCGCCGAGTTCGGAGTACAGGGCGAGGGTGCCGGCGCTGGCCGCGACCAGGCCCTCCACGCCGGGTACGATCCGCCGCCGCTCCTCGGGCAGCTCCCGCCAGGCCCGTTCGGGCAGCGGGGCCGGGTCGGGGGCCCGCCGGATCGCCTCGACGACCTTCATGAAGCCGCCGGTGGCGTCCGGCGGGACGAGCAGGGCGGCCCCGCCGGCGAGGTGGTCGAGGAGGTTCTCCAGCAGGTCGGTGCGGCCGTGGTCGAACTCCTCGGGGCCGTGTCCGGCGCGCTGGAGCAGCACCCTGTCCTGCTTGTACCAGAAGGTGATCCGGCCGCGGCTGCCGTGCACCAGGACGTACGGTTCCTCGGGCCGCTCGGCGCACAGGGTCGCGGCGACCACGACCGGGAGGCCGTCCTCGGTGGTGACGCGGACGCAGGAGGTGTCGTCGGCCTCGATGTCGTGGGCGTGCCACAGCTCGGTCTCCACCGCGGCCACGGCCTGGGCGCGGTCTGCCCCGGCCAGGGCGAGGGCGGTGGCGACGGCGTGCGCGAGCGGGTTGGTGAGCGCCCCGTCGATCACGTCGGCCCCGTCCAGGCGCCGCCGTCCGGCCCAGGGCGCCCGGCGGAAGTAGTCCTTGTCGCGGGCCCAGGCGCCGCCGCCGCCGATCCCGCGGACCGTGCTGATCGCCCCGTCGGCGATCAGCTCGCGGATCGCGGGCACGGCGTGCGAGCCGAGGGACTGGAAGCCGGCCTGGCAGGCGACGCCCGCCGCCGCGACCCCGTCGGCCATCCGCCGGAACTCGGCGTACGACGGTGCGGGCGGCTTCTCCAGCAGCAGGTGGACGCCCCGGGCGGCGGCGGTCAGCGCGAGGCCGGTGTGCGTGGGGATGGGCGTGCAGACGACGGCGACGCGGGCGCCCGTGGCGTCCAGTAGCCTTCCGAAGTCGGCGGACTGAGCGGGTGGTTCGCTCCCGAACTCGTCCTCCGTCAGCGGCGTCAGCTCGCAGACGCCGACGAGCCGCACAAGCCCGAGCCTCTCGAGTCTGCGGATGTTCTCGACATGCCAGCGGCCATGGCCACGGGCGCCGGCGAGCACGACGGGCACGGCGTCCATCAGCCCTTCACCGCCCCGGCGCTGAACCCGGTGATGAGCCACTTCTGGATGAAGGCGAACACCAGCACCACCGGCACGGCCGCGACGATGCCACCCGCGGCCAGGGCCCCGAGGTCGACGCTGTCGGCGCTCATCAGGGTGTTGAGGCCGACGGGGATGGTCTGCTTCGCGGGGTCGTTGAGGAACATCAGGGCGAACAGGAAGTGGTTCCAGGAGTGCACGAAGGCGAAGGAGCCGACGGCGATCAGCCCGGGCCGCAGCAGCGGCAGCACGACGATCCGGAAGGCGGTGAAGCGGTTGCAGCCGTCGACCCAGGCCGCCTCCTCCAGCGAGTACGGCACGTTCTTGATGAAGTTGCTGAGGAGGATCATCGACAGCGGGAGCTGGAAGACCGTCTCGGCGACGACGACGCTGCCCAGCGAGTTGATCATGTTCAGTCCGGCGAAGATCTCGAACAGCGGCACCAGCAGCAGCGCGCCGGGCACGAACTGCGAGCACAGCAGGGCGAGCATGAAGCCGCGCTTGACCCGGAAGTCGAACCGGGCGAGGGCGTAGCCGCCGGCCAGGGCGACGACCGTCGTCATCACCAGGGTGGCGACGCCGACGAGCAGGCTGTTCTGGAAGTAGGTGCCGAAGCCGCGTTCGCTCCACACCTTCTCGAAGTGCTCGCCGGTCATCGGCCAGGGCACGAGCGAGGTCGAGCCGGTGGGGCGCAGCGCGAACAGCAGGATCCAGTAGAAGGGGACGAGGGTGAAGACGAGGTACACGGACAGCGGCAGATAGATCTGCCGGCGAGGGACCTGGTCCCAGGGGCGTTCCCGCCCGCCGGTCCGCTGCCGCGGGGCGTCTGGCACGCGCTCCGGCGCGGGGGCGCTCGGGGCGGCGGTGGCCTCCTTGACCGTCACTTGGACTCACCTCCGAACTTGCTCAGCCGCAGATAGACGATCGAGCAGAAGAGCAGGATCACGAACGCGACCGTGGTCAGCGCGGACGCGTAGCCGAAGTCGTGGGACTCGACGCTGGTGTTGGCGATGTACAGCGGCAGCGTCGTGGTCTCGCCGGCGGGCCCGCCGCCCGTCAGCGTGTAGAGCAGGTCGACGTTGTTGAACTCCCACACCGCGCGCAGCAGCGTGGACAGGACGATCGCGTCCTTCAGGTGCGGCAGCGTGATGTGCCAGAACTGCTGGAGCCGGCTCGCCCCGTCGACCTCGGCGGCCTCGTACAGGTCGCGGGAGACGGACTGGAGGTCGGCGAGGATGAGGATCGCGAAGAAGGGCACACCACGCCACAGATCGGCGACGACGGCGGCCGGGAAGACGGTGGAGGTGTCCGACAGCCAGCTGGTGCCGTACGACCCGATGCCTACGTCGGCGAGGTAACGGGTGATGCCGGTCTGGGAGTTGTAGAGCAGCACCCAGATCGCGGAGGTCAGCACGCCGGACACGGCCCAGGGCGAGAACACGAGCGCCCGGCCCAGCGCCCGGCCCGCGAAGGTCTGGTTGACGATCAGCGCCAGCGCGAGACCGAACAGCAGCTGCAGCCCGACCTCGACGGACACCCACTGGGCGCTGAAGGTCAGCGTGTCCCAGAACTGCGGGTCGTCGGTGAGGATCTGGACGAAGTTGCCGAAGCCGGCGTACCCGTTCCGCCAGGGCTTGGTGGGGTTGTAGTCCCGCAGGCTGTAGTAGAAGACGCTGACGACCGGGTAGGCGATGAAGCCCAGCATCAGCAGGGCCGCCGGGGCGATCAGCAGATACGGCAGCCTGCGCGGAGTGGCGGAGGTGCGGCGCCGCCTCGGTGGCGCGGGCGGTTTCGCCACGGCTGCGGCTTGGGCCATGACTGTTCTCCGTTCGATGGAAGCGCTTGCCGGTAGCCGTTCGAAATACCGGCCCACAAACAGGGCGGGAGTCAGCCGGCGTACGGGTCCTGAACCGTGCCGGGCCGGGCGAGGAACTCGAAGTCGCAGCCGGTGTCGGCCTGGGTGATCTGCTGCTCGTAGAGGAAGCCGTAGCCCCGCTCGTACCGCGCGGGCGGAGGCGTCCACCCGGCCCGCCGCCGCTCCAGCTCCTCGTCGGGCACGTCCAGACGCAGTGATCGCGCCTCGACGTCCAGCGTGATGAGATCGCCGCTGCGGACCAGCGCCAGCGGCCCGCCGACGTACGACTCCGGCGCGACATGCAGCACGCAGGTGCCGTAACTGGTGCCGCTCATCCGGGCGTCGGAGATCCGCACCATGTCCCGCACGCCCTGCTTGAGCAGATGCCCGGGGATCGGCAGCATCCCGTACTCCGGCATGCCCGGCCCGCCCCTGGGCCCGGCGTTGCGCAGCACGAGCACGCTGTCGGCGGTGATGCCGAGCTCCGGGTCGTCGATGGTGCGCTGCATGGTCCGGTAGTCGTCGAAGACCACGGCGGGTCCGGTGTGCTTGAGCAGGTGCGGCTCGGCGGCGATGTGCTTGATGACGGCGCCGTCCGGGCACAGGTTCCCGCGCAGCACGGCCACGCCGCCCTCACGCGCGACGGGGCGCTCGCGCGGCCGGATGACCTCGTCGTCGTGCACCCGCGCCCCGGCGATCTGCTCGCGCAGGGAGTCGCAGGACACGGTCGGCCGGTCCAGGTGCAGCAGATCCGGTATCCGCGACAGGAACCCGGGCAGCCCGCCGGCGAAGTGGAAGTCCTCCATCAGATACCGCTGTCCACCGGGCCGTACGTCGGCCAGCACCGGGACGGTCCGCGCGATCCGGTCGAAGTCGTCGAGGGTGAGCCGGACCCCGGCCCGTCCCGCCATGGCGATCAGATGGATCACCGCGTTGGTGGAGCCCCCGAGCCCCAGCACGGTGGTCACGGCGTCCTCGAAGGCCTCCCGGGTCAGCACCTCGGACAGCCGGCGGTCCCGGCGGACGAGCTCCACCACGGTCATCCCGGCCCTGGCGGCCATCCGGTCGTGTCCGGAGTCGACGGCGGGAATGCTGGACGCGCCGGGCACGGTCACCCCGAGCGCCTCGGCGGCGGCGGTGAGCGTGGAGGCCGTCCCCATGGTCATGCAGTGCCCCGGGGACCGGGCGAGTCCGCTCTCCAGCTCGCCCATCTCGCAGTCCCCGATGAGCCCGGCGCGCTTGTCGTCCCAGTACTTCCACATGTCGGTACCGGAGCCGAGCACCTCGCCGCGCCAGTGTCCGGGAAGCATGGGTCCGGCAGGCACGAACACGGCCGGCAGATCGACGGAGGCGGCCCCCATGAGCAGCGCGGGGGTGGACTTGTCGCAGCCGCCCATCAGCACGGCGCCGTCCACCGGGTAGGACCGCAGCAGCTCCTCGGTCTCCATGGCGAGCATGTTCCGGTAGAGCATCGGGGTCGGCTTCTGGAAGGTCTCGCTCAGCGTGGAGACGGGGAACTCCAGCGGGAAGCCCCCGGCCTGCCACACCCCCCGCTTCACGGCCTGCGCCCGGTCCCGCAGATGCACATGGCAGGGATTGATGTCCGACCACGTGTTGAGCACGGCGATCACCGGCTTGCCGAGATGCTCCTCGGGCAGATACCCGAGCTGCCGGGTCCGCGCCCGATGGCTGAACGCCCTGATCCCGTCGCCCCCGTACCACTGACGGCTCCTCAGCTCCCGGGTCATATCGGCCACCCGGCGACGATCGCCGCGACCTCGGCCCGCTCGCTCTCGGGCAGCGGCCGGCTCGGCGGCCGCACCTCACGACGGCACAGCCCGAGCGAGGCCAGGGCCTCCTTGACCACGGTGACGTTGTTGGCGGAGGCGTGGGCGGCACGCAGTTCCTCGAACCGCCGGATCTGCTCCCAGACCTTCATCGCGGCGGCGTAGTCGCCGGAGCGCAGGGCTTCGAGCATGTTCAGGGAGACGGCGGGCGCGACGTTCACCAGCCCGGAGGTGAAGCCGGCGGCCCCGGCCGAGAAGTACGAGGGCGCGTACGGCTCGGCGAGCCCGGCCACCCAGACGAAGCGTTCCAGCCCGGCGTCCCGCGCGAAGCCGGCGAAGCGGGCCGCGTCGGGAACGGCGTACTTGACGCCGATCACGTTCGGGCAGAGATCCGCGAGCTCGGCGAGCCGACCGCCCTCCAGCTGCGCGTTGCGGATGTACGGCACGACACCCAGCTCGGGCACGGCCTCGGCGATGGCCAGGTGGTAGTCGACCCAGCCGTTCTGCGAGACGTACGGATGCACGGGCTGGTGGACCATGACCATCGCGGCGCCCAGCTCCCGGGCGTGCCGGGCGGAGGCGACCGCGGTGGGCACGTCGTGCCCGACCCCCACCAGGACCACGGCCCCCTCGCCCGCCTCCTCCACCGTCAGCTCGGTGACGGACTGCCGCTCCTCGGGGGTGAGGGCGTAGAACTCGCCGGTGTTGCCGTTGGGGGTCAGGGTCCGCACGCCGCCGTCCAGGAGCCGGCGCAGCAGGGCCCGGTAGGTGTCCGGGTCGACCGTGCCGTCCTCGGCGAAGGGGGTCACCGGAATCGCCACCACGTCGGCCAGGGCCGCCCGTTGGGACTCGAACGTCGTCGTCATGCTTCCTCTCCCTGGTCACCGGCCGTGTCCGGGAAGGCCCGTCGCACGAACGACGCGATGTGGTCGTGCAGGGCACGCGCCGCCCCGTCGGCGTCGCCGCCGAGGGCGAGCCGCAGGATCTCCCGGTGCTCGCCGGCCTCCCGCTCCCACGAGGGGGACGAGGCCCAGGCGACGGCGGACACCAGCGCGGCCTGGTCGCGCACCTCGTCGAGCATCCGCCCGAGCAGCGGGTTGCCGCAGGGCAGGTACAGGGCCCGGTGGAACTCCCGGTTGGCGAGGGACCGTTCGGCGGTGTCGTCCGCGGCGTCGGCGCGCTCCAGGGCGTCCCGGGCCGCGTCCAGCGAGGCGTTCCGCCGCACCGTCCGCCGCAGGGCCTCGGGCTCCAGCAGCAGGCGTACGTCGTAGACCTCGCGCGCCATGTCCGCGTCCACCATGCGCACGGTGACGCCCTTGTACTGGCTCATCACGACCAGCCCGGTCCCGGCCAGCGTCTTCAGCGCCTCCCGCACGGGTGTCTTGGACACCCCGAACTGCGCGGCGAGTTCGGCCTCGACGAGGGCCTGGCCCGGGGTCAACCGGCCGGTCAGGATGCGGCGTTTGATCTCCTCCAGCACGAACTGCGTGCGGGACGGGATCGGCGTGGGCACAGAGGTCATGCGCGCCTCTCGGATCTGACGTATCGCGTCTCATATATGACGTACGAAGTACGACGCGATGAAACTAGGAGCGCCCACAGGTTTCGTCAATGCTTCCGACGAGAATTTAGAAAGCGCTTTCACACGGTCCGGGTCTCGCCCTCGCGGGCCGCGCCGGTGGGCCCGCCGAACACGACGGCGGCCCGCTCGACGGCCTCCTCACGGCTCAGCGTCGGCCCCACGTGGGTGATCAGCAGCTCCCGCGCACCCTTCGCACATGCACCGGCGTCCTCCGGCGTCAGATGCACCTGCCGTTCGCCCGCGTGAGCCTTGTCGATGTCGGCCTCGCAGAGGAACAGGTCGGCGCCGCGGGCCAGTTCGCGCAGCGCGGCGCAGGGTCCGCTGTCCCCCGAGTACGCCAGCACACTGCCCTGGCACTCGGCCCGCAGCCCGTAGGCCTCCCCGTCGTGCTCGACGGCCCTCGCCCTCAGGGTCAGGTTCCAGTGCCGCGCGAAGTGGCCGTCGTGCAGCGGCCTGAAGTCCAGGACCTCGTTCAGGAACGCGGCGTCCGTCCGCCCGAGGAAGGCCGCGATCCGCCGGTCGCAGCCCTCGGGGGCGTACACGGGGACCGGGCCGGCGGGCGTCATGCCGCCGAAGGCGTACGCGTAGGCCGCGGCCAGCAGGTCGGCGGTGTGGTCCGCGTGCAGGTGCGAGATCCAGATCGCCGTCAGCCGGGCCGGGTCCGTGTGCCTGCGCAACTCCGCGAACGTTCCGAACCCGGCGTCCACCCACACCTCCGCGCCGCCGCCGCGCAGCAGGTATCCGGAGCAGGGGCGGTCCGGGGCGGGGTGCGGGGAGGATGTGCCGAGGACGGTGAGGCTCAGGGGCATGCCCCGGAGCGTACGGTTCCCTCCGGGGTGTGGCGGCCGTGTTTAGCCCTGTTGGGCGACGGCCGGTCGTGTGCGGGGGCGGCGCGGCCGGGGCGGTTTCGCAGCGCTGCACCGCGAGCACCACAGGTGAGCTGCGCTCGGCGAGGCCCCCTTACCAGGCGCGGCGGCGGCGCGGCTGGGGCAGGACGGTTTCGCAGCCCGGCGCCGCAGGCGAGCTGCGCTCGGCGAGGCCCCCTTACCAGGCGCGGCGGCGGCGCGGCTGGGGCGAGGGGCGGTGCGCAGCTCGGCGTCAGCGAGGCGCCTCCCCCGGAGGGGGACGACCCCCAGCGCCCACCCGTGCCGCCCCTGGCGGCACGCATGCCCGCAGCGGCGGCAGGCGGTCGCGGGCTGCGCGGAGGGGGCACGGGCGGGGCGGAAGGCGCGTACGGCACGCGGCGGCCACAGACAGGACGGAAGACACGTACGGCACGCAGCAGCCACGGACGAGGACGCAAGACACGTACGACGCGCAGCAGCCACGCACGAGAACGGAAGACACGTACGACGCGCAGCAGCCACAGACGAGAACGGAAGACACGTACGACGCGCAGCAGCCACAGACGAGAACGGAAGACACGTACGACGCGCAGCAGCCACAGACGAGAACGGAAGACACGTACGACG
>NZ_JBIALD010000027.1:0-96 GCF_042873115.1 Streptomyces sp. NPDC005017 | reverse complement strand
ACGTACGACGCGCAGCGACCCACGGGCGGGGCCGTCAGCCGCGTACGGCGGCAAGGGGACGGGGCGGGGGGTGTCCGCCCGCAGCGGCCGCCGTCA
>NZ_JBIALD010000026.1:77721-123163 GCF_042873115.1 Streptomyces sp. NPDC005017 | reverse complement strand
AGTTACCTCGCCGGCCTCCACCTCCGCGCCTCGATGATCTGGATCAACGACCTGCTGAAGACGACTGGTTGATCACAACATCACACAGTCCCTAGTCCCGGAGGTCCACCAGCAGCGGCGGCGCGTGCTCCCCCTTCACCGTCGTCAGCGACAGCACGGCGTGCCCGGGCGGCACCCCGTGCGCCAGCTCCGACGCCGACCAGCGCTCCCGCTCGACCTGGCGGACGGTGACGGCACGGGCGGTGGGCGCCTTGCCGGTGATCACCCGGCGCAGCATGTGCACGGCCTTGCCCGCCGGGGTCTCGGCGATGATCTGCCGGTCGGTGACGTCCCGGGCCTCGATCCACTCCTTGCCCCAGACCTCGGCGAAGTCCTGACCGTCCCACGGGGTGAGCCCGGCCAGGGCCATCCGGCAGCCGGTGGCGCCGAGCAGCGGGCCGCGCAGCGGACGCGGTACGTCGTCGAGGGTGCGCAGGGTGAGCACGACCCCGGCGTTGGACGACCGCAGCCGCTGGATGCCGCGCACGGCCTCGGGCGTGACGACCCCGGTGGCGTCGTCCAGCACCAGACAGGCGAACAGCGACCGGTCCTCGCGTACCGCCACGCTCGCGGTGAACTGGGCGAGCACCAGCCGGGCCAGCATGCGCGAGGCGTCGGCGTGGCCGCGCTCGGGCAGGTCGACCCGGACCCGGACCGGGTGGTCGAGGGCCTTGAGGGAGAAGGGCCGGGACGCGCCCGAGGTGTCGAAGAAGCCCGCGAAGGCGGGGCGGTCGAGCAGTGCGATCCGGTCGGCGAGGGTGCCGCCCGGATCGCCCGGCTGCCCGAGCTGCCGTTCGCGCGCGTCGAGCTCCCGCAGCAGCGACTCCTGTCCCGACTCGTCCAGGGCCTGGCGCAGCTCGGCGATCGGGCCGAGGTCCCCGTCGAGCAGGCGGCGCAGTTCGGGGACGCCGGGAAAACGGCCGTGCACGGCACGGAAGGGGCCGAGCAGCCGGGCGAGCACGGTGGTGGCGCGGCGTACGTCGTCGAGGTCCCCGACCAGGGCCTCGGCCAGTATCGCGGCGGCCTCGTCCGGGTCGGTGGTGCCGCCGTAGAGGTCGAGGTCGTACACGGAGTCGGCGTTGCCCACTCGGACGACCACGTCGAAGGCGTCGGCCGGGCCGAGCCCCGCGCCCGCGGCGCCGACCACGACGACGGCGGCGCGCCCGGCCAGCGCGTGCAGGCACAGGGACTCGGTGAGCGGCCGGACCAGGCTGCCGGTCTTGCCGGACCCGGCGGGGCCGACGGCGACGAGGGAGGTGCCGAGCAGATCGGGGCCGAGTCCGAGGCCGGTGCCCCGGTAGGTGTAGGGGTTGCGCGGGTCGTCGGCGGTGGTGCCGAGCCGTACCTGGCCGGTGAGCAGGTCGTGGCGGGCGTGCCGGGCGGGCAGGTCGCGTTCGCCGGAGGGGTGGAGACAGGCGGCGGAGCCGTCCTGCAGGACCGCGCCGGTGAAGGCGGCCAGCGGGAAGCGGCCGGTGCGCACGCCCTGCCAGGCGCGGGCGATCCGGGCGTGGTCGACGTCCCGCATGAGCCCGCCGCGCGCCTCCTCGGCGAGCCGGTCGGCGGCGTCGACGGCCCCGGCGGCACGCAGCTGCGGCCAGGCGGCGGGGTCGTCCTCGGGGGCCGGGGCGGGCCGGTCGGGCTCGCCGCGGCGCAGCAGCGGGGCGACGAAGCGGCGCCAGACGTCACCCCAGCGGCCCAGCCGCCCCACCCCGACCATGATCCCGAGGGCGACGACCAGGGTGTAGCCGTTGTAGAGCAGGGCGTTGCCGATCCGGCTGTCGCTGCCGAGCCAGGAGTCGGGGACGAGCAGCTCCAGCGGGAGTATCCACCAGCCGCCGAGGTAGCCGTTCTGGAGGAGGGACCAGAGCAGCCAGCCGACGAGGAAGGCGATCAGCGCGCCGCCGAGCAGCTGGCGGGCGGGCACCTCCTCGGGTTCCTCCGCGCCTCGGGGCCGGTGCCCGAGGCGCCACACTCCCGGTGCGGCCTCGGGCCTCGGTGCCCGCAGCCAGGCCAGGAAGGCGGAGCCGTCCCGCCGGGGCGGGGCCGCCGGCATGGGCGGTGCCGCGGGCATGTCCGGGGGACCCGCCGGACGCGGCACCGGGTTCGCCTGTGTGCCCCGTGCGTCCTGGGTCCCGTCGCTGTCCATCGCCCTTGCCCCCTGACCAGCCGTGCGGTCCGTCGTCAGCGGTCAATCTAACGCTCCGCCAAGGGGAGTTCACCGGTACGCGGCGGGGACGCGCCAGTCGGCGTCGGCCGGCCCGGGCACCCGGCTATGTCCACGGCGGACAACCGCGACACGCGAAGACGCCCACTTGGAGCATGCCGACCCCTCCTGACCGGGCCTAGCCTGCGACAAAAGAAGGAAAGCGTCCGTAAAGACGTCCGTAAGACCCACAGGAGCCCTCATGACCGCAGTTCCGCAGGAGCGCCGCGTCGTCACCGCCATCCCCGGCCCGAAGTCGCAGGAGCTTCAGGCCCGCCGTCTCGCGACGGTGGCGCAGGGCGTGGGCTCGGTGCTGCCCGTGTTCACCGCGCGCGCCGGCGGCGGCATCATCGAGGACGTCGACGGCAACCGCCTGATCGACTTCGGTTCCGGCATCGCCGTGACCTCCGTGGGCGCCTCGGCCGAGGCCGTCGTACGCCGTGCGAGCGCCCAGCTCGCCGACTTCACCCACACCTGTTTCATGGTCACCCCCTACGAGGGCTACGTGGAGGTCGCCGAGGCCCTCGCCGAGCTCACCCCGGGTGACCACGCCAAGAAGTCCGCGCTGTTCAACTCGGGCGCCGAGGCCGTCGAGAACGCCGTCAAGATCGCCCGCGCGTACACCAAGCGCCAGGCCGTCGTCGTCTTCGACCACGGCTACCACGGCCGGACGAACCTGACGATGGCGCTGACCGCGAAGAACATGCCGTACAAGAACGGTTTCGGCCCGTTCGCGCCCGAGGTCTACCGCGTGCCGGTCGCCTACGGCTACCGCTGGCTGACGGGTCCGGAGAACGCCGGTGCCGAGGCGTCCGCCCAGGCAATCGACATGATCAACAAGCAGATCGGCGCCGACAACGTCGCCGCGATCATCATCGAGCCGGTGCTCGGCGAGGGCGGCTTCATCGAGCCGGCCAAGGGCTTCCTGCCGGCGATCGTGAAGTACGCCAACGACAACGGCATCGTCTTCGTCGCCGACGAGATCCAGTCCGGCTTCTGCCGCACCGGCCAGTGGTTCGCCTGCGAGGACGAGGGCATCGTCCCGGACCTGATCACCACCGCCAAGGGCATCGCCGGCGGTCTGCCGCTGGCCGCGGTGACCGGCCGCGCCGAGATCATGGACGCCGCGCACGCCGGCGGCCTGGGCGGCACCTACGGCGGCAACCCGGTGGCCTGCGCCGGTGCGCTCGGCTCCATCGAGACGATGAGGGAGCTGGACCTCAACGCCAAGGCGAAGAACATCGAGGCGGTCATGAAGGCCCGCCTCGGCGCCATGGCCGAGAAGTTCGACATCATCGGCGACATCCGCGGCCGCGGCGCCATGATCGCCATCGAGCTGGTCAAGGACCGCGCCACCAAGGAGCCGAACCCGGAGGCGACCGCCGCGCTCGCCAAGGCGTGCCACGCCGAGGGCCTGCTGGTCCTGACGTGTGGCACCTACGGCAACGTGCTGCGCTTCCTGCCGCCGCTGGTCATCGGCGACGACCTGCTGAACGAGGGCCTCGACATCATCGAGCAGGCGTTCGCGCGCATCTGAGCAGGTGGTCCGCACCTCTGAAGGGGCACCTGCGGCAGACGTGTGAAGAAGGTGTGCGGGGTAGATGGCAGGACGTCGTTCCGGCTGTTCCGGCCCCGCACCCTGACGTAAGTTCTTCCCAGATGAGAGATACACCCCGCTCGTGGGGCACCACGGGCGATGCCAGGCCGGGGCCTCCCCAGCTTCGACCTGGTCGTGCCCTCGCGCACACAGACGGGGCCTCAGGCTCCGGATCTCCTCACCGATCGGACGGTCGCCCGCCCCAGACCCCCCGGGGCGCGCGGCGTTCCGATCCGTTCGGCCGCCCCGGAACCACCCCCCCTGTTCCGGGGCGGCCGACCTTTTTCCTTCTTCTGCTGCTCCCGGCCGTTCTCTTCGGCCTGATCACCTGGCAGGTGGTGGCCGACGGTCCGCTGGTCGGCCTGGACGAGCGGCTCAGCCGGGCGCTGGTACGCCCCGGCCGACTCTCCGAGTGGCTCTCCGACCTCGGCAGTGTGCTGGTCGCGCTTCCCGTGGTCGCCGTGGCGGTGGTGTCCTCGGCCTGGCTGTCCCGACGCGAGGGCGTGGAGCGCTGGTGGCGGCCGGCCGTCTGGACCGTGCCGCTGATGGTGCTGGTGCCCGCGCTGGTCGTCCCGGTCAAGGAACTCACCGCCCGGCCGGGCACCCCGGCCGTGCCGCCGGGCACGGGCTACTTCCCCTCCGGCCACACGGCGACGGCGGCCGTCGCCTACGGCGCGGCCGCCCTGCTCCTCCTCCCCCGGATGTCCTCCGCACTTCTGCGGCGCGTGATCGTGGCGGTGTACGCCGCGCTCGTGCTCGGCGTCTCCTACGGTCTCGTCCGGCGCGGCTACCACTGGCCACTGGACGTCGTGGCCAGTTGGTGCCTGTCGGCGGTGCTGCTGACCGCCTACGCGGCCGTGCTCAGCCGAAGTAGCCGTCGAAGGTCCGCTGGAACTCCCAGTTCGAGAAGCGGTCCCAGTTGACCGACCAGGTCATCAGGCCGCGCAGCGCGGGCCAGGTGCCGTGGGTGGTGTACGAGCCGCAGTTGGTCTTCTTCGTCAGGCAGTCCAGGGTCTTCACGACCTCGGCGGGGGCGACATGGCCGTTGCCCGCGTTGGTCGACGCCGGCATGCCGATCGCGACCTGGTCCGGGCGCAGCGGCGGGAAGACGTTGTTGGTGTCGCCCGCGACCGGGAAGCCGGTGAGCAGCATGTCGGTCATGGCGATGTGGAAGTCGGCGCCGCCCATGGAGTGGTACTGGTTGTCCAGGCCCATGATCGGGCCGGAGTTGTAGTCCTGGACGTGCAGCAGGGTCAGGTCGTCGCGCAGGGCGTGGATGACCGGGAGGTACGCCCCGCAGCGCGGGTCCTGGCCGCCCCACTTGCCGGTGCCGTAGAACTGGTAGCCCATCTGCACGAAGAAGGTCTCCGGGGCCATCGACAGCACGAACTTCGCGCCGTATCTGGCCTTGAGGGTCTTCAGCGCGGAGATGAGGTTGACGACGACGGGGGTCTTCGGGTTCCTGAAGTCGGTGTCGTCGGCGTTCAGGGACAGGGAGTGGCCCTCGAAGTCGATGTCGAGGCCGTCGAGTCCGTACTCGTCGATGATCCGCGAGACCGAGGAGACGAAGGTGTCGCGCGCGGCGGCCGTGGTCAGCTGCACCTGGCCGTTCTGGCCGCCGATGGAGATCAGGACCTTCTTGCCGGCCGCCTGCTTGGCCTTGACGGCGGCCTTGAACTCGGCGTCGCTCTCCACGTTCGGGCACTCGGTGACCGGGCAGCGGTTGAAGCGGATGTCGCCGGAGGTGACCGAGGTGGGTTCGCCGAAGGCCAGGTCGATGACGTCCCAGCTGTCGGGCACGTCGGCCAGCCGGGTGTAGCCGGAGCCGTTGGCGAAGGTGGTGTGGAGGTAACCGACGAGGGCGTGCGCCGGGAGGTCGGGGTTGCCGCCCCCGCCGCCCGGGGCGGTGGTCGCGTTGACCGTGGCCGAACGCGCGGACTCCCCGGCGTCGTTGAGGGCGGAGACCTGGAAGGCGTAGGCGGTGGCGGGCGACAGGCCGGTGACGGTGGCCGAAGTGCCCGTCACCGTCTGGACCTTGGTGCCGCCCCGGTACACGGCGTAGCTCGTGGCGCCGGAGACCGCGGGCCAGGACAGGGCGACGCTGCCGGAGGTGACGGTGCCGACCGTGAGGCCGGTGGGGGTGGCGGGCGGCTGGGTGGGGGTCGCGCCGGGGCCGACCAGGGAGATGTCGTCGGCGTGGTAGGCGCCGGTGCCGTACCAGCCGTGGGTGTACAGGGTGACGCGGGTGGTGGACGGGCCGGTGCGGAAGGTCGTCGTCAGGCGCTGCCAGTCGGGGGCTGACTGGGTCCAGGCGGAGACGTCGGTGGTGCCGGTGCCGCTCGCGCCGAGGTAGACGTAGGAGCCTCGGACGTGGCCGGACAGCGTGTACTGCGCGTCCGGCTGCACGGTCACCGTCTGGGAGCAGCGGGCGTTGTCGCCGCCGGCCGGGGTGGCCTGGAGCGCGCGGGTGCCGGTGCGCACGGGCGAGGTGACGGTGGTGCCCGCGGTGCAGGTCCAGCCGTCGAGGCCGGCCTCGAACCCGCCGTTGCGCGCGAGGTCCGCGTCGGCCGCGCGGGCGGCCGACGACAGCGCGGTGATGCCGGGTACGGCGAGTGCCGTGGCCGTCAGCAGGGCGAGCAGGGGTCTGGAGCGTTCCACAAGTGCCTCCGGGCATGGGGGAGATGGAGGGTGGAGCGCTGCCAGCTTGGTCCAGACCAATTGAGTGGTCAAGACCTCTCGCGATGACCGGCCCGTCCCCTGGGGCGCTCCAGGTCCTGTCGTCGGACTCCCGTCGTCGCCCGGAGGGCGGCCCCGCGGCGTCAGGTGCGTGCTCTGGGGGTCCCCCCTCCGGGGGAGTGCCGGGTGCAAGCCCTCGTACCGGACGTACTCGGGCTGGTGCCCGGTGCGGCGAGTGGGGGCGCTCCCACGAAGTGGGGAGCGTGCGTGGCGTCGCGGGGCGGGCGGGAGTTCGACGACAGGGCCTAGTCACCCCCGCCCCTGGCGAGACCGGCCGCCGCCTCGTGCATCGCGAGTTCCAGCCGCGCCGGGTCGGTGAGGGTGCCCGAGCCGTCCGGTGGCACCAGCCAGCGCACTCCGCCGGCGGAGCGGACCGGATGGGGCACCACGACCCAGCTGCCCGCCCCGGCCGTGCGGATGCCCGTGCCGACCCAGCGGGCGGCCGTGCCGGGCGGGACCAGGAACCCCGTCCGGCTGTCGGTGATGTCGACCAGCACCGGGCCGGGCCGGGCGAGGATGCGGGTGAGCACGTCGAGGGTGGGGTAGCCGAGCCCGCCCGGCAGGATCAGCACGTCCCAGGCCCGTCCTGCGGGCAGCAGGGCGACCCCGAGCGGGTTGCGCTCCCACTCCCAGCGGCACGCCTCGGGATCCGGTGCTACCGACGCCAGCCACTCCACCGCGGTCTTCGGCCCAGCCATGAAGAAACCTCCCTCTCCCTCGTGGACACGTTCGCGTCCACGAGGGAGAGGGAGGTCCGGGCCGATCATTACGCGGCTTCGCCACCCCACTTTCGGGGGACGGCGCTCACCGGGTCAGCTGTCGAAGCCGAGCCCCAGCCGGTCCATAGCCCGCAGCCACAGGTTGCGCCGGCCGCCGTGCGCGTCCGCGCGGGCCAGCGACCACTTGGTCAGGGCGATACCGGTCCAGGCGAACGGCTCCGGCGGGAACGGCAGCGGCTTCCTGCGGACCATCTCCAGCTCGGTGCGCTCGGTGCGCTCCCCCGCCAGCAGGTCCAGCATCACGTCGGCGCCGAACCTGGTCGCGCCGACACCGAGACCCGTGTAGCCCGCCGCGTAGGCCACCTTGCCCTGGTGGGCGGTGCCGAAGAACGCCGAGAAGCGCGAGCAGGTGTCGATGGCCCCGCCCCAGGCGTGCGTGAAACGCGTCCCCTCCAGCTGCGGGAAGCAGGTGAAGAAGTGCTCGGCGAGCTTGGCGTAGGTCTCCGGCCGGTCGTCGTACTCCGCCCGCACCCGCCCGCCGTACGGATAGACCGCGTCGTAGCCGCCCCACAGGACGCGGTTGTCGGCGCTGAGCCGGAAGTAGTGGAACTGGTTGGCGCTGTCCCCGAGCCCCTGCCGGTTCTTCCAGCCGATCGCGTCCAGCTGCTCCCGGCCGAGCGGCTCGGTCATCAGGGCGTAGTCGTAGACCGGCACGGTGAACGAGCGCACCCGCTTGACCAGGCTGGGGAAGATGTTGGTGCCCAGCGCCACCTGGCGGGCGCGCACCCGGCCGTACGGGGTGCGTACGGCCATCCCGGTGCCGTAGGGCTTCAGGGTCAGCGCGGGCGTGTGCTCGTAGACCCGGACGCCGAGTGCGACGCAGGCCCGCTTCAGGCCCCACACCAGCTTGGCCGGGTTGAGCATGGCCACGCCGCGCCGGTCGTACAGGCCGGCCTGGAAGGTCGGTGAGTCGACCTGTTCGCGCACCGCGTCGGCGTCGAGGAACTCCATGTCCTCGGCGAGTCCCTCGCGCCGCATCTCCTCGTACCAGTCGCGCAGTTCCCACGCCTGGTACGTCTCGGTCGCCACGTCGATCTCGCCGGTGCGCTCGAACTCGCAGTCCAGGCCGTAGCGGGCGACCGCCTTCTCGATCTCGTCGAGGTTGCGGGTGCCCAGCTCCTGGAGCCTGTGGATCTCGTCCGGCCAGCGGGCGAGCCCGTTGGGCAGACCGTGGGTGAGGGAGGCGGCGCAGAAGCCGCCGTTGCGGCCCGAGGCGGCCCAGCCCACCTCGCGGCCTTCCAGCAGGACGACGTCCGCCCGCGGGTCGCGCTCCTTGGCCAGGAGCGCGGTCCACAGTCCGCTGTAGCCACCGCCGACGACCAGCAGGTCGCAGGTCTCGGCGCCGGTCAGCGCGGGTTCGGGGCGGGGCCGGCCGGGGTCGTCCAGCCAGTACGGGACCGGCTGGGCGTCGGAGAGTGCTTTTGTCCAGTGGTTGCCACGACTCATGGCGCTCGGGGCCATGATTTCAACTCCCTACAAGGGCTTTACGCCTTTTGCCTGTTGCGTCGACTGCTGATGACCATGGAGGTCAGGACGAGCAGCACGGCGATGACGAACATGGCCGTACCGATGACGTTGATCTGGACGGGCGTGCCGCGCTGGGCCGAGCCCCAGACGAACATGGGGAAGGTGACGGTCGAGCCCGCGTTGAAGTTGGTGATGATGAAGTCGTCGAAGGAGAGCGCGAAGGCGAGCAGCGCGCCCGCGGCGATTCCGGGGGCCGCGATGGGCAGGGTGACCCTGACGAAGGTCTGGAACGGGCCGGCGTAGAGGTCCTGCGCGGCCTGCTCCAGCTTCGGGTCCATCGACATGACGCGGGCCTTGACGGCCGTCACGACGAAGCTGAGGCAGAACATGATGTGGGCGATCAGGATCGTCCAGAAGCCCAGCTGGACGCCCATGTTGAGGAACAGGGTGAGCAGCGAGGCGGCCATGACGACCTCGGGCATCGCCATCGGCATGAAGATCAGTGAGTTGACCACGCCGCGCGCCCGGAAGCGGTAGCGGGCCAGCGCGAAGGCGATCATCGTGCCGAGGGCGGTGGCGCCCAGCGTCGACCACAGCGCGATCTGGAGGCTGAGGGTGAGCGAGTCGCACATCCCCGCCACACCGCACGGGTCGGTCCAGGCCTCGGTGGAGAACTGCTGCCACTGGTAGTTGAAGCGGCCCTTCGGATCGTTGAAGGAGAACACCGTCACGACGATGTTGGGCAGCAGCAGATAACCGAGCGTGATCAGGCCCGCGATGACGACGAAATGGCGCCGGAGCCAGTTGACGAAGGCCATTTAAACCAGATCCTCCGTGCCGGACTTGCGGATGTAGAGCGACACCATGACGAGGATCGCGAACATCAGGATGAAGGAGAGGGCGGCCGCCGTCGGATAGTCCAGGATCCGCAGGAACTGCGTCTGGATCACGTTGCCGATCATGCGGGTGTCCGTGGAGCCGAGCAGATCGGCGTTGACGTAGTCACCGGCGGCCGGGATGAAGGTCAGCAGCGTGCCGGAGACGACACCCGGCATGGACAGCGGGAAGGTGACCCGGCGGAAGGTGGTGGCCGGCCGCGCGTACAGGTCGCCCGCCGCCTCGTGCAGACGCGGGTCGATGCGCTCCAGCGAGGTGTACAGCGGCAGGATCATGAACGGCAGGAAGTTGTAGGTCAGACCGCAGACCACCGCGAGCGGGGTGGCCAGCACCCGGTCTCCCGCGGTCATGCCGAGCCAGCTGGTGACGTCCAGGACGTGCAGGGTGTTGAGCGCCTCCACGACCGGGCCGCTGTCCGCGAGGATCGTCTTCCAGGCCAGGGTGCGGATCAGGAAGCTGGTGAAGAACGGCGCGATCACCAGGATCATGATCAGGTTCCGCCAGCGGCCCGCGCGGAAGGCGATGAGATACGCCAGCGGGTAGCCCAGCACCAGACACAGCACCGTCGCCGAGCCCGCGTACAGCACCGACCGCAGGAACTGCGGGTAGTACTCGGTCAGCGCGTCCCAGTAGGTGGCGAAGTGCCAGGTGACCTCGTAGCCCTCCTCCAGGGAGCCCGTCTGCACGGAGGTCGACGCCTGGTAGACCATCGGCAGCGCGAAGAACACCACCAGCCAGGCGAGTCCGGGCAGCAGCAGGAGGTACGGCGTCCAGCGGCCCCGCTTGCGCGGGGGCTTCGTCTTCTCGGGGGCCGGCGCCAGGGGCGGCGCCTCGGTGAGCGTCGCCATCAGACCGCCTCTTCCTGGATGCCCGCGTCGCCCGCCGTCCCGGCAAGCGGGGACTGGGCGGAGTCCAGTCCGAAGGTGTGCGCCGGGTTCCAGTGCAGGACGACGTCGGCGCCGGGGACCAGCCGGGTGTCGCGGTCGACGTTCTGGACGTAGACCGAGAGCTCCGGGCAGACCGGGCTGTCGATGACGTACTGCGTGGAGACGCCGATGAAACTCGCGTCGGCGATCTTTCCGGTGATCCGGTTGCGGCCGTCGGGTATCTCACCGGCGTCGTCGGCGTGCGCGAGGGAGATCTTCTCCGGGCGCACCCCGACCAGCATCCTGCCGCCGGTCGCGGCCGGTGCCGAGGAGCGCCCGGCGGGCAGGACGAGCTTGCCGCCGCCCGCCCTGAGGACGATCTCGTCGCCGCCGCGCGCGTCGACCTCGGCCTCGATGAGGTTGGAGGTGCCGAGGAAGTTGGCGACGAAGGTGGTCTTCGGGTTCTCGTACAGGTCGGCCGGGGCGCCGAGCTGCTCGACGCGGCCCGCGTTCATCACGGCGACCGTGTCGGCCATGGTCATGGCCTCCTCCTGGTCGTGCGTGACGTGCACGAAGGTGATGCCGACCTCGGTCTGGATGCGCTTGAGCTCCAGCTGCATCTGGCGGCGCAGCTTGAGGTCGAGGGCGCCGAGGGGCTCGTCGAGGAGGAGCACCTTGGGGGTGTTGATCAGGGCGCGGGCGACCGCGACGCGCTGCTGCTGGCCGCCGGAGAGCTGGTGGGGCTTCTTGCGGGCCTGCTCGCCGAGCTGGACCAGTTCCAGCATGTCCTCGACCTGCTTCTTCACGCTCTTGATGCCGCGCCGGCGCAGACCGAAGGCGACGTTCTCGAAGATGTCGAGGTGCGGGAAGAGGGCGTAGGACTGGAAGACCGTGTTGACCGGCCGCTTGTACGGCGGCAGCCGCGTGACGTCCTGGTCGCCGAGGAAGACCGTGCCGGTGGTCGGCTCCTCCAGGCCCGCGATCATGCGCAGGGTGGTGGTCTTGCCGCAGCCGGAGGCGCCGAGCAGGGCGAAGAACGAGCCCTGCGGGACGGTCAGGTCGAGCGGCTGCACGGCGGTGAAGCCGCCTGCGTACGTCTTGCTGATGCCGGTGAGGCGGACGTCGCCGGTGTTGTCGTTCTTGGTGGTCACGTCGGTCACGCCCCCGTCAGCTTCGCGAACTTCTGTTCAAATTCCGTCTCTTCCTTCGAGCTCAGCGAGCGGAAGGCGCGGGACTTCGCGGCCATGGCCTTGTCGGGGATGATCAGCGGGTTGTTCGCCGCGTCCTCGTCGATCTTCGCCAGTTCCTGCTTCACGCCGTCGACCGGACAGACGTAGTTGATGTACGCGGCGAGCTCGGCGGCCGCCTGCGGCTCGTAGTAGTAGTCGATGAGCCGCTCGGCGTTCTCCTTGTGCCGTGCCTTGTTGGGGATCAGCATGTTGTCGGTCGACGTGATGTAACCGCTGTCCGGGATGATGAAGTCGATGTCGGGGCTGTCCGCCTTCAGCTGGACCACGTCACCGGCCCAGGCGACGCAGGCGGCGAAGTCACCGCTGGTCAGGTCCGAGGTGTAGTCGTTGCCGGTGAAGCGGCGGATCTGGCCCTTGTCGACGGCCTTCTGGAGCCGGGCGACGGCCGCGTCGTAGTCGTCGGCCGTGAAGTTCCCCGGGTCCTTGCCCATGTCGAGCAGGGTCATGCCGATGCTGTCGCGCATCTCCGACAGGAAACCGACCCGGCCCTTGAGCCTGGGGTTGTCGAGCAGGTCGGAGACCGTCTTCACCTCGACGCCGTCCAGCGCCTTCTTGTTGTACGCGATGACCGTGGAGATGCCCTGCCACACGTAGGAGTAGGCGCGGCCCGGGTCCCAGTCCGGGGAGCGGAACTGGGGGGAGAGGTTGGCGTAGGCGTTCGGCAGGTTGGACGGGTCGAGTTTCTGGACCCAGCCGAGGCGGATCAGCCGGGCCGCCAGCCAGTCGGTGAGCACGATGATGTCGCGCCCGGTGTCCTGGCCCGCCGCGAGCTGCGGCTTGATCTTGCCGAAGAACTCGACGTTGTCGTTGATGTCCTCGGTGTACTTGACCTTGATGCCGGTCCGCTCGGTGAACCGGTCGAGCGTGGGGTGGTGCCTCTCGCTCTCGTCCACGTCCATGTACTCGGTCCAGTTGGAGAAGCTGACGGTCTTCTCCTTCGCCGAGCGGTCGTCGGCGGACTCGCCGCCCTGCGTCTTGCCGGCGGCGGGGATGCCGCAGCCGGCCAGGGCCGCCGCACCGCCGACCGCGAGCGCGCCGCCCGCGGAGGCGCGCAGCAGGGACCGGCGGGTGAGGGAGGCCCTGCCGTTGCGGAAGCTGCGCCGCATGGCGGCCACCTGGGCCGCGGAGAGGCGGTCGGGCTCGTACTGCTCCATGCGTTTGGTGCCCTTTCGGGAGGTCTGTCGGACGCTGGTCAGGCGGCCTGGTACGGCTAGCGGTCCCCGAAGATCGTGCGGTGCCAGTCCTTCCTCGGCACCGCCGTATTGTCGAACATCACATGCTTGATCTGCGTGTACTCCTCGAACGAATACGCCGACATGTCCTTGCCGAAGCCGGACTGGCCATAACCGCCGTGCGGCATCTCGCTGATGATCGGGATGTGGTCGTTGACCCACACACAGCCCGCCTTGATCTCCCGCGTGGCCCGGTTCGCCCGGTAGACGTCCCGGCTCCAGGCGGAGGCCGCCAGCCCGTACGGGGTGTCGTTGGCCAGCGCGATGCCCTCGTCGTCCGTGTCGAAGGGCAGCACGACCAGGACGGGCCCGAAGATCTCGGACTGGACGATCTCGCTGTCCTGGGCGGCGTCGGCGACCAGCGTCGGCCGGTAGTAGGCGCCCTTGGCCAGCTCGCCGCCGGGGGCCTCGCCGCCGGTGACCACGCGCGCGTACCCGCGCGCCCGGTCGACGAAGGCGGCGACACGGTCGCGCTGCGCGTGGGAGACCAGCGGGCCGAGGTCGGTGCCGGACGCGAACGAGTCGCCCAGGCGGACGGTCTCCATCAGGGCGGCGGTCCGCTCGACGAAGGCCTCGTAGAGGGGCCGCTGCACGTACGCGCGCGTGGCGGCGGTGCAGTCCTGGCCGGTGTTGATCAGGGAGCCCGCGACCGCGCCGTTGACGGCGGCGTCCAGGTCGGCGTCGTCGAACACGACGAAGGGCGCCTTGCCGCCGAGCTCCAGGTGGAGGCGCTTGACGGTGGCCGTGGCGATCTCGGCGACGCGCCTGCCGACCGCGGTGGAGCCGGTGAAGGAGGTCATGGCCACGTCCGGGTGGCCGACCAGGTGTTCGCCGGCCTCGCGGCCGAGGCCCGTGACGACGTTGACCACGCCGTCGGGCAGGCCCGCCTCGGTGCAGGCCTCGGCGAACAGCAGCGAGGTGAGCGGGGTCAGCTCGGCGGGCTTCAGCACGATCGTGTTGCCCGCGGCGACGGCCGGGAGGATCTTCCAGGCGGCCATCTGGAGCGGGTAGTTCCAGGGCGCGACGGAGCCGACCACGCCGATGGGCTCGCGGCGCACGTACGAGGTGTGGTCGCCGGAGTACTCGCCGGCCGACTGGCCCTGCAGATGCCGGGCGGCGCCCGCGAAGAAGGCCGTGTTGTCGATCGTGCCCGGCACGTCGAACTCACGGGTCAGCTTCAGCGGCTTGCCGCACTGGAGGGACTCGGCGCGGGCGAACTCCTCGGCGCGCTCGGCGATCACCGCGGCCAGCCGGTGCAGCGCGTCGGAGCGCTCGCCCGGGGTGGCCCCGGCCCAGCCGGGGAAGGCCTCGCGGGCGGCGGCCACGGCCGCGTCGACGTCGCCGGTTCCCGCCAGCTCGTAGGTGAGGACCTCCTCGCCGGTGGCCGGGTCGGTGACCGTGTGGGTACGGCCCGAGGCGCCCTTCGTGAAGCGGCCCGCGATGTACTGCGCCCCGGCCGCGAAGCGCTCATGTGCGGGGAATCGTTCCGGGGTGGCGTTGCCCGGCTTGTGCATGTCGCTCTCCTCCGCCTTCGCCCCGCTGTCCACGGGGGCGGGTGGGCGTAGCTCCAGCTCGATTTGAGTGCCGATCCTGACAGAGCACATGGACTCCAACAAGTGATTCCGTTGTTGCCTTTTGGTTACGCAACGGAATCTGTCGACCAGGTGTCGAGTCGACACGAAAAACCGAAGACGGACTGTCAGTGGTGCGTGCCACACTCGCGTGCATGGGAAAGATCGATTCTCGGGATGCCCTGATCAGGGAGGTCCACGCGGGGGTGGGGATCAGGTATCTGCACTTCTGGGGGCACAGGCCCACGGCCGACGGCCGGATCGGCGCGAGCTGTCTGAGCCAGTGGTGGCCGTCACCGTTCACGGTGGACGGCGTGCGGTACGCGACGGCCGAGCACTGGATGATGGCCGGCAAGGCGCGGCTGTTCGACGACCCCGAGGCGGAGCGGCAGGTCCTCGCCTCGGAGCACCCCTCGCAGGCGAAGAAGGCCGGGCGGCTGGTGCGGGGCTTCGACGAGGGCGTATGGCAGCGCGAGCGCTTCGGGATCGTGGTCGAGGGCAGCGTCCACAAGTTCGCCGCGCACCCCGGGCTGCGGGAGTTCCTGCTCGGCACGGGGCAGCGGGTGCTGGTGGAGGCCAGTCCGGTGGACCGCGTCTGGGGCATCGGTCTGGCGGCAAACGACGACGGGGCGTGGGACCCGGAGCGCTGGAAGGGACCGAACCTGCTGGGGTTCGCGCTGATGGAGGCGCGGGAGCGGCTTCGGAGCGGGGTGTAGCGGCCGGATCGGGGGGTGGCCTGAGGGGCCGGATCGGGGGGTTGGCCTGAGCGGCCGACTTTGGGGCGGGGCCTGAGCGGCCCCTGGCTCACCCGTAGCCATGGCCTCCGGGCAATCCCGGGCCGGGGCACCCGGGCCGGCCCGGGACAGGGGCAGCCCGGCCCGTCGCGCCCGTCCTACGCGTTGGCCACCACCAGGACGCCGAAGCCCACACCCAGGGCGATGCCGACCACGCCGCAGATGATGCCGGCCAGGGCCTGGCCCGGGTTGGTGGCCTCGCCGCGGCCGGCCTTGGCACGGCCGACGGCACCGAAGATCACGGCCAGGATGCCCACGACGATGGCCACCGGCCACAGACAGAAGACGACGTCCGCGATGATCCCGAGCACGAGACCGGCCGTGCCCATGCCGTTGCTGGGCACGGGCGGCAGCCCCGGCCACCCGTAGTAACCGGGCCCCGCGGGGGCCTGCTGCGCGGAACCCGGGTAGCCGTAGCCGGAGGTGCCGCCGGGATAGCCGTAACCGGCCGCGCCGCCCGGGTAGCCGTACCCCGGCTGGCCGGGACCGTCGGGCGAGAGGGGCGGCGGCGGGACGGGCTGACCGGCTCCGGGAGCCGTGAAGGGGCCGGCCGGGGGCGGATAGGACGCGGCCGGCGGGGCGAAGGGGTCCGTGGCACCCGGCGTGCCGGAGGCGGGCGTCTGCGCGGCGGGCGGCGGGTAGCCGCCCGGGGCCTGGGCCGACGGGTCGGTCCAGGGCGCGGGCTGCGGGCCGCCGCCCAGGCTCGGCAGGGAGGTGACCGTCTGCTGGTCGTGCATGGACGGGTTCACGATGGGCAGCGCGCCGGAGGCGATGGTGTGCCCCGGACCGGGCGAGCCGTCGTCGGCGGGCGGCGCCCAGAGATCACGCTCGGGGCCCGCGGCGGGGGCCGGCCCCGCGGTCCCGCCCTTGCCCAGCGGAACCGGCCCGGCCGCGTCCTGGGGCGCCGACCACGGACCGTCGCCCTGGGGCGGCGTCGCGCCACCGTGCTGCGGCCCGGCCGGCGGCTGCGTCTCGTCGGACATGCGCCAGATCCCCTCTGTCGGCAGTCCCGTCATGCTACGGCCCTCGTTCCCGCGCCGTGCCCCCGGCCTACGATGATCCCGAGTCACCGATCAGCCGATCACCAGCGTCCCGGGCCCGCCGGTCCGGGGACGCCGTTCCCGGGAGGAACCCTTGACCGACCGCGCCATCCCGACCGCCGCAACCGGCTCCGGCGACCTGCACGCCTTCATCGCCGGACTGCCCAAGGCCGAACTGCACGTCCACCACGTCGGCTCCGCCTCCCCCCGGATCGTCTCCGAACTGGCCGCCCGCCACCCCGACTCCAAGGTGCCCACCGACCCCGAGGCGCTCGCGGACTACTTCACCTTCACGGACTTCGCCCACTTCATCGACGTGTACCTGTCCGTCGTCGACCTCATCCGCACCCCGGAGGACGTCCGGCTGCTGACCTTCGAGGTGGCCCGTGAGCTGGCCCGCCAGCAGGTGCGCTACGCCGAGCTGACCATCACGCCGTACTCCTCCACCCGGCGCGGCATCGACGCGCGGGCCTTCATGGACGCCATCGAGGACGCCCGCAAGGCCGCCGAGACCGAGTTCGGCACCGTGCTGCGCTGGTGCTTCGACATCCCCGGCGAGGCGGGGCTCGCGTCCGCCGAGGAGACCGCGCGGCTGGCCACCGACGACCGGCTCCGCCCCGAGGGCCTGGTCTCCTTCGGACTCGGCGGGCCCGAGATCGGCGTACCGCGGCCGCAGTTCAAGCCCTACTTCGACCAGGCCATCGCCGCCGGACTGCACTCCGTGCCGCACGCCGGCGAGACCACCGGCCCGGAGACCGTGTGGGACGCGCTGACCTACCTCGGCGCCGAGCGCATCGGGCACGGCACCAGCTCGGCCCAGGACGAGAAGCTGCTGCGCCATCTCGCCGAGAACCGGATCGCGCTGGAGGTGTGCCCCACCTCCAACATCGCCACGCGCGCGGTCACGACGCTCGACGAGCACCCCATCAAGGACTTCGTGGCCGCCGGCGTACTGGTGACGGTGAACTCCGACGACCCGCCGATGTTCGGCACCGACCTCAACAGCGAGTACGCGGTCGCCGCGCGGCTGCTGGGGCTGGACGAGCGCGGCCTCGGCGAACTCGCGAAGAACGCCGTGGAGGCCTCCTTCCTCGACGAGGCCGGCAAGCAGCGGATCGTCGACGAGATCGACACGTACACCGCGGCGTGGCTGGCGCCCTGACGGCGGATCACAATGGGCCCATGCAGAACGTGACCGCCGTGGCCCACCGCGGTGTCCCCTACCGCTACCGCGAGAACACCCTCGACTCCCTGCGTTCCGCGCTCGAACTGGGCGCGGACGCCGTGGAGATCGACGTACGGCTCACCCGGGACGGCGTGCCGGTGCTGCTGCACGACGAGACGCTGAAGCGGTTGTGGGAGGTGGACCGGCCGCTGCGCGTGCTGTCCGCGGAGGAGCTGCGGGGCCTGACCGAGGGCGCGGTGCCGACGCTCGCCGAGGCGCTGGCCGCGACCGACGGGCACCGGGTGATGGTGGACCTGCCGGGCCTGCGCGATGTGCGCACCGCGGCCCGGGTGGTGGACGCGGTACGCGCGAGCGGGGCGCGGGACCGCGTGTACTACTGCGCCGGCGCCCCGGCGATGCTGGCGGTGCGCGAGGCCGACGGATCGGCCGAGATCGCGCTGACCTGGACGACGCTGGCACCGCCGCGCGCCGGGCTGCTGGCGGCCGTACGGCCGCGCTGGCTCAACTACCGCTGGGGCCTGGTCACCCGTGACCTCGCCGCGCGGGTGCACCGCGACGGGCTGCTGCTGTCGGTGTGGACGCCGGACACCCGCCGCAGCATGCGCCGTCTCATCGGTATGGGCGTCGACTCGATCACGACCAACCGCGTCGAGGTGCTGAGCGCCCTGAAGGACGTCCCGTAGGGGCGGACCGGTCCCGTAGGGGCGGACCCTGACAACTTCCCTTTCCCAGGGGTGAGTTGCTGAGGGTTTCCCGAGGGGCGGTGCCCTCCTCGGCGACGATCCGCGGCGGTGCGCGGGGCCGCAGGATGATCACACATCGTCCGCACCCGGCCCTCCGAGGAGCCCGCCCATGCGTCCGCGCAGCCGTACTTCCCTGGTCACCGCCTCCCTCGCCGCCTCGCTCGTGCTCGCCCTCACGGCCGGCCCGCTGGCCGCCCCCGTGTTCGCCGCGTCCGGCGGGCACCCCGCCCCCGCGGCCTGCACCGGCACGAGCGCCCCGGACACCGAGGCCCTCTCCGCCGCGCTGGCCGGCATCCCGGCCGACGACGTCACCGCGGCGCTGGTCCGGGTGGGCGGCAAGGGCGCCTGGCACGGCGCGGCCGGGGTCCGCGATCTGCGCACCGGGGGGCCGGTGCTGGAGCGGGGCCGGTTCCGGGCGGGCTCGGTGACCAAACTGGTGACCGCCTCGGTGGTGCTGCAACTGGTCGCCGAGGGCCGCATCGCCCTCGACGGGACCGTGCAGGAGTATCTGCCGGGCCTGCTCACCGACGACTTCGAGCCGGTGACCGTACGGCAGTTGCTGACGTACACCAGCGGTGTCCAGCCCGGCGCGGGCTTCGGCGACTCTACCGAGGAGATGTTCCCGCACCGCTTCGAGACGCTGACACCGCGGGAGGTGGTCGCGGCGGCCGTCGCCAAGGGCCCCGGGTACACGCCCGGTTCGCGGCAGACGTACGGCAACATCCACTACACCGTGCTCGGCCTGCTGATCGAGAAGATCACCGGCGACACGTACGCGCATCAGGCGCGGACCCGGGTCTTCGGGCCGCTGGGCATGCGGGGTTCGTCGTTCCCGGCCGGCCCGGACCCGCGGGTGCGAGGGCCGCACAACCGCGGGTACGAGTGGATCAGCGGCGAACTGGTCGACGTCACCGAGTGGAACATGTCCGACCGGTGGGCGGCCGGCGATCTCATCTCGACGACCGCCGACCTGGAGCGGCTGCTGAAGGGCGTCCTGGGCGGCCGGGTCGTACCGCCCGCGCTGGTGCGGGAGATGCTGACCGTGCCGTTCGACGGGGCGCGCTACGGCATGGCGCTGGAGCGCTTCACCCTCGGCGGCCAGGAGATCTGGGGCAAGTCGGGCTCACGGCCCGGGTACGCCACGGGTGTCGCCGCGACCCCGGACCTGTGCCGCACCGTGGTCTTCTCGGTCAACTCCACCGACGCGCGCTCCCAGGGCCTGGCCCTCGCCCAGCGCTTCGCGTTCCCCGCGTTCACGCGGTGACGGGCGGGGTGTCCAGCGCGCTCGGGGGCGTGGCGGTCAGCGCCTCCAGCCGCTTGATCCGGCGGCGTACGACGTAGAGCGGGATCACCCCGAAGACGCCGAAGGACATGTCGATGACGCTCCACCAGAAGGGGATGTCGCGGATCGGCCCGCAGATCAGCGCGAGCGGGACGATCCCGGCGCAGGCGATCATGCCGAACTCCACGACCCAGATGTTGCGGACCGGGTCCCGGAAGACGCCGTAGAAGGCGACGGCGATGACCAGATGGGCGAAGGCCAGCCAGTCGGTGCCGTAGAGGAGGAACGGGTAGTCGGCGTCGGCGGCGTCGAGTCCGCTGCGCACCCGGGTGATCCAGTCCGTCAGGCCCGGCAGATGGTCCTGCACGGACAGGGCGTGCAACAGGTCCTCGGTCCAGCGCAGTTCGTGGACCAGCGGGAAGGCCGTGGCACCGCTGAGCACCAGGCAGACGACGAAGAGGACCAGCCAGGCGCGGATGCCCTTCACCAGGGCGGCTCTGTCATTCATGGGGTCAGCGTACGCCTCGAATTGAACACGTTCAAAAGCGGGGCCCCTTGGCAGCAGGGGCCCCGCTTCGAGCCGTTGTCAGCTCGCCGCCCGGCAATGGTGCGGCTGTCGGTTCGCCGCCCGAAAACGGTGCGGCCGTCAGCCCGCCGCCCGGAAGCTGCGCAGCCGCAGGGAGTTGCCGACGACGAAGACCGAGGAGAAGGCCATCGCGGCACCGGCCAGCATCGGGTTGAGCAGCCCGGCCGCGGCGAGCGGCAGGGCGGCCACGTTGTAGGCGAAGGCCCAGAACAGGTTGGAGCGGATGGTGCCGAGGGTGCGGCGGGCGAGCCGGATCGCGTCGGCGGCCACCCGCAGGTCGCCGCGGACCAGGGTCAGGTCGCCGGCCTCGATCGCCGCGTCCGTGCCGGTGCCCATGGCCAGGCCCAGGTCGGCCTGCGCGAGGGCGGCCGCGTCGTTGACGCCGTCGCCGACCATGGCGACCGAACGGCCCTCGCCCTGGAGGCGCTTGACGACGTCGACCTTGTCCTGCGGCATCACCTCGGCGATCACGTGCTCGGGGGCGATGCCGACCTCGGCGGCCACCGCGCGGGCGACGGCCTCGTTGTCCCCGGTGAGCAGGATCGGGGTCAGCCCGAGGGCGCGCAGCCGGGTGACGGCCTCGCGGCTGGTGTCCTTGACCGCGTCCGCGACCTCCAGCACCGCGCGGGCCTCGCCGTCCCAGGCGACCGCGATCACCGTCCGCCCGGCGGACTCGGCGGCCGTCTTCGCCTCCTTCAGCGCGGTGGGCAGTTCGATCGCCCACTCGGCGAGCAGCTTCTCCCGCCCGACCAGGACGGCGTGGCCCTCGACGACGCCCTGCACGCCGAGACCGGCGATGTTGGCGAAGTCCTCCGGCGTGGGCAGCGAGCCGAGTTTGTCGAGGGCTCCCGTGGCGACGGCCTGGGCGACGGGGTGCTCGGAGGCGTGCTCCAGGGCGCCTGCCAGACGCAGGACGTCGGCCTCGTCGGTGCCCTCGGCGGTGTGGACGGCGAGGAGGGTCATACGGCCGGTGGTGACGGTGCCGGTCTTGTCCAGCACGATGGTGTCGGCCTTGCGGGTGCTCTCCAGGACCTCGGGGCCCTTGATCAGGATGCCGAGCTGGGCGCCGCGGCCGGTGCCGACCATCAGCGCGGTCGGGGTGGCCAGACCCAGGGCGCAGGGGCAGGCGATGATCAGCACGGCCACGGCGGCGGTGAAGGCGGCGCTCAGCCCGGCGCCGTTGCCGAGCCAGAAGCCGAGGGTGCCGAGCGCGAGGGCGATGACGACCGGGACGAACACCCCGGAGGTCCGGTCGGCGAGCCGCTGGGCGGCGGCCTTGCCGTTCTGCGCGTCCTCGACGAGCCTGGCCATCCGGGCGAGCTGGGTGTCCGCGCCGACCCGGGTGGCCTCGACGACCAGCCGGCCGCCCGCGTTCAGGGTGGCGCCGGTGACGCCGTCGCCGACGCCGACCTCCACGGGCACGGACTCGCCGGTCAGCATCGAGGCGTCCACCGCGGAGGAGCCCTCCACCACGGTGCCGTCGGTCGCGATCTTCTCCCCGGGGCGGACCAGGAAGCGGTCACCGGCCTTGAGCTCGCCGACCGGGATCAGTTCCTCGCGGCCGCCGCGCAGGACGGTGACCTCCTTGGCGCCCAGCTCCAGCAGCGCCTTCAGCGCGGTACCTGCCTTCCGCTTGGAGCGGGCCTCGAAGTAGCGCCCCGCCAGGATGAAGGCGGTGACTCCGGCCGCTGCCTCCAGGTAGATGTTCCCCGAGCCGTCGCTGCGGGCGATGGTCAGCTCGAAGGGGTGGGTCATGCCGGGCGTCCCCGCGGTACCGAGGAACAGCGCCCACAGCGACCAGAGGAACGCCGCCGAGGTGCCGACCGAGATGAGCGTGTCCATCGTCGCGGCCCCGTGCCGGGCGTTGGTCCACGCGGCCCGGTGGAACGGCCAGGCCGCGTACGTCACCACGGGCGCCGCCAGGGTCAGCGACAGCCACTGCCAGTACTCGAACTGGAGCGCGGGGACCATCGCCATCGCGATCACCGGCACGGCCAGCACGACGGCGGTGACCAGCCGTTCCTTGAGCGGCCTCAGCTCATCGGGCTCGGCCTCGGCCCGCTCGGGGCCGGGCTCGGCCACGGCCGGCCGGGGCTCCCGCGCGGTGTACCCGGTGGCCTCGACCGTCGCGATCAGGTCGGGGACGGTCACGGCACCCGCGTAGGTCACCTGCGCCTTCTCGGTCGCGTAGTTGACCGTGGCGGTGACGCCGTCCATGCGGTTGAGCTTCTTCTCGATGCGCGCCGCGCAGGAGGCGCAGGTCATACCGCCGATGGCGAGCTCGACCCGGCCGGCGTCGGTGGCCTCGGGTGCCGTCGTGGTCATGAGGAGTCCTCCAGGACCGGGCTTCGTATACCCCTAAGGGGTATCTGACTGTTCCAGGTATACCCCCCTCAGGTATTTCCTGGCAAGGCCTTGTAATACCCCATAGGGGTATGCATGAATGAGGGGAGTCGCCTTGAAGCTGTACGAGGAGCCCGAGATGAAGCCCGTAGTGAAGATCGCCGCGTTCGCCGCAGCCGTGGCCGCCACCTTCGGCACCGCCTTCGCCGTGGGGGACGTGGTCGGCCCGGTCTCCCCGGACAGCGGGAAGCGCCCCGCCGCCCACGGCGGCCACGCCCCCGCCGAGAAGCCCGCCGACACCGGGCCCGGGGCGCGGCCGCCCGGCGGCCTCCAGGTCTCCGAGGGCGGCTACACGCTCGACCTGGAGACCGCCCGCGTGCCCGCGGGCGAGGAGAGCGTCCTGCGCTTCACCGTGCGCGACGAGCAAGGGCGCCCGGTGACCGAGTACCGGCGCGAGCACGAGAAGGAACTGCACCTGATCGTGGCGTCCCGGGACCTCACCACGTACCGCCATCTGCACCCGGTCCGCGGCGCCGACGGCACCTGGAGCACCGGCGCCGAACTGCCCGCCGCGGGCTCCTACCGGGTCTTCGCCGACTTCACGCCCGCCGCGGGCGGCGAGAACCTGACGCTGGGCACCGACCTCGCGGTCACCGGCCGGTACGCGCCCGCCGGGCTCCCCGAGACCGGTGCGCGGGCCACCGTCGACGGCTACACCGTCGAGCTCACCGGCTCACTCGCCCCGGGCGCCGAGAGCGACCTCACCTTCGAGGTCACCCGCGCCGGCGAACCGGCCCGCCTCCAGCCCTACCTCGGCGCCTACGGCCACCTCGTCGCCCTGCGCTCCGGTGACCTCGCCTATCTGCACGTCCATCCGCACGACGAGGCCCGCGGCACGGCGGCCTCGGGACCGGAGGTGGCCTTCACGGCGGCCGCGCCGAGCACCGGCGACTACCGCCTCTTCCTCGACTTCAAGGTCGACGGCAAGGTGCGTACGGCCGCCTTCACGGTGCACACGGACGGCACGGCGCGGGCGGACGGCCGTACGGCCGGTCCGGCCGCGCCGGAGGCGGAGCGCTCCACGGGCCACGGCCACTGACGGCCCGGCCGGACCGCCGGCGCCCACCCGGGAACGCGGTCGTCACAACCCGGCGATCGCGTTCCACCGTCTGCCGAACTCCGTGCGCCCCCGGCCGTGACGCCCGGGCGACGGCCGGCCGCGCGCGCATCGCGTCGTCGGGGAAGATCAGCGGGTTCTCGGCCAGCTCGGCGGTCTCCCCGTCCTTGACCGAGGCCAGCACGTCACGGGCGGCGGGCACCGGGCAGACGTAGTTCACCCAGGCGGCCAGCTCGGCGGCGGCGACCTCGGGGTCGTAGTAGTGGTCGACGACGTCGAGCGGAAACGAGGCCGGCCGACACGTTGTCGAGGGCGGGCCGACAGTGATGCCGACGCCTTTTTTGGGGGGCGCGGAGCACCGCTTTTTTCGGGGGCGCGGGGAACTGCCTTCTTGGGGGCGCGGGGAACTGCGCAAAAGCACCCACGGCCGGCGCTCGCACCCGCGAAGGCGTTCCCGGCCACGACGCGACCCCGGACGCTCCGCCCTCCGTCCGGGGCCGACTGGGCCGAGTGGGCCGCCCGGAGCCGCCGAGGCAGCCCGGGCCGACCGCTCTCGCGCGGAGCGCTTACGCGTCCAGCGAGGTCATCACGTGCTTGATACGGGTGTAGTCCTCGAAGCCGTACCCGGACAGGTCCTTGCCGTAGCCGGACTTCTTGAAGCCGCCGTGCGGCATCTCGGCGACCAGCGGGATGTGGGTGTTGATCCACACGCAGCCGAAGTCGAGCTTCTTGGACATGCGCATCGCGCGGCCGTGGTCCTTGGTCCACACCGAGGAGGCGAGGGCGTACTCGACGCCGTTGGCCCACTCGACGGCCTGGTCCTCGTCGTTGAAGGACTGGACGGTGATGACCGGGCCGAAGACCTCGTTCTGGACGATCTCGTCGTCCTGCTTCAGGCCGGAGACGACGGTCGGGGCGTAGAAGTAGCCCTTCTCGCCGACCTGGTGGCCACCGGCCTCGACCTTGGCGTGCGCGGGCAGGCGCTCGATGAACCCGGACACCTGCTTGAGCTGGTTGGGGTTGTTCAGCGGCCCGTAGAGGACGTCCTCGTCGTCCGGCTGGCCGGTCTTGGTGTCGGCGGCCGCCTTGGCGAGCGCGGCGACGAACTCGTCGTGGATGGAGGCCTGGACGAGCACACGGGTGGCGGCCGTGCAGTCCTGGCCGGCGTTGAAGTAGCCCGCTACCGCGATGTCCTCGACGGCCTTGGCGATGTCGGTGTCCTCGAAGACGACGACCGGGGCCTTGCCGCCCAGCTCCAGGTGGACGCGCTTGAGGTCCTTGGACGCCGACTCGGCGACCGACATGCCCGCGCGCACCGAGCCGGTGATGGAGGCCATCGCCGGGGTGCGGTGCTCGACCATCAGACGGCCGGTGTCACGGTCGCCGGTGACGACGTTGAAGACGCCCTTGGGCAGGATCGAGCCGACGATGTCGGCGATCAGGACCGTGGACGCGGGGGTCGTGTCCGACGGCTTCAGTACGACGGTGTTGCCCGCGGCGAGGGCCGGGGCGAACTTCCACACGGCCATCATCATCGGGTAGTTCCACGGCGCGACCTGCGCGCAGACGCCGATCGGCTCGCGGCGGACGATCGAGGTCATGCCGTCCATGTACTCGCCGGCGCTGCGGCCCTCGAGCATGCGGGCGGCGCCCGCGAAGAAGCGGATCTGGTCGACCATCGGCGGGATCTCCTCCGACCGGGTGAGACCGATCGGCTTGCCGGTGTTCTCGACCTCCGCCGCGATCAGGTCCTCGGCGCGCTCCTCGAACGCGTCGGCGATCTTCAGCAGGGCCTTCTGACGCTCGGCCGGGGTGGTGTCGCGCCAGGCCGGGAAGGCCGCGGCGGCGGCCGCCATGGCGGCGTCGACGTCCGCCTGCCCGGACAGCGGTGCGGTGGCGTACGCCTCGCCGGTGGCGGGGTTCACCACGTCGGTGGTCCGTCCGTCGGCGGCGTCCCGGAACTCCCCGTCGATGTAGTTGCGCAGACGACGCAGCTCGGTGGTCACTGCCGGCCCTCCTGTCGAGTGTCCATTCCTTGAGATGCCCACCCTAATCGTTCCGTCCACGGTTTCAACACCCCCCTCCCTTTCAGATCTGCGAAATCCGCACGCATGAATCGCTGAAACAACGAATTTCATCGATCCAGCCTTGCGAAACCGACGAGTCCTCGTGCAGAGTGAGCTCGTGGCCAGTCGAAGCGCAGACCAGAGGGACTCCCGCGAGCCCAGGAACGGCACTCCCCAGCTGGATGCCGTCTCCCTCGCCATCATCGAACAGCTCCAGGAGGACGGCCGCCGGCCGTACGCCGCCATCGGCAAGGCCGTCGGGCTCTCCGAGGCGGCCGTGCGCCAGCGCGTCCAGAAGCTGCTCGACCAGGGCGTGATGCAGATCGTCGCCGTCACGGACCCGCTCACCGTGGGCTTCCGCCGGCAGGCGATGGTCGGCATCAACGTCGAGGGCGACGTCGAGTCGATAGCCGACGCGCTGACGGCCATGCCGGAGGTCGAGTACGTGGTGATGACCGCGGGCTCGTTCGACGTCCTCGCCGAGATCGTCTGCGAGGACGACGACCACCTGCTGGACGTCATCAACAAACGCATCCGTGCCCTGTCCGGCGTGCGCTCCACCGAGAGCTTCGTCTACCTGAAGCTCAAGAAGCAGACCTACATGTGGGGAACCCGATAACCGTGAGGACCCGATAACCGTGAGCACCAAGGACCTCAGCCGATCCGCGTACGACCACCTGTGGATGCACTTCACCCGCATGTCCTCGTACGAGAACTCCCCCGTCCCGACCATCGTCCGCGGTGAGGGCACCTACATCTACGACGACAAGGGCAGGCGCTACCTCGACGGTCTCGCGGGTCTGTTCGTCGTCCAGGCCGGTCACGGACGCACCGAGCTCGCCGACGTCGCCGCCAAGCAGGCGAGCGAGCTCGCCTTCTTCCCGGTGTGGTCCTACGCCCACCCCAAGGCCGTCGAACTGGCCGAGCGCCTGGCGCACGAGGCCCCCGGCGACCTCAACAAGGTCTTCTTCACCACCGGTGGCGGCGAGGCCGTCGAGACCGCCTGGAAGCTCGCCAAGCAGTACTTCAAGCTGACCGGCAAGCCCACCAAGTACAAGGTCATCTCCCGCGCGGTCGCCTACCACGGCACCCCTCAGGGCGCCCTGTCCATCACGGGTCTGCCGGGTCTCAAGGCGCCCTTCGAGCCGCTCGTGCCGGGCGCGCACAAGGTGCCCAACACCAACATCTACCGCGCCCCGCTCTTCGGCGACGACCCCGAGGCCTTCGGCCGCTGGGCCGCCGACCAGATCGAGCAGCAGATCCTCTTCGAGGGCCCGGACACCGTCGCCGCGGTCTTCCTGGAGCCCGTGCAGAACGCCGGCGGCTGCTTCCCGCCCCCGCCCGGCTACTTCCAGCGCGTGCGCGAGATCTGCGACAAGTACGACGTGCTGCTCGTGTCGGACGAGGTCATCTGCGCCTTCGGCCGCCTCGGCACCACCTTCGCCTGCGACAAGTTCGGCTACGTCCCGGACATGATCACCTGCGCCAAGGGCATGACCTCGGGCTACTCCCCGATCGGCGCGTGCATCATCTCCGACCGCCTCGCCGAGCCGTTCTACAAGGGCGACAACACCTTCCTGCACGGCTACACCTTCGGCGGCCACCCCGTCTCCGCCGCTGTCGGCCTCGCCAACCTCGACCTGTTCGAGAAGGAGAAGCTGAACCAGCACGTCCTCGACAACGAGGGGGCCTTCCTCTCCACGCTCCAGAAGCTGCACGACCTGCCGATCGTCGGCGACGTCCGCGGCAACGGCTTCTTCTACGGCATCGAGCTCGTCAAGGACAAGGCCACCAAGGAGTCCTTCAACGAGGAGGAGACCGAGCGCGTCCTGTACGGCTTCCTCTCCAAGGCCCTCTTCGACAACGGCCTGTACTGCCGGGCCGACGACCGCGGCGACCCGGTCGTGCAGCTCGCCCCGCCGCTGATCTCCGACCAGGGGACCTTCGACGAGATCGAGCAGATCCTGCGCGCGACGCTCACGGAGGCGTGGACGAAGCTCTGATCTTCCTCTCAGGTGATCAACACCGGCCCCGGTGCCGTCCGTTCGAGTGAGAAAGGACGTCCCGGGGCCGCGTGCTGTCCGGCCTCGCGCGACCCGCTGCCTAGCGTGCCCTGTGACCGATCGGCCCTGCCTTCGTTCCCCCGCACGGGGGACGAGACACGGGAACTACGGATCTGAACGAAGGTGTACGCCCATGGAGGCCCCGCCGGACAACGACGTGCTCTGGGCACGGTCCCTGCACTACCAGCACAGCGACGGCTCCCCCGCCCTGAGCGGCGTCTCGCTCGGCGTCCGCGAGGGCGAGATCCTCGCCGTCGGCGGCCCGCGCGGCAGCGGCAAGACCGCTCTGCTGGCCTGTCTGTCCGGGCTGGTGCCCGCGCGCCGCGGCGAGGTCTGGTTCAACAGCGTCCCCGTCCACACCATGGGCCCCATGGCCCGCGAACGGCTGCGCCGCGACCGCTTCGGCTGGATCGACCCGGCCCCGGTGCTCGTGCCCGAGCTCAACGTCTGGGAGAACGCCGCCCTGCCGCTGATGCTGCGCGGCACCACCAGGCGCCGCGCCAAGACCGCCGCCCTGGAATGGCTGGAGCGGCTGGACGTGGGCGAGGGCGCGCGCCGCCGCCCGCACCAGCTGACCCACGCCGAACGCCAGCGCGTCTGCATCGCCCGCGCGCTCGCCCCCGCGCCCTCGGTCCTGTTCGCCGACGAGCCGACGGCCCCGTTGCACCGCGCCGACCGCGCCCACGTCCTGCGCACCCTCACCACCGCCGCCCGCTCGCACGGCATCACCGTCGTGCTGGCCACCCATGACGCGGAGACCGCCGCCCTCGCCGACCGCACGGTGTCCCTGCTGGACGGCCGCCGGGTGAACACGGTCCATCTGCCTCCCATGGCCGACGCGGAAGGCCGGGCCACGTGCTCGCTCTCCGTCTGAGCCGCGGCGCCCGCCCGGCCGTCCAGCTACGCCGACTGCTGGTCGCGGCCGCCTCGGCGGGCACGGGCTTCCTGCTGCTGTGCGCCCTCGGCCACGCCCTGACCCACCCGGACTCCCCCGCCGCCTCCGCCCTGCGGCTGGCCTGGTGCGCGGCGCCGCTGGCCGCGACGGTCCACTTCGCGGTGGCGGTCGCCCGGGCCGACCCCGGCACCAGGCCACGCGCCGGTCTGTCGGCCCTCGGCCTCGGCCCGACCCGTCTGATGGCCGTCTCCGCGACGACCACGGTCCTGTCCACGCTGCTCGGCTCCATGCTGGCCCTCCTCTTCTTCCTCCATCTGCGCGGCGACCTCACGGGCATGCCCTTCGACGGCGACGCCGCGGACGTCCTGGCCGCCGACCGGCCGCTGCCCCTCCCCGGGGCCCTGACGCTCCTCTCCCTGGTCCCGGTCATCGCCTCCGTATCGGTGGCCGTCGCCCTGCGCCCGCGCGAACCCCGGCGAGCGGACGCCCCCCGCGTCTTCGGCCGCTTCGGCGCGTACGGCCGGGCGGGTTCGCCCGACACGTTCGGCGCCTACGGCCGCTTCGGCGCACGGTCGGACAGCCCCCGACCGGACAGGGCACGCCCGGACGGTGCGCGGCCGGACACCGCAGGGTCCGACGGCCCGGATTCCGGCCACCCACGGCCGGACGACCCACGCCGCCCGCACGACCCGGCCGCCGAGCCCGTCGGGCACCACGGGCACACCGCGTCCGTCACCCACCAGGTCCCGGCCCCCGCGAAGGCCCCCGCACAGGCCCTCGCCGACACCGGCGTCCCCCAGGCCGACCCGCGCACCCCGGCACCCCGCCCCACCGCCCTGCCCTGGGGCATCGCCACCCTCGCGGCCGGCCTCACCGTCGAGGCCTACTCCAGCCGCACCGCGGCCCCGGGCGGCCTCCCCCTCCCCGGCGGCCTCACCGGCAACTCCGCCGGTGTCCTGCTCGGCTGGGTCCTCACCGCCGTCGGTCTCGCCCTCGCCGGGCCCGGCCTCACCCACCTGTGCGGCCGTCTGCTCCAGGCGGTCCGCCCCGGCGCCCTGCGCCTCCTGTCCGGCCGCGTCCTCATGGACGAGGCCACCCGCATCGGCCGTCCCCTGGGCGTCGTCTGCGCGGTCGCCTCCGCCGCCTACGCCATGGGCTCCCTTTACGACCCCGACGGCGACACCATCGGCCCCCTGACCACCCTCGGCACCCTCCTGGTCGCCGGCTGCACCCTGGCCACCCTGCTCACCGCCGCCGTGGAGGCCAAGCACTCCCGGGCGGACACCACGGCCGCCCTGCTCCGCCTCGGCGCACCCGCCACCACCCTGCGCATGGCGGCGGCCCTGCGCGCCGGGGCGCTGCTCGCCCTGTTCGGCCCGCTGACCCTGATCGTGGCGGAACTCGCCGCCCAGCCCCTGACAGGCTGACCCGGCCACCGCCCCGAGGACGAGCCGGGACACCGGGCCGAGACCGGCGGAAAAAAGCTCCGCGAGGAGCGATGAGTTCTTCCCGGACCCCCGGTCCAACCCCGTGAACAGCACGACACCGATGGGAGAGACACCACATGTACCAGCAGATGATCTTCGTGAACCTTCCCGTGAACGACCTGGACGCCTCCAAGGAGTTCTTCACCGGCCTCGGCTACACGATCAACCCCCAGTTCAGCGACGAGAACGCGGCCTCGGTCGTGATCAGCGAGACCATCGTGGCGATGCTGCTCACCAGGCCGTTCTACGCGACGTTCACCGACAAGGAGATCTCCGACGCCTCCAAGACCAGCGAGGTGCTGGTCTGTCTGAGCGCGGAGAGCCGCGAGAAGGTCGACGAGCTGGTCGACCGCGCGATCTCCCTCGGCGGCACCGCCACCGGCAAGACCCAGGACATGGGCTTCATGTACGGCCGCGCCTTCGACGACCTCGACGGCCACACCTGGGAGATCATGTGGATGGACCCGGCGGCGGTCCAGGGCTGACCCCGGCGGTCTCGAACACGGTGCCTGAGAGCTGTCGTTCGGATCGGGCCGGCCTGATCCGAACGACAGCTCCTAGCATGAGCGGGTGCAGACGATGCCCGCCCATGCGGCCCACCACAACGACCGCGAGATAGAGACCCTGGAGGAGTTCGACGCGACCGTCGCCGCGCGCGGCACGCTCGCCGGATACCGCGTCCAGGCCGTCGACCTGACGGACCGTACGCGCGAACTCCTCACCACCGACACCACGGGCGCCGTCTTCCTCGGCTGCCCGATGCGCGAGAACGCCGCCGCGAAGATACGCACCGACGGCGCGATGGTCCTCCCGCCCTTCCCGGACCTCCCCTTCGACCCGTACCGCGGACTGCTCTACACCCCGGACGAACTCTTCTCCTCCCTCTCCGAACGCGGCTACGAGGCCACGCCCGACGCCCGCGCCTACGCCTGGCTGCAGCGGACGAAGGCGAACCGGGACGTCCTCTCCTCCATGCTCCGCGCCATCCACGACGACTCCGTCTCGGACGCGCTCGACGAACTCCTCACCGGTGCCCGCGTGGTGGGCGTGATGGGCGGCCACGCGATGGCCCGCGGCACCCGCGGCTACGCCGACGCCGCCCGCCTCGGCCGTGAACTGGCCCGCGCCGGCCTCACCGTCGCCACCGGCGGCGGCCCCGGCGCGATGGAGGCGGCGAACCTCGGCGCGTACGCCGCTCCCCACGAGGACGGGATGCTGACGGAGGCCCTCGAACTCCTCGCCAAGGCGCCCGGATTCAGCCCGTCCATCACCGACTGGGCGACGGCCGCCTTCGAGGTGCGCGCCCGCTGGCCCAGGGGCGGCGCCTCGATCGGCATCCCGACCTGGTTCTACGGCCACGAACCGCCCAACCCGTTCGCCGCGCACATCGCCAAGTACTTCGCCAACGCCACTCGCGAGGACGGCCTGCTGGCCCGCTCCAACGCCGGAGTGATCTTCCTGCCCGGCGCCGCCGGCACCTTGCAGGAGGTCTTCGACAACGCGACCCCGAACTACTACGAGTCGCGCGGCGAACCGACGCCCATGGTGCTCGTCGACCGGGAGCACTGGACGCAGCGACTGCCCGCCTGGCCGCTGCTCCGGGCCCTGGCCCGCGACCGCTCGATGGAGACACGGATCGCGCTGGTCGACCGGATCGAGGAGGCTCCGGAGGCGTTGAAACGTCTCGGCGGTTAATAACCAGGCAAAGGCAACGACCGTGACGTGCCCGCGCATTGACACTGCCGACCGCGCGCTTATAAACCTGTGATCCTCGTGGGGAAGTTGAAGCGTCCCTTCCGCGGTGCGCGTTTCGGCTCTCCTCGGATATCAACCCCCCTCAAATAGCACATCACTTAAGGACAAACGTGTCCATATCCCGCCGTAACGCACGTCGTTCCGTGCGTGCCCTCGGTGTCGCCGCCGCTTCCGCCGCGCTCGCGCTCGGTGTCGCTGGCAACGCGCTGGCCTGCGACATCAGCGAGTTCACCGCCGCCGCCGTGTGCGACGGAAACAAGGGCGTCATCACCGTCACCGACAAGGACGCGGCCGGCATCCCCGCCACGGTCTCGGTCTACCTGGAGAACAACGGTGCCGACGAACGCCTGGTCGGCACCCAGGAGGTGAAGGGGTCCGCGAAGGGCACCACCATCACCTTCGCCGAGGACTGGAAGCCGAACGCGGAGTACCGCGTCCACGTGGTGGCCAAGGGTTATGTCGACGAGGACATCAAGCCGAACCTCGTGACGCCTTCCACCCCCTGCAAGAAGGGCGACACCCCGGCGCCCTCGCCGTCCACCCCGTCGGCGCCCCCCTCCGAGAGCGCCCCGGCCCCCTCGGAGTCGGCGACCCCGACCCCGACGCCGTCGGCCCCGCAGGACGCGAGCGAACCGCCCGCGAGCAACGCCCCCTCGCCCGCGGCCGGAGAGTCCAACCTCGCCGAGACCGGCGCCGGCTCCAACACCGGTCTCATCGCCGGTGTCGCGGCCGCCCTGGTCGTGGTCGGCGGCGGCGCGGTGTTCTTCGGTATGCGCCGACGCGGCTCGAACGGCCGCTGACCTCTCGCGCCACCGGGGCGGCGCCCGGCGCCGCCCCCGCTTCGCGGCAGGAGGAGCGGGTCATCGCCCCGGGCCATCGGCCCGGCCCGTCGTCCGGGGTCACTCGAAGGTGGCCCGCTCCAGCCAGAACTCCAGCAGTTCGCGCTCACCGAGCACCTCCAGTCCCGGGCTGTCCAGGGGGACCCTGCGGTAGAAGGCGAGCAGCACCGAGGTGAGCGGGCCGCGCAGCGCGACGGTCGCCTTCTCGTGGCCGCGTCGCCAGACGACCCCGTCACCGGGCAGCTCTATGATCCACTCCGCGTTCAGCGCGGCCGGGGTGTCGGTGGCGTGGAGGTGGACCGTGCTGCCGGGCACCTCCGGCCGTATCGGCTGCTCGCGCTCCAGCCACTGGACTATCCGGAGCCACTCGTCGACCGCGTCGGCGGCCACCTCGGGCGCGACCTCGTAGGGCAGGCCGGCCGCGAGGGTCGCGTCAGCGCGGTGGACCGTGACCTCGTGGCACATCCGGCGGGCCCAGAAGCCCGTGTCGGACGTCCAGGCCCAGGACCACACCTTGGCGTCCGGCCCGGCCTCCCGCAGCGCCGAGGTGACCAGGTCACCGCTTTCGGCGAGCCAGGCGTCCAGGGCCGCGACGTCCCCCTTGACGACGGGGCCGTCGACGAGCGGGATCTCCTCCTCCGGGATGTCCTGCGAGGCCCGGGTGCGTACAAGCGCATCCACCCAGCGCAGGGCGCCTCCGGTGTGCTCCACGAGCTCCCGGACCGTCCATTCGGGACAGGTCGGGACCGGGGCGGCGAGGTCGGCGCCGGAGGTCACCAGGGACCGCAGCAGGCCGACCTGGTGGGTGATCTCGTCGCAGTACCGATCATGAGTGAGTCGCGTCATGCGTTTCACGATAGGAGCCGGGTGATCGACCGGCTCCAGGTTTTCCACAGCGCCGGTCCGATCATCGCACCGCACCCTGCGGTAGCCGCCTGCCGCGACCACCCCACGTCTCCGGCACCCACCTGCCGCAACCACCCGACGCCCCCGCAGGCCGCGCGACCGCAACTGCGGCGGGGCTGGGGCGGACGCGGACCGCAACCGCACACAGCCACAGCCCCAACCGCGTCAAAGATCACCCGAGGACCACAACCTCCGCCCCGTCGAAGACGGCAGCCACCTCGTCCCCCACCTCGGGCGCGTCCCGCAGCGCGCAGGCCGCCTCCAGCCGGGGCCCCTCAGCAGGCTGGAGGTGAACCGTCACATGGGTGCCGCGGAAGGTACGCGCGGTCACCGTGCAGCGCAGCCCGTCCGCCACCGGCACCAACCGCACCCCGGCGGGCCGTACGAGCACGGCACGGGCTCCCTGCGGAGCTCCCTCCGGGACGGGCAGCTTGCCCCAGGGCGTGTCCGCGGCCTCCCCGGTCACGGTCGCCGGGACGACGTTGTCGAAGCCGAGGAAGCGTGCCACGAACTCGTCCGCGGGCCGCTGCCACACCTCGAGGGGCGTACCCGCCTGGGCGATGCCCCCCTCGCGCATCACCACGACCCGGTCGGCGAGCGCGAAGGCCTCGCCCTGGTCGTGGGTGACGGCCAGCACGGTCGTGCCCAACCGGCCGAACAGTTCCCGCAGTTCGACGACGAGCCGCTCGCGCAGCGACCTGTCGAGCTGGCCCAGCGGCTCGTCCAGCATCAGCAGCCGCGGCCGCGGCGCCAACGCCCGGGCCAGCGCCACCCGCTGCTGCTCACCGCCGGACAGCGCGGCCACGGCCCGCCGCTCGGCACCCGGCAGCCCGACGAGGTCGAGCAACTCCCCTACCCGTTCGCGCTGCCGCTCCTTGAAGGCACCGTGCATCCGCAGCCCGAAGGCCACGTTGCCGCCCACGTCCCGCTGCGGGAACAGCTGGTGGTCCTGGAACATCAGCCCGACGCCGCGCCGGTGCGCGGGCACGCCCCGCTGGTCGCGGCCGTCCAGCAGCACGCGCCCGGCGTCCAGCAGCTGGAGCCCGGCGACGGCCCGCAGCAGGGTCGACTTGCCGCTGCCGCTCGGGCCGAGCACGCACACGATCTCGTGCTCCGCCACCTCCAGGCCGACCCCGTCCAGCACCGCCCGTCCGCCGAGCCGCACGGTCGCCTCTTCACAGCTGAGCAGCACTAGAACTCCCCCGTCCGATCCACGACCACCACTTTCTCCAGCAGGAGCAGAGCGGTGGCGCACACCACCATGAGAATCGTGGAAAGGGCCATGGCCTGGCCGTAGTTGAGGTCTCCGGGCCTGGACAGCAGTCTGGCCACGGCGACCGGCAGTGTCGGGTTGTCGGCCCGCGCGATGAACACGGTGGCCCCGAACTCGCCGAGCGAGACGGCGAAGGCGAACCCCGCGGCGACCAGCAGCGCCCGCCGCACCAGCGGCAGGTCCACCTCCCGCCACACCCGCCACGGCGACGCCCCGAGCACGGTCGCGGCGTCCCGCAGCCGGGCGTCCACCGCCCGCAGCACCGGCAGCATGGTCCGCACCACGAACGGCACCCCGACCAGCGCCTGCGCCAGCGGCACCAGCAGCCACGAGGACCGCAGGTCCAGCGGCGGCTCGTCGAGGGCGATCAGAAAGCCGAAGCCGACCGTCACCGCGGACACCCCGAGGGGCAGCATCAGCAGCGCGTCGAAACCGCGCACAAGCCGCCCGGCGTCGCGCCGGGTGAGCGCGGCCGCGGCGAGACCGCCGATCAGGACGGCGACGAGGGTGGCGACGGCGGCGTAGGAGAGGGAGTTGCCGATCGCGTCGATCGGCGGCACGAGGAAGACACCGCCGTCGGAGGAGGTCAGCTCCCGGTAGTAGCCGAAGTCCGGGGCCTTGAGGGACCGCTGCACCAGCACCCCCAGCGGCAGCACCAGCAGCAGCACGATCGAGACGAGCACCCCCGCGAGCAGGGTCCACTGCCCCGCCCCGCGCGGCCGTCGCGCGGTCCCGGCCGCGTCCACCAGCCGCAGGGCGCTCTCGCGCCGCCGTACCGTCCACGCGTGCACGGCGAGGATGGCGGCCACCGCGGCGAACTGCACCAGGGTCAGCACGGCGGCCGTGGTCAGATCGAAGATCTCGGTGGTCTGCCGGTAGACCTCGACCTCCAGCGTGGAGAAGGTCGGCCCGCCGAGGATCTGCACCACACCGAAGGAGGTGAAGGTGAACAGGAAGACCATCAGGGCCGCGGCGGCGACGGCGGGCCCGAGGGCGGGCAGGGTGACCGTGCGCCACGCGGTGAGGCGGGACGCGCCCAGCATCCGCGCGGCCTCCTCCTGCCGCGGGTCGAGCTGACCCCAGAGCCCGCCGACGGTACGCACGACGACCGCGTAGTTGAAGAAGACATGGGCGAGCAGGATCGCCCACACGGTGGTGTCCAGCCGTACGCCCCACAGCTCGTCCAGCAGGCCGCCCCGGCCGAGGACGGCGAGGAAGGCGGTGCCGACGACCACGGTCGGCAGCACGAAGGGCACGGTCACCACCGCCCGCAGCACCTGTTTGCCGGGAAACTCGAAGCGGGCGAAGACATAGGCGCCGGGCAGCGCGATCAGCAGGGTGAGCGCGGTCGAGGCGAGCGCCTGCCAGGCGGTGAACCACAGCACCTGCCGGATGCCGGGATCGGCGAGCACCTCGCCGATCCGCCCGAACTGCCAGGCCCCGTCGACCCGCAGTCCGCGCTGGACGATCGCGACGACGGGGTAGGCGAAGAACAGCCCGAAGAACGCGACGGGCAGGGCCATGAGCCCCAGCCGCGCCGCGCTCCTCACGCGGGCTACTTCACTACGAGCGAGGTCCATGCCCTGACCCAGTCGTCACGGTTCTCGGCGATCTTCGCCGGGTCCATGGTCTCGGGGTCCTTCGCGGCGGGGCCGTACGCGGTGAACTCGGCGGGCACCTGCGCGCCCTCGGTCACCGGGTAGACGAACATGTTCAGCGGCATGTCCGACTGGAACTTCTCCGAAACCAGGAAGTCGATCAGCTTCTTGCCGCCCTCGGCGTTCTTCGCGTTGCTCAGCAGGCCCGCGAACTCGATCTGCCGGAAGCAGGTGCCCTCGGCGACACCGGTGGGCGCGGCCTTCGGCTTCGGGTCGGCGTAGATCACCTCGGCGGGCGGCGAGGAGGCGTAGGAGACGACGAGCGGCCGCTCCGCCTTCGCGGCCCTGCCGCCGGCCGAGCCGGAGAACTCCTCGTTGTACGCCTGCTCCCAGCCGTCGACGACCTTGACGCCGTTGGCCTTCAGCTTCGTCCAGTAGTCCTGCCAGCCGTCGTCCCCGTAGCGCGCGGCCGTGCCGAGCAGGAAGCCGAGGCCGGGCGAGGAGGTGGAGGCGTTCTCGGTGACGAGGAGGTTCTTGTACGCCGGCTTGACCAGGTCGTCCAGCGTGGCCGGCGGGGCCAGCTTGTGGTCGGCGAAGTACTGCTTGTCGTAGTTGACGCAGATGTCGCCGTAGTCGACGGGCGTGACCCGGTGCTCGTCCTTGTCGAGCTGGTAGTCCGCGCCGACCCGGTCCAGGCCCTGGGCCTCGTAGGACTCGAAGAGGCCGTTGTCGAGCGCGCGCGACAGCAGCGTGTTGTCGACGCCGAAGAACACGTCGCCCTGCGGGTTGTCCTTGGTCAGGATGGCCTTGTTGACGGCCTGGCCCGCGTCGCCGTCCTCCAGGACCCTGACCTTGTAGCCGGAGTCCTTCTCGAAGGCGGCGAGGACGTCCTTGGAGACGGCCCACGAGCTGTGGCTGACCAGGGTGACCGTCTTGGAGTCCTGGCCGTCGGAGCCGGAGCCGGAGTCGGACGACCCGCACGCGGAGAGCGTGACCAGGCCGAGGCCGACGGCCGCGGCGACGAACGTCTTGGTGTGCACTGGATTCCTCCTGGGATGGACCAGGAAGAGACGCGGCCCCGCCCGGGGCCCCTGAGGGCGTCCGGGCAGGGCGCAACAGCTTGAGTGATGACCGAACTTCCTACCCAGAATGACCTGGGCAAGGTTCAGAGGGTCTGCGGCCCGGTTGCCGCACTCTCAGCGCTGTGGCGCTCCCCTGTCGGAATATGAAGATGTGACTGTCCTGGGCGGACGCTGCCAGATTATCGCTCAGTGGCCGCCAGCTGGCCACAGGCCCCGTCGATCTCCTGTCCCCGGGTGTCCCGGACGGTGACCGGCACCCCGTGCGCGGCGATGGCCTCCACGAACGCCTTCTCGTCCTCGGGACGCGAGGCGGTCCACTTCGAGCCCGGCGTCGGGTTCAGCGGGATGAGGTTGACATGCACGGGCTTGCCCTTGAGCAGCCGGCCGAGACGGTCACCACGCCAGGCCTGGTCGTTGATGTCCCGGATCAGGGCGTACTCGATGGACAGCCGGCGGCCGGACCGCTCCGTGTACTCGAACCCGGCGTCGAGCACCTCGCGCACCTTCCACCGCGTGTTCACGGGGACGAGGGTGTCGCGCAGCTCGTCGTCGGGGGCGTGCAGGGAGATCGCGAGCCGGCACTTGAAGCCCTCGTCGGCGAACCGGTGGATCGCGGGCACGAGCCCGACGGTCGACACGGTGATACCGCGCTGCGAGAGCCCGAGCCCGTCGGGAGCCGGGTCGGTCAGGGCACGGATCGCCCCGACGACGCGCTTGTAGTTGGCGAGGGGCTCGCCCATCCCCATGAAGACGATGTTGGACAGCCGCGCGGGCCCGCCGGGGACGTCGCCGTCCCGCAGGGCGCGCATCCCGTCCACGATCTGGTGGACGATCTCCGCGGTGGAGAGGTTCCGGTCCAGTCCGGCCTGCCCGGTGGCGCAGAACGGGCAGTTCATCCCGCACCCCGCCTGCGAGCTGATGCACATGGTCACCCGGTCCGGGTAGCGCATCAGCACGGACTCGACGAGCGTGCCGTCGAACAGCCGCCACAGCGTCTTGCGGGTGGTCCCCGCGTCCGTCGACAGATGCCGCACGACGGTCATCAGCTCGGGGAACAGCGCCTCCCGCAGCCTGTCGCGCGAACCGGCGGGGATGTCGGTCCACTCCTGCGGGTCATGGGCGTACCGCGCGAAGTAGTGCTGCGAGAGCTGCTTGGCACGAAACGGCTTCTCCCCGACCTCGGCCACCGCCTCCTTGCGTTCGGCGGGCGAGAGATCGGCGAGATGCCGCGGCGGCTTCTTGGCTCCGCGCGGCGCGACAAAGGTGAGTTCTCCGGGCTTCGGCATAACCCTTCCAGTGTCGCAGATCGTTACGGGTGGCCTGCGATGCGAGTGCCTCGCCGGTGCATCCCGGGGCCCGGCCGGACATTCCGGCCGGGGCGTCGACCTGCGGGCCCGAAAGGGCCACGCGGGTTGCGTGGACTGTGCGAGCCGCGTCGGCTGTGCGGGCTCGCGGGCTACGTGTGCTGCTCCAGCCGCTGCTTGAGCAGCAGCTCGTCCTTCGGCAGCTCCTTGCGGACCTGGGGGCGCACGACGAGGGGCAGCAGCACCTTGCCCAGTCCGTGGCCCTCGAAGTCGATCTCGATGGTGACCCGGGAACGGCGTCCGTCGTCGAGGGGTTCGATCGAGCCGTGGGTGCGCGGCCTGACAGGGCCCTCGACTCCGTGCAGGTCCCAGCTGTACGGCGGGTCGAGCGTGTCGAACTCCACGGTCATCGGGACCTCGCGGCTGCCGAGGCGACGGGTGACCTTGACCCGGGAGCCAGGGTGCATCGGCCCTTCGTCCAGCTGCTCCGCCGTGACGGCGCTCAACTGCCACTCGGGCAGGTGGGAGGGGTTGGTGACATACGCGAAGACGTCTTCGGGCGTGCGGTCGACGTCGATGGATTCTCGGATGGCGGTCATGGCGACCCCCTGTGAGGTGACCTCCTGTGCGGACGTACACCGAAATCGTCCCACCCGGCACAGTGGGCGGCCAACGCCCCGGGAACGCGGTCGAGCCCCCGCCCGGGAGGGGCGAGGGCTCGACATCGCGTGGATGTTCGACCATACCGACGTACGGCCGAAGGAACGATCAGCCGGAGCCGACGAACAGCACCAGCAGCAGCCAGACGACCGGGGCAGTCGGCAGGAGCGAGTCCAGCCGGTCCATGATGCCGCCGTGGCCCGGCAGCAGGGTGCCCATGTCCTTGATGCCCAGGTCCCGCTTGATCATGGACTCGCCGAGGTCGCCCAGCGTGGCGCTGGCCGCGACCGCGAGGCCGAGCAGCAGACCCTGCCACCAGCTGCCGCCGTCGACCAGGAACTCCATGCACAGCGCCCCGGCGACCATGGCGAACGAGACCGCGCCGAGCAGTCCCTCACGGGTCTTGCCGGGGCTGATGCGCGGGGCGAGCTTGTGCTTGCCGAAGCGCCAGCCGACCGCGTACGCGCCGGTGTCGCTGACCACGGTCAGCAGCAGGAACGTCAGCACCCGCCAGGCCCCGTCGTCCGCGGTGAGCATCAACGCGACGAAGGTGGCCAGGAACGGCACGTAGAACGCGGCGAAGACACCCGCCGTGACGTCCTTCAGATAGCCCTCGGGCGGCTCGGACATACGCCAGACCAGGACGGCCAGCGCGGTGAGCGCCATCGCCACCCAGGCGCCCTCGACGCCCCGGGCGTATCCGGCGACGACCATCGCCGCACCGCCCAGCGCCAGCGGCACGAGGGGCGCCTTGATGCCCTTGCGCTCCTCCAGCCTGCTGGTCAGCTCCCACAGACCGACGACGACGGCGACCGCGACGACACCGACGAACACGGCCTTGACGACGAACAGCGACGCCACGATCACCGCGCCGAGACCGACGCCGACCCCTATCGCGGCACCCAGATCCCGGCCCGCGCTCTTCTTCTGCGGTGCGGGCGCCGGCTGCGGGGCGTCGGGCATGGGCTCCGGATTCTGCGGCACCGCCCGGGAGGGCTGCGCCTGCGGCATGTCGTACGGCCGCGCGTGCGGCGTTTCGTCGCGGAACAAGGGGCCACTCGGCCGAGCGGCCCCCCGGTCGTCATCCTGGTCTCCGCCGAACACGGGTACGTCGGGAACGATGGGCATGGGGCGAGTCTGCTGCGCCTGAGGCGCATCGTACGCGGGACCCGCCGGGGCAGCCCCTTGGACATACCCCTGGCCAGGCCCCTGGTCGGACGGCCCCCAGTACCCGGCTTGTGGCGGCGCTCCCCAGGAAGAGTCGTTCATCAGACCTCGAGCAGCTCCGCTTCCTTGTGCTTCAGGAGCTCGTCCACCTGGGCGACGTACTTCGCGGTGGTGTCGTCGAGCTCCTTCTCCGCACGACGGCCCTCGTCCTCGCCGACCTCGCCGTCCTTGATCAGCTTGTCGATGGCGTCCTTGGCCTTGCGGCGCACGGAGCGGATGGACACCTTGGCGTCCTCGCCCTTGCCCTTGGCGACCTTGATGTAGTCGCGGCGGCGCTCCTCGGTGAGCTCGGGGAACGTCACACGGATGATGTTGCCGTCGTTGCTCGGGTTGACGCCCAGGTCCGAGTCACGGATCGCCTGCTCGATGTTGCGCAGCGCGGTCTTGTCGAACGGGGTCACGACCGCCATGCGCGGCTCCGGTACGGAGAACGAGGCCAGCTGGTTGATCGGCGTCGGTGCGCCGTAGTAGTCGGCCACGATCTTGTTGAACATCGCCGGGTGCGCACGGCCGGTGCGGATCGCGGCGAAGTCCTCCTTGGCGACCACGACGGCCTTCTCCATCTTCTCCTCGGCCTCGAGGAGGGTCTCTTCGATCACCACTTGCTCCTGCGTGTCTTGAGTAAGGCCCGGCTGCGGTACCTCGTCGGGGGCGGCGGCCGGCTGCGTCGCGTCTTCTTCTGCACGGTTCCCGACCGGTAGGACATTGTCCATCCCCGGCCGGGCTCCGGGTGAATCTCCGGTCAGGCCCGGGTGCCCTGGTCACCCACCAGCGTGCCGATCTTCTCACCCTTGACCGCGCGAGCGATATTGCCCTCGGCCAGAAGCTCGAAGACGAGGATCGGGAGCTTGTTGTCGCGGCAGAGCGTGATGGCCGTGGCGTCGGCGACCTTGAGGTCGCGCGTGATGACCTCGCCGTAGCCGAGGGCGTCGAACTTCACCGCGTCCGGGTTGGCCTTCGGGTCGGAGTCGTAGACCCCGTCCACGCCGTTCTTGCCCATCAGCAGCGCCTCGGCGTCGATCTCCAGGGCGCGCTGGGCGGCGGTGGTGTCGGTGGAGAAGTAGGGCATGCCCATACCGGCGCCGAAGATGACCACGCGGCCCTTCTCCAGGTGGCGCACGGCGCGCAGCGGGATGTACGGCTCGGCGACCTGGCCCATGGTGATGGCGGTCTGCACCCGGCTGTCGATGCCCTCCTTCTCCAGGAAGTCCTGGAGGGCGAGGCAGTTCATCACGGTGCCGAGCATGCCCATGTAGTCCGAGCGGGCGCGGTCCATGCCGCGCTGCTGGAGTTCGGCACCGCGGAAGAAGTTGCCGCCGCCGATGACGACCGCGATCTGGGCGCCGTCGCGCACGACCGCGGCGACCTCACGGGCGATCTTGTGTACCACATCGGGGTCCACGCCCAGGCCCCCGCCGCCGGAGAAGGCCTCTCCGGACAGCTTCAGCATGTACCGGCCGCGTACTTTGCCGTCGTCGCTCTTCTGGGCCTTCGTGGTCATGGAGATCCCGCCTCTTTCACGTGTTGCACATACGAAGAAGGCCATTGCCGCCGGGGTGTGCTTCCCATGCTGGCAATGGCCTCCTCGTCAGATCTGCTGTCGTCCGTCACACGCGCGCGGGGCGGTGTGCGCGGACGACTGCGGTCGACCCTAGCGGCAGTCCGCCGCGGGTCGCGCGTCGGTCCCGGTACGGACTCAGATGCCGACCTTGATGCGCGTGAAGCGCTTCAGGGTGACACCGGCCTCGTCCAGGACCTTCTGGACCGACTTCTTGTTGTCGAGCGCGTACGGCTGGCCGAGCAGCGTCGCGTCCTTGAAGAAGCCGTTGACCCGACCCTCGACGATCTTGGCGATCGCGGCCTCGGGCTTGCCCTCGGCGCGGGTGGTCTCCTCGGCGACGCGGCGCTCGGTCTCGACGACCTCGGCCGGGACGTCCTCCTTGGCGAGGTACTTCGGCGCGAAGGCGGCGATGTGCTGGGCGATGCCCTTGGCCACGTCGGCGTTCGGCTTGTCGAGCTCGACGAGGACACCGATCTGCGGGGGCAGGTCGGGCATCGTGCGGTGCATGTACGCGAGCACGAAGCCGTCGGCGTACTGCGCGAAGCGGTCGAGGACGATCTTCTCGCCGAGGTTGGCGTTGGCCTCGTCCACGAACGCCTGGACGGTCTTGCCGGCCTCGATCTCGGAGGCGAGCAGGGCCTCGAGGTCGGCCGGGGAGGTCTTGGCGACGTGGTCGGCGATGGCCTTGGCCACGGCCTGGAACTTCTCGCCCTTGGCTACGAAGTCCGTCTCGCACTTCAGCTCGACGAGGACGCCGGAGGAGTTGTCGTCGGCGATGATCGAGACCACGGCGCCGTTCTCGGCGGAGCGGCCCTCGCGCTTGGCGACGCCCTTCTGGCCCTTGATGCGCAGCGCCTCGACGGCCTTGTCGACGTTGCCGTCGGCCTCGTCCAGGGCCTTCTTGCAGTCCATCATGCCGGCGCCCGTGAGCTCACGAAGCTTCTTGACGTCGGCGGCGGTGTAGTTCGCCATGAGTCTGTGAGTCTTTCTCGAAGTCTGGAAGATCTCGAAGATCTACGGAGTCTTGGTTCCGGATGTAGCCGGGTCCCCTGACATTCCGCTGATCCACGGGTGAACGGCGGGGGCGGGCTTCACCGCGCCTGTGGGGCGCGGGTGAAGCCGTGGCCCCCGCCGTCAACACTGACGCTGACGGGTCAGGCCTGCTCGGCGTCCGCGGCCGGAGCCTCGGTGGCCTCGGCGGCGGGAGCCTCGGCGGCCGGAGCGGCCTCGGCAGCCGGAGCCTCGGCGGCCGGAGCGGCCTCGGTCTTCTTCTCACCCTCGAGCAGGTCGCGCTCCCACTCGGCGAGCGGCTCGCCGGCGGCCTTCTCGCCCTTGTCACCCGTGGCGACACGGGAGCGGGAGATGAGGCCCTCGGCGACGGCGTCGGCGATCACGCGGGTGAGCAGGGTGACGGAGCGGATCGCGTCGTCGTTGCCCGGGATCTTGTAGTCGACCTCGTCGGGGTCGCAGTTGGTGTCGAGGATGGCGACGACGGGGATGTTGAGCTTCCGGGCCTCGCCGACCGCGATGTGCTCCTTCTTGGTGTCCACGATCCAGACGGCGCTGGGCACCTTCTGCATCTCGCGGATACCGCCGAGGGTCTTCTCGAGCTTGGCCTTCTCGCGGGAGAGGACCAGGAGCTCCTTCTTGGTCAGACCGGAGGACGCGACGTCCTCGAAGTCGATCTGCTCGAGCTCCTTGAGGCGCTGCAGACGCTTGTAGACGGTCGAGAAGTTGGTGAGCATGCCGCCCAGCCAGCGCTGGTTGACGAAGGGCATGCCGACGCGGGTGGCCTGCTCGGCGATGGCCTCCTGCGCCTGCTTCTTCGTGCCGACGAACATGACCGTGCCGCCGTGGGCGACGGTCTCCTTGACGAACTCGTAGGCGCGGTCGATGTACGACAGCGACTGGAGCAGGTCGATGATGTAGATGCCGTTGCGCTCCGTGAAGATGAAGCGCTTCATCTTCGGGTTCCAGCGACGGGTCTGGTGACCGAAGTGGACGCCGCTCTCCAGCAGCTCCCGCATCGTGACGACGGCCATGGCCGTTCTCCTCATGTTTCTCGGTTGTGCCGCGGGTGCCGGACGGCTCCCGCGCCTGACGCTCCCGATGCGCCTGCCGCGAAGGACCGAGGGGCGCGAGACGCCGGCGGCTGACCGCCGACGTCGGGGCGTGCGAAGTCGACCCGGTGGCCCGGGTCGCCACCAGAAGTATACGGAACCCGAGAGGTGCCGGGTGACGCCGCTGTCCACAAGCGGTCGAGGGTGCACAGGTCGCGGCGGTTCTCGGCCGGGTGGCCGACGCTCGTGCCATGCGACTGACTCGATACGTCCATCTGATGCGGGGCCTGCTGCTGGGGCTGGCCCTGACCCTGCTCACCTCCTCGGCGGCGGCCTTCGCGCCCGCGCTCGTGTCCGGGGCCGGGCCTGGGGCCGTGCCCGGGTACGGGCCCGCTCCGCCGTCGGCGGAACGCGTTCCGCCGCTGGCCCGGGGCTGGCCCGTGGGGGCGCGTCCGCCGGTCCTGCGCGGCTGGCAGCCCCCGCCCACGCCGTACGCCGCCGGCCATCGCGGCGTCGACCTGGCCGCGGCGCCCGGGACACCGGTACGGACCGTCGCGGCGGGGCGGGTGTCCTTCGCCGGGCGGGTGGCCGGAAAGGGGGTGGTGTCCGTGGCCCTGACCGCCACGGGTGAGCCGCCCCTGCGGACGACGTACGAGCCCGTGCGGGCGGCTGTGCGGGAGGGGGACGAGGTGTCGGCGGGGCAGGTGATCGGCACGGTGGAGGCGGCGGGGTCGCACTGTGTGCGGCCGTGTGTCCACTGGGGGCTGAGACGCGGGGACGCCTATCTCGATCCGCTCTCCCTGTTGCCGCCGTGGCTGCTGCGGCGGGGGCCGTCCCGGCTGCTGCCGGTGTCTCCGCGAGGGCTTGGCGGGGGTGGGTCGGCGTGACCCCGCGCGTCGTGGTGGGCCGGTCGCGCAGTTCCCCGCGCCCCTCTACGA
>NZ_JBIALD010000026.1:0-77625 GCF_042873115.1 Streptomyces sp. NPDC005017 | reverse complement strand
TAGACGGCTGATCCGCGGGCGGCTACGAGGGCGAGCTGTTGTGACCGGTGGTCGGCTGCGGGGCGCGGTGGGCCGGTCGCGCAGTTCCCCGCGCCCCTCTACGACGGCTGATCCGCGGGCGGCTACGAGGGCGAGCTGTTGTGACCGGTGGTCGGCTGCGGGGCGCGGTGGGCCGGTCGCGCAGTTCTCCGCGCCCCTTGGCGGCGGCTGATCCGCGGGCGACTGCGAGAGGGGCGGGTCAGCCCTGGACGCCGTGGAGGACCATGGCGATGGTGGCTGTCGCGATGACGTCGGGGTGTTCGGCCGCGCCGAGTTCGACGCGGCGGACGGCGGCGTCGACGACGCCCTGGACGAGCATCGCGGCGAGCCGGGGCTCCTCGTGGCCGAGGTCGGCGAGCGCGTCGACGATCATCGCGACGAGACCGCCGTGCGCGGCGCGGATCTTCTCCCGGGCGCCCGCGTCCAGCTCGCTCGCCGAGATCGCCACGACGGCCCGGTGCCGCCGGTCCCTCACCAGCTCCAGCTGCGCCCGCACATACGCCTCGACCTTGCCGGCCGGCGTCGCCTCCCCCTCCATGGCCGCCGAGACCTCCGAGGCCCACACGGGGAAGTCGACCTCGCACAGCTCCTCGACCACGGCGGCCCGCGACCGGAAGTACTCGTACACCGACGACCGCGCGAGCCCGGTGCGCTCGGCGAGGGCCGGGAAGGTCAGCGCCTCCGTCCCGCCCTCGGACAGCAGGGAACGAGCCGCGTCCAGCAGGGCGGCTCGCTGCATCGACCGGTGCTCGGCCACGGAGGCCGCTCGAATCCTTGGCACGTCAACCACTGTACGGACGTGCCACCCGCAACGGGAGCGTCCCGGCCAGGCCCACCCGCTCAGCGGCCGAAGCCGGCCAGCTTCGCGCGCAGCTGGAGCACGGACTTGGTGTGGATCTGGCTGACCCGGCTCTCGGTCACACCCAGCACGTTCCCGATCTCGGCGAGGGTGAGGCCTTCGTAGTAGTAGAGCGTGACGACGGTCTTCTCGCGGTCGGGCAGCGTGTTGATCGCCCTGGCCAGGAACCGCCGCAGCTCACGGTCCTCGGCGACCTCCACGGGGTTGTCCGCGGCGGTGTCCTCCAGGGTGTCCATGAAGCTGAGCCCGTCGCCGTCCTCACCCCCGACGTGCAGCAGTTCCTCCAGGGCCACCACGTTGGCCAGCGACAACTGGCTGAAGACGGCGTGCAGTTCGTCCACGGCGATGCCCAGCTCGGCGGCCACCTCGCTCTCCGTGGGGGTGCGCCGCAGCCGGGCCTCCAGGGTGGCGTAGGCCCGCTCGACATTGCGTGCCTTCTGCCGTACCGAGCGGGGGATCCAGTCCAGTGCCCGCAGCTCGTCGATCATCGCGCCGCGGATCCGGGTGATCGCGTACGTCTCGAACTTGATCTCCCGTTCGATGTCGAACTTCTCGATCGCGTCGATGAGTCCGAAGACGCCCGAGGAGACGAAGTCGGCCTGCTCCACATTGGGCGGCAGGCCGACGCTCACCCGTCCCGCCACGTACTTGACCAGCGGCGAGTAGTGCAGGATCAGCTGCTCGCGCAGCCGCTCGTCCGCGGTCGCCTTGTACGACCGCCACAGTTCGTCGAGCGTCGAGGGAGCGGGCGGCCGCACGCCGCCACCGTCGCGGGCGGCTGGGGGGATGGCCGCCCGGTCGGACCCGGAGGTGTGCTGGGGCATTCGTCGCCTTGAGCCGTTCTGCCGAGAAGCTTGCGAAGTAGGGGTACCTGGGTGAGCTGTCGGACTGGTGCCGACTTGCCGGTCTGTGTCGGGAACTTCGTGAGCGTAGCGTGACTGGAGTGTCGCGGTGCGCTAAGAGCGCGGCCCGACGTGTACGCAGATACGTTCCGCTGACCGCTCCGCCGGGGCATGGCAGGCACCACCGGCGACCGCCGGGCCGCGTCAACTCGGCGTTCTCCCAAGGGGAGTACGGCTTCCCCCGGACGGACGAACACCCTCGGTCAGCTTCCCGGACGACCACCGCGAAGCGAGACCATCGCCTGGCGTGTCAACTTCCAGCCGTCGCCGTGTCGTTCGACGTAACCCAGTGCCCTGAGTTCGTACAGTCTCGCGACGGCGTCGTCCTCGGTCGTCTGTGCGCCGCGGGCGACCTCCTCGGGTACGGCGGCCCGCCGGGCGGGCAGCGCGGCGAGGACCCGCCGGGTGGCGGCGGGCAGCAGGTCGCGGGGCAGCACCGGCCCGCGCCGCTCCGGGGCGAGCTGCCCCATGGCGCCGACCAGCTCGACGACCTCGGCGGCATCCGTGACGAGCAGCGCCTCCCCGCGCAGCAGCTCGTGCACCCCGGCGGAGAGCGCGCTGGTGACGGGGCCGGGCACGCCCATGGTGTGCCGGCCCAGCCGCTGCGCGGCCCGCGCGGTGACCAGGGAGCCGCTGCGGTGGGCCGCCTCCACGACCACGGTTCCCCTGGTCAAGGCGGCGATGACCCGGTTGCGCAGGACGAATCTGCTGGGCGTCGGATGATCGCCCGGGGGCAACTCGCCGATCACCAGACCCTGTTCCGCGATCCTGTTGATCAACTCCGTGTGGCCGCGCGGATAGGGCCGGTCCACACCGCAGGCCAGCACGGCGACCGTGGCTCCGCCCGCGCCGAGAGCACCCCGGTGGGCCGCGCCGTCGACGCCGTAGGCGCCGCCGGAGACGACGACCCAGCCGTGCTCGGCGAGACCCGCGGCGAGGGTGACGGCCGTGTGGGCGCCGTACTCGGTGCAGGCGCGGGCGCCGACCACCGCCACCGACCGCAGCGCCCACATCCGCAGACTGGGCCGCCCGCGCACCCACAGCCCCAGCGGACGGGCGTCGCCGAGGTCGTCGAGCTGCGAAGGCCACTCGGGCCCACCGGGACACACGAACCGCACCCCCGCCTCCCGCGCGAGGGCCAGGTCCCGCTCGGGCTCGGCCTTGCGCGCCCGGGCCAGCAGTCCGGCCCAGCGAGTCGCGCCGACGCCCGGCAGCGGCTCCCCGCCCTCGCGCAGCCGTGCCGCCACCTCCCCCGCTCCGGCCTCCCGCACCCATCGCCCGGCCTTCTCGTCCCCGGGTTCGACGACCCGGGCGAGGAAGACACGGTCCAGGAGGTCTGGCGGCGGACCGCCGCTCACGTCAGTGCCCCGATGGCCAGCGGCACACCGCGCGGGACGCCCGTGCGCAGTTGCAGGGCCAGGGCGACGTCCATCCCGCTCGGCCGGTCGTGGCCGACGAGGTCCGCGACGGTCCAGGCGACCCGCAGCACCCTGTCCAGGCCCCGCGCGGTCAGCACGCCCCGTTCGAGGCTGCGCTCGGCCTCGTCCATCGCGCCGGCCGCGGCGTAGAAGCGGCTGCGCAGTTCACGGCCGGGTACCTCGCCGTTGGTGCTCCACGGGGTGCCGGACAGCCGGGCCGCGGCCCGTTCGCGGGCCCGGCGCACCCGGTCGGCGACCGTCGCCGTGGACTCCCCGCGGGCGCCCCGCTCGGTCAGCTGGGCGCGGGTGACCCGGTCCACCTCCACCCGCAGGTCGACCCGGTCGAGCAGCGGCCCGGAGAGCCGGGCCTGGTAGCGGCGGATGGCCGAGGGCGGGCACTCGCACAGGTCGTCCGTTCGGGAGAAGCGCCCGCAGGGGCACGGGTTGGCGGCCAGCACCATCAGGAATCTGGCCGGGAACCGGACGACACCGGCACTGCGCGCGATGACCACATGGCCCGCCTCCAGCGGCTGGCGCAGGGCGTCGAGCGCCTGGCTCCTGAACTCCGGTGTCTCGTCGAGGAACAGCACGCCCCGGTGCGACAGCGACACCGCGCCCGGCCTGGCGACGCCCTGCCCGCCGCCGACCAGTGCCTGCATGGTCGCCGAGTGGTGCGGGGCGCAGTAGGGGGCGGCGTCGATCAGCGGCTTGCCCGCGGGCAGCAGTCCGGCCACCGAGTGCACGGCCGTGACCTCCAGCGACTCCTGCCGGGTGAGCCGGGGCAGGATCGCGGGCAGCCGTTCGGCGAGCATGGTCTTCCCGGCGCCCGGCGGTCCCTCGAGGAACAGATGGTGGCCGCCGGCCGCGGCGACCTCCACCGCCGTGCGGGCCGCGAGCTGGCCCACCACGTCGGCCAGGTCGTGTCCCGCGTCGTGCTGCGCCGCGCCCATGCCGTGCATGCCGGTGGCCGCTCCGGTACCGGGCACGCGCAGTCCGGCCAGCAGCGGATCGGGCCGGCCCTGGTCGTCGGGATCCTCCTCGGGCACCGGCTCGTCCGCGAGGACGGCGATGAGCTGCCGGAGGCTGCGGACGCCCAGCACGGACACGCCCGGCACGAGGGAGGCCTCCGCGGCCGCGCACTCCGGCACGACCACCTGCTCGTACCCCGCGTCGGCCGCGGCCAGCACGGCGGGCAGAACACCGCGCACCGGGCGGACCCGTCCGTCCAGGCCCAGTTCCCCGATCATCACGAGGTCGGACAGGACCCGCGGATCGACGCGCTCCGCCGCGCCGAGCACCGCCGCGGCGACGGCGAGATCGAACCCACTGCCGCTCTTGGGCACCGACGCCGGACTGAGGCCCACGGTCAGCTTCTTCTGCGGCCAGGCCGTGCCGGAGTTGACCACGGCGGCGCGGACACGGTCGCGGCTCTCCGTGAGGCTCTTGTCGGGGAGCCCGACCAGGGTGAACGCGGCGACGCCGGGTTCGAGGTCGGCCTGGACCTCGACGACCACGCCCTCGACCCCGACCAGGGCGACCGAGCAGGTACGGGCGAATCCCATCAGGCCACCCCCCGCGCGTGTTCCACGACGGGCGCGCCGCGGCGGGGCAGGAGCACACCCACCACGTCGATGCGGACGCCGCCGGGCGGGGCGCCTCCGTGGGTCTGGATCCAGCGTTCGGCGAGATCGCGCAGGCGCCCGGCCTTCTCCGGGGTCACCGCGGCCATGGGGTGTTCGTAGCCGCCGTCCCTGCGGGTCTTCACCTCGCAGACGACCAGGACGTCCCCGTCCCGCGCGACGATGTCGATCTCGCCCGTGCGGCCGCAGCGCCAGTTGCGCTCCAGGACCGTCATCCCGGCCTCGGCCAGCCGCCGAGCGGCCAGCGTCTCGCCGTACCTGCCGAGGGCACTGCGTGATTTTCCGAACGCGCCGCGCGCGTTTCCCGTGCTCATGTCGGCACCACCTCCGGCGCCAACGATCACGCGGCCCACCCGCAGCGAGTGGATCTTGGTGGACAGTCGGGCGTCTGTGGAGAACGCCGCCGCCCGTTCGGGTGAAAGAGCCGGCCTCTCACAGCCCCGACTGAAAACACCCACCCTCACAGCCCCGGCCGAAAGCGCCCGCCTTCGCACCCCCGGCCGAGAGCGCCCGCACCCGGACCGAAACAGCCCGCCCCTCACAGCCCCGGCAGAAACGCCCTCAGGGGCTCAGCTCCCCGGCAGCTCCAGATCGCTCTTGTTGAGCTCCTCGATATTCACGTCCTTGAACGTGAGCACCCGCACCTGCTTGACGAACCGAGCCGGCCGGTACATGTCCCAGACCCAGGCGTCGGCCATGGAAACCTCGAAGAAAACCTCACCCTGGACCGAGTGCACCTGCATCTCGTAGTCATTGGTCAGGTAGAAGCGCCGCTCGGTCTCGATCACGTACTTGAACAGACCGACGACGTCGCGGTACTCGCGATAGAGCTTGAGCTCCATCTCGGTCTCGTACTTCTCGAGGTCCTCCGCGCTCATGGCATGTTCCCCTTCAGCCGTGCGATCCACCCATTGTGCGCCAGCCTCGCGGCCCTCTAGACGATTTCCGTGTCGAGGGTGACGGGTCGGGCCGGGGGACCTTCGTCGAGCAGCGTGCGCAGCAGCCCGGCGAGTCTGGTCGGGTACACCGTCTCATGCGTCCGGGCGAGTTCCTCACACGCCCACCACCGGGCTCCGGCGACGCTGGCCCGCTCCAGTTCCGTCAGTGCCGTGGCCCTGGTCGCGGTCTGGGTCGTACGGGCCAGGTAGTACCACTCGTCCTGGTCCCAGCGGCGCCCCGCGAACGGGAACGAGCATCTGCGCCGCCACAGCACGGGCCCGAGCTCGACCTCGGTGATCCCCGTCTCCTCGACGAGTTCCCGCAGCGCGGCGTCCGCGCGCGTCTCGTCGCCCTCCACTCCGCCGCCGGGAGTGAACCACCAGTCGTTCGCCGGATCGTCCGGTTCATGACCGTGGAGCAGCAGCACCCGGTCCCGCGGATCGAGCAGCACGACCCGGGCGACCTTCCGCAGACCGCCGTCGTACGAATCCCGCGCCCCGGCGCCGGACGAGTCCCGCTGCTCACCGCCGTACGGCCGCCGCGGCCCGCTCTCCGAGGACTCCCGCGCCACCTCAGCCGGCACCGGCATCCACCGTCCGCCGCCTGCGCGCACCGCCGACCCGTTTGGCGACGGGCCCGTACGCGGCACCGGCCATGACCAGCACGGCCCCGCCGACGATCATGCCGACGAGCATCCGGAACGGCCCCGGCTCGGACAGTTCCCCGCCCAGCGCCTCGAACCCGGCCGGGCGGGGCAGCAGGCCGTCCATCGGCCAGACGACGGCGTCGATCCGGCCGTCGATCGCGGAACGCGCGACCGTGCCGCTGGCCGCGTCCTGGAGGTGGGCGGTGGAGTCCAGCGAGCCCGCGCGCTCGTCACCGAGCAGGAAGACCCGGTCCTTGGGGACGGTCACCGTCGGGAACGCCATGCTCTCCGCGGCCTCGCCCTCGGGCAGATAGGGCTCGTCGATCTCCTTGCCGTTGACCGTCAGCCGGCCGTCCGTGCAACAGGCGACGGTGTCCCCGCCGATCCCGACGACCCGCTTGACCAGCGGCGCGTTCGCCCAGGCGGCGTCCTTGAAGACCACCACGTCGCCGCGGCGGATCTCGTCGCCGTCCACGCGCTCCGCCAGCACCCGGTCGCCCGCCTCGATGGTGGGGCTCATCGAACGCGTGGGCACGGTGTACGGCCGGTAGACGACCGCTCCCCAGCCGAAGCCGGCGAGGAACAGCACCAGGCCCAGCGCCACCGCCAGCCCGGACAGCACCTGCCCGGCCCTGCCGCCCGCCTCGCCGTCGCCCGTCCCGCCGCTCCGCGGGGCCGTATCTGTCGCACTCTCAGCACCCATGGGTCCGCACCCTACCCGGCGGTACGGGAAGCGGTCAGCCCCCTCTCACGCGACCGAGGTCACGCGGGAAGGGGCTGATGGCACAGGGCGAGGCGCGCTCGGTGTCACTTGCGCCGGCGGCGCCACACGGCGATCGGAAGCACACCCACGAGCGCCAGCGCCTGGGGCGCCACAGCCGCCGGGGCCGCCGAGCTCCTGTCGACCTCCTCGAGGCTGTCCGGCACGGGCAGCGTGCCCCAGCGGTTGATGGGCCAGGCCTTGACGATGGCGCGGCCGACGACCTTCTCCACGGGCACCATGCCGTGGTGGGAGTCCGCCTGGTTGTAGCGCGAGTCGCGGGAGTTCTGGCGGTGGTCGCCCATCACCCAGATGAACCCCTCGGGGACCGTCACCTTGAAGCGGCCGCCCTGGTCGTCGTCGCTGCACGGCGTGTTGCCCGGGTAGACGTAGGGCTCGTCCAGCGGCTTGCCGTTGACCTTCAGCGGGCCGGTGCCGGCGCACTCGACGGTGTCGCCGCCGACGCCGACGACCCGCTTGATCAGGTCCTTCTCCTCCGCGGACGGCATGAGGCCGATCCAGCTGAGGACCGTCTGGAGGGCGTTCGGGTCGGGCGTGGGCTCGCCGGCCAGCCAGTTGTCCGGGTCGTGGAAGACGACGACCTCGCCGCGCTCGGGCTCGGAGCCGAACCACGGGGTCAGCTTGTCGACCAGGACCCGGTCACCCTGCTGGAGGGTGTTCTGCATCGAGTCGGAGGGGATCGAGAACGCCTGCACCAGGAACGTCTTGATCAGCAGCGCCAGCACGAGCGCGATACCGATCAGGATCGGCAGTTCCTTCCAGAAGGAACGCTGCTTCTTCCTCGGTTCCGCGGGGCGCGTGCCCTCGGGAGTCTGTTCGTCCGTCACCGTGCCGCCCTCGGTCGTACCGGCGTCACTCCCGGGGTTCATGACGCGGTCCACCGAGGGGCCGGTCGCATCCCCGGGCCGTCCGCGGTGTTCCTCGCCGTCGTGCCCGGACCGTGCGCCAACCGCCACATCCCCCACGCCAACTCCTCACTCCGTGCCGCCGCCTGTGCCTCATCCGGTGCAGGCCCACCACTCCCATAACGAGCGGGAGTTCCGCAGGGCTCGGGAGCTGGGTCATGGTGTCCGGATCGTCGGAGGCAACCCTATGCGACAGCGGAGGAGCAGCGGTCGAACCGGGCGTGGAGTCGGGCACGGCGGAGAAGGTCTGCGGCTCGTCCAGGCCGGTCCAGTGGTTGACGGGCCAGCCGATGACGACGGCGCGTCCCACCACCTCGTCGACCGACACCGTGCCGCCGTAGTCCTGGTCCTGGTGGGCGCGGGAGTCCGCGGAGTCGGAACGGTGGTCGCCCATCACCCACAGACGGCCCTCGGGCACCGTGATGTCGAACTTGGATTCGGAGGGGACGTTGCCCGGATGCAGGTAGTCGGTCTCGTTCAGCGGCATGCCGTTGACGGTCACCCGGCCCTGCGCGTCACAGCACACGACACGGTCGCCGCCGACGCCGACGACCCGCTTGATCAGGTCCTTCTCGTCCTCGGACGGCAGCAGGCCGATGAAGGTCAGCGCCTGCTTGACCTGCTTCACGACGACCGGGTCGTCCTTCTTCCGGGTCGGCTGCTCGCTGCGCAGCCAGCCCCCGGGGTCCTTGAAGACGACGACGTCACCGCGCTGGGGCTCGGAGCCGAACCACGGTGTGAGCTTGTCCACCAGGACCCGGTCGCCGATCTGGATCGTCTGCTCCATGGAGCCGGACGGGATCACGAAGGCCTGCACCAGGAACGTCTTCAGCACCAGCGCTATCAGCACGGCCACTCCGGCCAGGAGCGGTATCTCCTTGATCGCGGAGCGGCGCCGCCGTCGCTTCACCTTGCGCTGGAGCTTGCGCCGGTCGACGCGGCTGCGGCTCGATGAGGCGCCGGACGACCGTCGGGTGCCGGTCGGCAGCAGGTCCTCGGCGGCGCTGGTCGCCACGCCACGGGGCTTTCCGCGGTTACCCACGCGCACCACCGGAGGCCGTCCCCGCCGGACCCTGGCCCGCGCCGACTGCCCCCGCCGGGCCCTGGCCCGTGCCGACGGAGCCGCTCGCCCCGGGCACTCGCGCGTACGCGTCCGGCCGCTCCAGCCGGCCCACGTGCCCGATCGGCCACACGATCCCCTCGGCACGGCCGATCACCGCACGGACGGGCACCATGCCGCCGCCCGGGGAGCCCAGACGGTCGCGGGAGTCGCTGGATTCGCTTCGGTGGTCGCCGAGGAGGAACAGCCGTCCCTCGGGCACGACCACCTCGAAGGGCACCGAGGACGCGCTGTCACCGGGGTACAGGAAAGTCGACTCGTCGACCTGTCGGCCGTTCACCTCGATCCTGCCCTCCCTGTCACAGCAGACCACGCGGTCTCCCTCTACGCCTACGACGCGTTTGATGTAGTCGGCGTTCCCGAAGTACCCGGTGCCGTCGAAGACGACTACGTCCCCGCGCCGGGGTTCGGCACCGAAACGGTACGCCAACTTATTTACGAGAACGCGGTCCCCGACCCTCAATCCCTGCTCCATCGACCCGCTGGGGATCTGGAACGGCTTCGCCACGAACACGTTGACGAGCAGCAGGAACAGCAGGCAGACCAGCAGCGACAGGGTGATCCCGCCGCCGGGCAGCCAGGGGGTGATCCGCGACACCAACGCGAAACGCGACCGTCCCTCCGGCCCAGGTGTCCCGGGTCCGGAGGGGCGGTCGCGCTCCGTCGGCTGAGCTTCGGTGTCCATCGGGGCCAGATGTTATCCGGCCCCGGTGTGAACCCCGACGCGAGATCAGTTCTCGCGCTTCTCCTTGATCTTCGCCGCCTTGCCGCGCAGGTCGCGCAGGTAGTACAGCTTGGCGCGACGCACGTCACCGCGGGTGACGAGCTCGATCTTCTCCACGATCGGGGTGTGCACCGGGAAGGTGCGCTCGACGCCGACGGAGAAGGAGACCTTGCGGACCGTGAAGGTCTCGCGCACGCCGGAACCCTGGCGACGGATCACAACGCCCTTGAACTGCTGCACACGGGAGCGGTTGCCCTCGATGACGCGGACGTGGACGTTGACGGTGTCACCCGGGCGGAAGGCCGGGACGTCGCTGCGCAGCGACGCGGCGTCGACGGTGTCGAGCAGGTGAGACATTTCGTCTGCTTTCTTCGCTGATGCCACAGGTCATCAACGGAAACTAGATGTTCTGGTGAAAGGCCGTGCGGGTCGGAGCGGACGTCGTGTCCCCCTGCGGCAGGGGCGCACGCCGGACGGCGCACAACAGCGCCCTATTCTTCCACGTCCTCGACCCGCCGCCAAAATCGGCCGAACCGCTCACCCTCCGGGTCCGGGGCCCAGCCGAGGATGGACAGCATCTCCCGGTCCTTCTTGTCGAAGGTCTTCGGGTCGCAGCGCTCGATCAGGTCGGGACGGTTGGCCGTGGTGCGCCGCAGGGCCTCGTCACGGCGCCAGCGGGCGATCTTCCCGTGGTGGCCGCTGAGCAGCACCTCGGGGATGTCCCGGTCCCGCCACACCGGCGGCTTGGTGTAGACGGGCCCCTCCAGGAGGTTCGCCATCGCGCCGGGCGCGAAGGAGTCGTCCCGGTGCGACTCGGCGTTGCCCAGCACCCCGGGCAGCAGCCGGGCCACGGCCTCGGTGATGACCAGGACGGCCGCCTCGCCGCCGGCCAGGACGTAGTCGCCGATGGACACCTCGTAGACCGGCATCCGGGTGGCGTACTCGTCCACGACCCGGCGGTCGATGCCCTCGTAACGGGCCGGGGTGAAGACCAGCCAGGGGCGCTCGGAGAGCTCGACGGCCAGTTCCTGGGTGAAGGGGCGGCCGCTGGGGGTGGGTACGATCAGCGCCGGCGCGCCGGACCCCGACTCGTAGCCGTCGGCCAGCACCGAGTCCAGGGCGTCGCCCCAGGGGTCAGTCTTCATGACCATGCCGGGGCCGCCGCCGTAGGGCGTGTCGTCGACCGTGTTGTGGCGGTCGTACGTCCAGGACCGCAGGTCGTGCAGCCGCACGTCCAGGCGGCCACGCGCGCGTGCCTTGCCGACCAGGGAGACGTTCAGCGGCTCCAGGTACTCGGGGAAGATCGTGACGACGTCGAGTCGCATCAGTCGTCGCCTCCGTCGCCGCCGGCCGCCTCCGCGTCGTCCGCAGCGGCCTTGTCGCCGCCGTCCGCGCCCGTGGTGTCGTCCGCATCCGCCTTGTCGCCTTCGGCGTCCCGGGTGGAGGCGATCTCCGCGCGGTCGTCGATCAGGCCGGGCGGCGGGTCGACGACGGCCCGCTGCTCCTCCAGGTCGATCTCGACGACGATCTCCTGCACGAAGGGGATCATCACCTCGCTGCCGTCCGCCCGCTCGACGATGAAGAGGTCCTGGGAGGGCAGGTGCGAGATCTCCGTGATCCGGCCGACCTCGACGCCGTCCGTGGTGACCACGTCCAGGTCCATCAGCTGGTGGTCGTAGTACTCGTCCTCTTCCTCGGGCAGCTCCTCCGGGTCCACCTCGGCGATGAGGAGCGTGTTGCGCAGCGCCTCGGCGCCGGTGCGGTCGGCGACGCCCTCGAAGCGCAGGAGCAGGCGGCCGCTGTGGACGCGGCCGGTGGCGATGGTGAGCGGCCCGGTGGAGGCCGGGTCGGTGGCCAGGACGGCGCCCGGCGCGAGCCGCAGCTCGGGCTCGTCGGTACGCACCTCGACGGTGACCTCGCCCTTGATGCCATGGGCGCGGCCGATCCGCGCGACTACCAGCTGCACGTGTACAGATCTCCTGTCATACGACTACGGGCCGGGGACGGCCCAGTGGCCCTCCCCGGCCCGAGCCGGTTGCCTGAAGCGTGAGCGGACGAGGTCCGCTTCGCCTGAAGCGTCAGCGGATGTTGTCCACGTCGACGAGGTCGACACGGACACCGCGGCCGCCGATGGCGCCCACGACGGTGCGCAGAGCGCGTGCGGTGCGGCCGTTGCGGCCGATCACCTTGCCGAGGTCGTCCGGGTGGACCCGGACCTCGAGCACCCGCCCGCGGCGCAGGTTGCGCGAGGCGACCTGCACTTCGTCGGGGTTGTCGACGATGCCCTTCACGAGGTGCTCAAGCGCCTCTTCGAGCATGGTGCTCAGGCCTCGGTCGACTCGGAGGACTCGGCGGCGGCCTCGTCCTTCTTCTCGGCCTTCTTCTTCTGGGTGATGGCCTCACCCTTGCCCTCGTCGTCGCCACCGAGGGCGTCGAACGACGGGCGGGCCTTCTTGGGCTCGGCGACGAGCAGCGGCGCCGGGGCGGGCTCGCCCTTGAACTTCTGCCAGTCGCCGGTCTTCTTCAGGATGGCGAGCACGGGCTCGGTCGGCTGCGCGCCGACACCCAGCCAGTACGCCACGCGGTCGGCGTCCACCTCGATGACCGACGGGTTGTAGGTCGGGTGGTACTTGCCGATCTCCTCGATCGCACGGCCGTCACGGCGGGTGCGGGAGTCGGCGACGACGATGCGGTAGTGAGGCGAACGGATCTTGCCCAGACGCTTCAGCTTGATCTTGACTGCCACGGGAGTGGATTCTCCTGGATTTGACGTGGTGGAGCACACGGTGTGCCGCGTGGGGCTGCGGTACCCGAGTGGCCCGACGGACGCGTCAGCCGGAGGAGAGAGGGGTCCTGTGCGACTGTCGAGTACAGCTAGCCATTGTGCCACACGCCGGGGAGCCCCTCAGAACCAGGCCCTGACCGCCCGACGGAGCACGCGCCGAGGCCCTGGCGGGCGGGCCGAGCACACACGACCGCAGCCCTGGCGGCGGGCAGGACCCAAGCCCCGAGCGGCCAGCCGTAGCCCTGGCGGCGGGCAGGACCGAAGCTCCGACGGCCGGGCCGGGCGCACGGCCGAGCCCCTCGCCGTCCACCGGACGAGCGCATGCCGAGGTGCCGCACGTGCTCGTCCCCCACGCGCGGCACCTTCACCGCCCCACCGCACCGACAGCCACGAGTTGCCGGTGTCCCGTGTCGGGCGTTACGCCACCCCGGCCACCTCGGGGATCCGGAACGGCTTGCCGCAGCCCCCGCACACGATCGGCGCCTGGGCGAGGACCGACGGGACCACGCGCACATTGCGCCCGCAGTCGCAGACGGCCTTCACCCGCACCCCGCCGCCGGACGAGCCGTGGCGGGCCGCAGGGCCCCGGAACGACCGGGCCGTGTCGGCGGAGGTGGCGGCCGTGTGCGCCTTCAGGGCCCGCTGGAGCCGCTCGATCGTCGGCCGGTAGCGCCGCTTCGCCTCGGGGTTGAGCGTGACCAGCGAGAAGCCGCTGCTCGGGTGCGGCTCGTCGGGATGGTCCAGGCCCAGCTCCTCGGCGATCGCGAGGAATCTGCGGTTGTGGTACCGGCCCGCACGGGAGGTGTCACGCACCCCGCGCGAGGCTGCGATGCCGTGGACGGCCTCATGGAGCAGCCGTTCGAAGGAGAGCTCGTGACCGCACGCGGACGAGGACTCCCCGATGAGGGACTCGGGGGCGGCGAGGTCCGGCAGTTCGGGGTGGTACCGCTGAATATCGGCCCACGCCTGTGCCAGCTCCGCTGCGAGAACAGGTGGTGTCTGTGTCGTGCTCACGTAATGACAACGATCCAGAGGGCCGCCGTGTTCCTATTCCGGGCCATCCCAAATAATTTGCACGTACCCGTCAGTTGCCACTGATGCGCCCCGACGAGGGCGGGTGCGCTGATCTGCGGAGAAGCCTCGCACCTCATATCAAGCCGGTGCGTAGTGACCCCTACGACCCCGCGCGTAGGCCGGTCGTACGAGAGGTCGTGGCCGTGGCCCGCGAAAGCGCAAGGGGCGTTTCGGCCGCCTCGCACGTACTCCGGTCGGCCACCCGTGTATTCCGCTCAGCGCCGACGACGGCGGCGACGTTACCGGGCGCGTCACCACCCGCCCTCACCGGCCCTTCCCCGACGGCCGGTTGCGCCGCACGCGACGCGCGCCCGTTGATCGACACCGTACCGGCGCATATTGCCGGAAGGTGAAATCTCGCCACATGCGCGACCGGTCCTCAAGCAGGGCCACTCGACCACTGGACGGCACCGCGAGCCGGGAGTTACCTGGCATACGGGGGGACGAGCGCACGACTCGCGGGCCCGGAGCACGGCCCGCCATCACCTCTCTCGGATTGGGGCGCTTTTCATGACACCTACGCTCGTGCGGCAGCACCGGCCTCACTCGGGACCGCATCCCCGGGTGGATCCGCGGGCACGCGCGCGTGACTGGTCGGAGATCCAGGAACGGATGCTCGTCCCGCTCTACGAGGCCGTGTACGAAAGGCTCGACGTGGGCCCGGCGACCCGGCTCCTCGGCCTCGGCTGCGGCAGCGGACTGGCCCTGCTGATGGCACGGTCCCGGGGCGCCGCGATCACCGGGACCGACCCCTCCTCCCCCGAACGGCTCGCCCTGGCCCGGGAGCGCCTGCTCCCCGCCGACCCCGGGGCACCCGCACCCGGTCTGGCCCGCATCGTCGAGTACACGGGCCTGGCTGCGGGCGCCGACGAGACTCCCCGGTACACCCTGGTCACCGCGTTCGAACCGGTCGGCTGTGTGGAGGGCGACGCGGAGGTGCTCGGCGAACTGCTCGCCCCGACCACCCGGATGGCCGATCGCGGCGCCGCCGTGGTGCTGACCGGCTGGGGCCCGCCGGAGCGCTGCGCCACCTCGACGGTGCTGCGCTCGCTGCTCGGACCCGCCGATCCGGCGCGCTGTGCGGGCGGCTGGCGCGGTGCCCGGCGCGACGACCTGGAGGACATCGCCCGGCGGGCCGGCCTGCGGGCCGACGGCTCTGGCCGGGTCACCTGCGTCTTCGGGTACGCCGATCTGGACAGCGCGGTGCGCGGGCTGATGTCGACGGGCCTGTTCGACGCGGCCGTCGGCGACCGGGAGCAGGTCGACAAGGAACTGTCGGAGGCGCTGCACCCCTACCGGCGCCCGGACGGCACGGTGTGGATGCCCAACGTCTTCCGCTACCTGATCGCCCGCGTGCCGTAGACGACAGCGACCCTCACCCGGTCGCGGACACGCTCCGGGACGACAGCGGCCCCCACCCGCTCACGCCCACGCCCCGGGCGACGGCACCGGTCGAGCGCGCCCTCAAGCGGTTCCGTCCACGCCGTCCCGCGCGTCCACGCCGTCCCGCGCGTCCACGCCGCCCCGCGCGTTCCCGCCGTCCCGCGCGTCCACGCCCGCCCCGCGCGTTCCCGCCGTCCTCGCCCAGCCGCGTGATCCCGGCGATCCGGTACGCGTCCGCCTCCGCCGGCGTCTCGCGCTCCAGCAGCGCCGCGGCCAGCACGTCGAGCTGACCGCGGTGGTCGCGCAGTTTGCGGCAGACCTCGTCCTAGCAGTCGTCGACGATCCGCCGCATCTCGCCGTCGATGACGTCGAGGGTCCCCGGGGCCGCCAGGCCGTACGCCTGCCGGGCTTCGCCCGGTGGGGCCGACGGGCCTCGCGCGGGCCCGTGTCAGCCCATGAACTTCTTGAACTCGTCCGGCAGCTCGAAGTCCTGGCCCGCCTGCTGGCCCGGCATCCCGAAGGCACCGCCCTCGGCGGCGGCCGCGCGGCGGGCGGCCTCCTCCTGCTCCTGCTGCCTGCGCTTCATCGGGTTGCCCGAGCGCTGCTTGCCCTTGGCCTTCTTCGGCTGCTTCTTGGTCCGGCCGGGGCCGCCGCCCATGCCCGGGATCCCCGGCATACCCGGCATACCGCCGCCCTGGGCCATGCGCGACATCATCTTGCGGGCCTCGAAGAACCGCTCGACCAGGTTCTTCACCGCGCTGACCTCGACACCGGAACCCCGGGCGATACGGGCGCGGCGCGAGCCGTTGATGATCGTCGGTTCCTGGCGCTCGGCCGGGGTCATCGACTTGATGATCGCGGCCGTACGGTCGACGTCACGCTCGTCGATGTTGTTGATCTGGTCCTTGATCTGCCCCATGCCGGGCAGCATGCCGAGCAGCTTGCTGATCGAGCCCATCTTCCTGACCTGCTCCATCTGGGCCAGGAAGTCGTCCAGGGTGAAGTCCTGGCCCTTCTTCGACGCCAGCTTGGAGGCCATCTTCTGGGCCTCTTCCTGGCTGAACGTCTTCTCCGCCTGCTCGATCAGGGTGAGCAGGTCACCCATGTCGAGGATGCGGGAGGCCATCCGGTCAGGGTGGAACGCGTCGAACTCGTCGAGCTTCTCGCCGTTCGACGCGAACATGATCGGCTTGCCGGTGACCTCGCGGATCGACAGGGCCGCGCCACCGCGGGCGTCACCGTCGAGCTTGGAGAGCACCACACCGTCGAAGCCGACGCCGTCGCGGAAGGCCTCGGCGGTGTTGACCGCGTCCTGACCGATCATGGCGTCGACGACGAAGAGGATCTCGTCGGGGCCGACCGCGTCACGGATGTCCGCGGCCTGCCGCATCATCTCCTGGTCGATACCGAGGCGGCCCGCGGTGTCGACGATGACGATGTCGTGGACCTTGGCCTTGGCGAAGTCGATGGAGTCCTTGGCGACCTTGACCGGGTCACCCACGCCGTTGCCGGGCTCCGGCGCGTAGACGGCCACGCCGGCGCGCTCGGCGACGACGCTGAGCTGGTTCACGGCGTTGGGGCGCTGGAGGTCACAGGCGACGAGCAGCGGCGAGTGGCCCTGCTCCTTCAGCCAGTGGCCGAGCTTGCCCGCGAGGGTGGTCTTACCGGCACCCTGGAGACCGGCGAGCATGATGACCGTCGGCGGCTGCTTGGCGAACCGCAGCCGACGGGTCTCGCCGCCGAGGATCCTGACCAGTTCGTCGTTGACGATCTTGATGTACTGCTGGGCGGGATTGAGGGCCTTGGAGATCTCGGCTCCGAGCGCCCGTTCCTTGACGTTCTTGATAAAGGTCCGAACGACAGGAAGAGCGACATCGGCTTCCAGCAGAGCGATGCGGATCTCACGCGCCGTGGCGTCGACGTCCGCTTCGCTCAGTCGGCCTTTGCCCCGGAGGGACTTGAAGGCGACTGATAGGCGGTCGGAGAGAGTATCGAACACGGCGGCGTCGGTCCTCGGAGTAGGGAGCTGGGTCGCCCTCCAGGGTATCCGGCCGCGCAAGCAATTCGTCCCCGCCCGCCGAAGACGGGGGGCGGGGACGGAATCCCCGTAGTGGCGGGGAGCAGGCATGGCCGATCATCAGGACCTGCCGTGCGGACGGAACACCCCCGCACGTGCGGGGAGCACGGTCCGCGTCGGCCCGGCCAAGGCAGGCGTAGAGAGACACCACCGGCGTGCGGGGAGCACGGGCACGCGGTGATGAGCACCGCCCCGCACGCCGGAACACCCCCGGGGGTGCGGGGAGCTCATCACGTCAACGTATGACACGACCGTGAGGTCACGCCCGGAGCATCTCCTCCAGCTTCCGTGCCACCGAGGCGGCCTCCTCCCCCGGCAGCGGGGCGCCCTCCTCCCCCGTGACGTAGAAGGCGTCGACGGCGTTCGCGCCGAGCGTGGAGACATGGGCGCTGCGCACCCGGACCGCCGCGTCCTCTAGGGCCCGGCCGATCCGGAAGAGCAGGCCTGGGGCGTCCTGGGCACGCACCTCGATGACCGTGGCGTGGCGCGAGGCGGCAGGGGCCACCGTCACGTGCGGCGGCGGGGCGACGACCCCGCGGCGCCTCGGGTAGGCCGCGTCCCGCTCGGCGAGGCGCCCGGCCACGTCCAGCGAGCCGTCCAGGGCACGGACGAGGTCGGCGCGCAGCCGGGCGGCCTGCGGCAGGGAGCCGTACTCGGCGGCGACGCGCCAGTTCAGCACCAGGACCGAGCCGTCGACGCCCTGGGGCAGGTCCAAGGCGCGCAGCTCGGCCGTGCGGACGGTGAGCCGGTGCATGGCGAGGACGCCCGCGGCGGCGGGCAGCACCCCCGGCTGGTCCGGTACGGCCATCAGCAGCTCCACGCCCAGTGGCTCGGGCCCCTCCGCCGCGGTCTCCCCGGCCGGCGGCTCGGTCTGCGCGCGCAGCGCGAGCACGGGGCCGCCGGTGCGGAACGCCTCGATGGCGAGCCGTTCCTGCTCGGCGGTCGGGGCGGCCGCCTCGGGCTCGTCGGCGGTGTCCCCGGCGAGCACCGCGGAGACGCGTTTGACCAGGTCGGCTACGAGCGAGCCGCGCCAGGAGGACCAGGCGGCCGGGCCGGTGGCCAGGGCGTCCGCCTCGGTCAGGGCGTGCAGCAGCTCCAGCGTGCTCTGGGAGCCGACCGCCTCGGCGACGGCCCGCACGGTGGCCGGGTCCTCCAGGTCGCGCCGGGTGGCCGTCTCGATGAGCAGCAGATGGTGCCGTACGAGGGTGGCGAGGCAGGCGACGTCGGAGAGGTCGAAGCCGATCCGGGTCGCCACGTCGCGGGCGATGATCTCACCGGCCACGGAGTGGTCGCCGGGCCAGCCCTTGCCGATGTCGTGCAGCAGCGCGCCGACCAGCAGCAGGTCGGGGCGGCTGACGCGGCGGGTGAACTCGGAGGCACGCACCGCGGTCTCGATGAGGTGCCGGTCGACGGTCCACACGTGCACGGCGTTGCGCTGCGGGCGGCAGCGCACCCGCTCCCAGTCCGGCAGGATGCGGGTGATCAGGCCCTCGGCCTCCAGCGCCTCCCAGACCTCCACGGTGGGGCGGCCGGAGCCGAGCAGGGTGACGAGCTGCTCGCGCGCCTCGGCGGGCCAGGGCGTGGGCAGCGGGCGCACGGTCGCGGCGAGCCGCCTGACGGCGTGCAGGGAGAGCGGCAGGCCGGCCTGGGCGGCGGCGGCCGCGGCGCGCAGCGGCAGCACCGGGTCGCGCTCGGGGCGGGCGGCGCGGGCGAGCACCACCTCGCCCTCCTGCTCGACGACTCCCTCGGCCAGGGGCGAACGCTCGGCGACCGGCTTGCCGCCGCCCAGCATGGCGCGCAGCCGCGGCCGTACCGCGCGCGAGCGCAGCACCCGGCCGACCTCGCGCCAGGTGACGTCGCTGGCGTAGGAGATGACCCGGGCGGCCTCGTAGACCTGGCGCAGCAGGGTGTCGGCGTCGAGGAGGCCGAGCCCGGCGGCGACCTGGTCCTGTTCCTGGAGGGCGAGCCGGTCGGTGGCGCGCCCGGTGGCGAGGTGGAGGGCGTCGCGGACGTCGAGGAGGTGGCGCCGGGCGTCGTCGAGGCCCTCGCGCGGGGCGTCGGCGAGCCATGAGGCGGCGACCGCGCGCAGGGCGGTGGCGTCGCGCAGCCCGCCGCGGGCCTCCTTGAGGTCGGGTTCCAGGAGGTACTGGAGCTCGCCCTGGCGTTCGGCGCGTTCGGCGCACAGTTCCTGGAGTTCGGGCAGGCGTCTGGGTGCCTGGTTGCGCCAGTCGGCGAGGACGGTGGTGCGCAGCGAGGCGGTGAGGCCGAGGTCGCCGGCGAGGTGCCGGGCGTCCAGCAGGCCGAGCTGGACCTTGAGGTCCTCCCCCGCGGTCCGGCGCGCCTCGGCCGGGGTGCGCACGGAGTGGTCGAGGGCGAGTCCGAGGTCCCAGACCGGGTACCAGACGCGGTCGGCGAGCGCGGCCACCGCCTCGGGGTCGGTGCCGTCGTGCAGGAGGAGCAGGTCGAGGTCGCTGCGCGGGGAGAGTTCGCCGCGGCCGTAGCCGCCGACGGCGATCAGGGAGACTCCGCGCAGTCGCCCGGCGCCGGCGGTGAACAGTCCGGCCAGCCAATCGTCGGTGAGCCCGGCGAGGGCGGCACGGCGCGGCGGCCCGGACCGCGCCTCCTCGGTGAGGAGACGCAGCCGGGCCGCCGCGTAGCCGCTGGGTCCCGAGTCCTCTTCTTCCGTACGAACGTTCGTGCTCGTCACCCAGCGACTCCTGTTCTTCTGTGTCAGAGCGCGTCCGGGCCGCGCTCGCCGGTGCGGACCCGTACGGCCGTCTCGACCGGCAGGGACCAGACCTTCCCGTCACCGATCTTGCCGGTGCGGGCGGCCTTGACGATGACGTCGATCAGCTGCTCGGCGTCGTCGTCCTCGGCCAGCACCTCGATACGGATCTTGGGAACCAGGTCGACGGTGTACTCGGCACCCCGGTAGACCTCGGTGTGGCCGCGCTGCCGACCGTATCCGCTGGCCTCGGTCACGGTCAGACCGTGCACGCCGAAGGCCTGGAGGGCTTCCTTGATCTCGTCGAGCCGGTGGGGCTTGACGACCGCGGTGATGAGCTTCATGCGTCCACCTTCTTGCTCGCAGTGTCGGCGACCGGGGCCGGGGCGGCCGTGCGGGCGGCACCGCCGCCGGCGCCACTGAAGTCGTATGCCGTCTCGGCGTGCTCGGCCTGGTCGATGCCGGCGACCTCGTCGTCCTCGGAGACCCGCATGCCGATGGTCTTGTCGAGGATGAAGGCGAGGATCGCGGAGACGACCAGCGAGTAGGCGAGGACACCGAAGACTCCGGCGCACTGCTTCCAGAACTGCTCCAGGCCGCCGCCGTAGAAGAGGCCCTCGACCTTGGACTGGCCCTTGCCGCTGGCGAGGAGGCCGACGAGCAGGGAGCCGACGACACCGCCGACCAGGTGGACGCCGACGACGTCGAGCGAGTCGTCGTAGCCGAACTTGTACTTCAGGCCGACCGCCATGGCGCACAGCAGACCGGCGACGGCACCGACGGCGATCGCGCCGACCGGGGAGACCGCACCACCGGAGGGGGTGATGGCGACCAGACCGGCGACGGCACCGGAGGCGGCGCCCAGCGTGGTGAACGCGCCGTGGCGGATCTTCTCGTAGACGAGCCAGGCGAGGATGGCGGCGGCGGTGGCGACCTGCGTGTTGACGAACATCAGGGAGCCGACACCGTCGTCGTTGCCGAGCCACGAGCCGGCGTTGAAGCCGAACCAGCCGAACCACAGCAGACCGGCACCGAGCATCACCAGGGGCAGGCTGTGCGGGCGCATCGGGTCCTTCTTGAAGCCGACGCGCTTGCCGATGACGAGGATCACGCCGAGGGCCGCGGCACCGGCGTTGATGTGCACCGCCGTACCACCGGCGAAGTCGATCACGCCCATGTCGAAGGCCCAGCCGCCCTCACCCCAGACCCAGTGGGCGACGGGGAAGTAGACGACGGTCGCCCACAGGGCGATGAACAGCGCCCAGGCGCTGAACTTCACACGGTCCGCGAGCGCACCGCTTATCAGGGCGGGGGTGATGATCGCGAACATCAGCTGGAAGACCATGAAGACGAGGAGCGGGATGTTGTACGTCCCCCACAGCTCGTCCTTGTCGACCCCGCTGAGGCCGACCCAGTCGGAGTTCCAGCCGATGAGGCTGCCCGAGTCGGTGCCGAAGGCGAGCGAGAAGCCGTAGAGCACCCACAGGATGGTGACGATCCCGAGGCTGATGAAGCTCATCATCAGCATGTTCAGGGTGCTCTTGACCCGGACCATGCCTCCGTAGAAGAAGGCCAGCGCCGGCGTCATGAGCATCACCAGGGCGGAGCAGATGAGCATGAAACCTGTGTTGGCGGCAGAGAGCTCCGTCTCTGCGGCAAGCGTGATGGCTGGTGCCATCGGCGTCTCCTCGTCGTTGGTACGGCCCCGTGCGGGCAGAGCCTTGAGCGGATTGAGGGGTGGGCCGGTTATGCGCCATGAGATTCGCGCAGCGCGGTTTCGGTGGAAGCCCCTCGTTGTTTCGCGGCGGTGACGAAGGCACCGTGTGTGTTACGCGTCGGTGAATCGCGGGATCCGGGCCCGCGAGATCGTTATCGTGGCGCAACCTTCGCCGGGACGAACCGCAGCCACCCCTTGAGCAACCACGACGGCGAGCAACCACCTCCGCGAGAGCGGCCTCGGCTTAGCCGCAAAAGACAGCCCGGCCGCGGCAGCCTTCCGAATGACTGGCACGGGGGAGCCGAGTCGGGCAGTTCGGGAGGGCCGGCCGCGGCCGGGGTTCAGGGGTGGTGCCGCCGGTGCCTCAGACCGCCTCGGCGGTCTCGGGAAGCTCGATCGCGAGCCGGTCGGTGAGGTCGAGCACCTCGGCGAGGTCGCCGAAATCGCGTACGGCGGTGTCCACGGTCTTTCGGATACGAGTGTTCACGCGCTCGGAACGCACCTTCTTGGCGACCCGCATGGCCTGCGCGGCCAGCACGGTGCTCCGCTCGGGCTCGCGCTGGAGCAGATGCACGGTGGCCATGCCGATGAGGTTGAGCGCGTAGGACCGCTGGTGTTCGTCGTCCTTGGCGAACAGCTCCACGGCCCGCTGCATCAGGGGCTCGGCCAGGGAGGCGTAGGCGGGGCTGCGGCCTGCGACATAGGCGAGGTCCCGGAAGGAGTGGGAGTTCTCGCCGTACAGCTCGGCCTCGGAGAAGAAGCGGATCCAGTCGGGGTCGGGCTCGTCCCACTCGTCGGCCTCGGCGAAGGTGTCCTCGGCCATCCGCACGGCCCGCTTGCACTTGCCGGGCTGCCCCATGTTGGCGTAGGCGCGGGCCTCCATCGCATACAGCATCGACTGGGTGCGCGGGCTGGCGCAGTCCCGGCTGCCGTACTGGGCGAGGTGGATCAGCTCCAGGGCGTCGTCGGGCCGCCCGAGGTGGATCATCTGGCGGCTCATGCTGGACAGCACGTAGGAGCCGAGCGGCCGGTCGCCCGCCTCCTTGGCGGCGTGCAGCGCGAGGACGAAGTACTTCTGGGCGGTGGGCTGGAGACCGATGTCGTACGACATCCAGCCCGCCAGTTCGGCGAGTTCGGCGGCGACCTTGAACAGCCGACGGGTCGTGGCCTCGGGCTGGCTCTCCTGGAGCAGGTCGGTGACCTCGTGCAGCTGGCCGACGACGGCCTTGCGGCGCAGACCGCCGCCGCACTGGGCGTCCCACTGGCGGAACATCACGGTGGTGGACTCGAGCAGATCCAGCTCTGGCCTGGACAGTTCACCGCGGGCGCGATGGGCGGGTCCGCCGGGCTCGGGCTGCGGCACGGGGCCCGGGGCGACCGGCACCAGCCAGCGCTGCATGGGCTCGATGAGGGAGGGGCCGGCGGCCAGGGCGAGGGAGGTGCCGAGGAAGCCGCGCCGGGCGAGCATCAGGTCGCTGCGCGAGAACTCGCTGAGCAGCGCCACCGTCTGGGGGCCGGTCCAGGGCAGGTCGACGCCGGAGGAGGAGGGCGTCTGACGGGCGGCCCGCAGCCCCAGGTCCTCGACGGAGACGACACAGCCGAAGCGCTCGGAGAACAGCTCGGACAGGATCCTGGGGATCGGCTCGCGCGGGTTCTCCCCGTCGAGCCACCGGCGCACCCGCGAGGTGTCGGTGGAGATGTGGTTGGCGCCCAACTGACGTGCCCGGCGGTTCACTTGCCGTGCCAGTTCGCCCTTCGACCAGCCACTGCGCACGAACCAGGAGCCGAGCAGCTCGTTGGGGCGCTTCTCAGCGTTCGTCCCGCCTCCGCCGTTGCCGCCCACTGGAGCGCCCCCATCCCTGAAGACCGCTTGCCGCCACCTTGCGTCAAGCCCTATCAGAATGCCCGTCAAACGGGCCGCCCGTCCGGTGGTTCCACCCTTCGAACGGGAAACCGGATTGCCCCCGGCATACCCACGAGTGCAAGTGCCGCACCGTCTTGTGCACTCAAAGTAATCCTACGATCACCCCTCCGGCCATGGCGATCCGGTAAACGCCACCATTCGCCACCCCTTCGAATGAACTCACGTCGCCCTACTCGCGATTCACTTGACACAGGACAGCCGGAAGTGGGCGCAGCGGTGCACGCAGGGGCGCGCGCCGCCGGGCACACCACCCGGTGCGCGCGAGGGCGCCCTTCGCACCGGTGACGGACCGTTTCTGTTCCTCGCCCGTCCGTCTCGTAACCACCGGCGCGTCGGACCCGTTGGAGGGGGCATGGGTTTCACGATCGGCAGTAGTCGGGGCATTCGCGACATCCGGTCCGGTACGCGCCGCCGCGGGCGCGCGTCGGAGTGCACCGCCGTGGCCGAGTACACCGGCCTGTGGGGCTGGGACGTCGTCCCCGGTGCCCGGACCGCCGCGGGCGCCTGCTCCTGCGGCCGGACCGGCTGCCGCACGCCCGGCGCGCACCCTCTGGAGTTCGCCCCCGGGGTGCCGGCCGGGGCGACGCTGGACGAGGCGACCGAGTCGTGGTCCCAGTTCCCCGGCGCCGCGGTGATGCTGCCGGTCGGGCGGGCCTTCGACGTCATCGAGGTCGCCGAGGCGACCGGGCGGCGGGCGCTGGTACGGCTGGAGCGCATGGGTCTGCCGCTCGGCCCGGTCACCGTCACGCCCGACGGCCGGGCCCACTTCTTCGTCGCCCCCGGCGCCGCGGCCGAGCTGCCCGCGCTGCTCTACCGGATGGGCTGGGACGACCCGGGCCTCGATCTGCGCGCGCTCGGGCACGGCACGCACATCACCGCGCCGCCCTCCGACCGCGGCGGCCTCGGCCCCGTCCAGTGGCTCCGCGCGCCCTGCCTCGACTCGGCCACCAGGCCGCCCCAGGCCCGGCTGCTGCTGGGCACGCTGGCCTACGTGGCACACCGCTCGCGCGCCTGACCGGCCCCATGACGAAGCGCCCGTCCCCAACTGCACCTTGGGGGCGGGCGCTTCTCGATCACGGATCGGCGGGCGGGTGTCACTCCCCGATGAGCGCGTCCACGAACGCCTCGGGCTCGAACGGGGCCAGGTCGTCCGGTCCCTCGCCGAGACCGACGAGCTTGACGGGCACGCCCAGCTCGCGCTGGACGGCGATCACGATGCCGCCCTTGGCGGTGCCGTCGAGCTTGGTGAGGACGATGCCGGTGATGTCGACGACCTCGGCGAAGACACGGGCCTGCACCAGGCCGTTCTGACCGGTCGTGGCGTCGAGCACGAGCAGCACCTCGTCGAGCGGGGCGTGCTTCTCCACGACCCGCTTGACCTTGCCGAGCTCGTCCATGAGACCGGTCTTGGTGTGCAGACGGCCGGCGGTGTCGATGAGGACCACGTCGGTCCCCATCTCCTTGCCCTCCTTCACCGCGTCGAAGGCGACGGAGGCCGGGTCGCCGGCCTCGGGCCCGCGCACGGTGTGGGCGCCCACGCGCTCGCCCCAGGTCTGGAGCTGGTCGGCGGCGGCGGCCCGGAAGGTGTCGGCGGCGCCGAGGACGACCGTGCGCCCGTCGGCGACCAGCACGCGGGCGAGCTTGCCGGTGGTGGTGGTCTTGCCGGTGCCGTTGACGCCGACGACCATCACGATGCCGGGCTTGCGGTCCTCCGGCTCGGTCTTCACCGTGCGGTCGGCATCGGTGCCGACGAGCTTGAGCAGCTCCTCGCGCAGCAGTCCGCGCAGCTCCTCGGGCGTGCGGGTGCCGAGCACCTTCACGCGCTCGCGCAGCTGCTCGACCAGTTCCATGGTGGGCTGCACGCCGACGTCGGCGGTCAGCAGGGTGTCCTCGATCTCGTCCCAGGTCTCGTCGTCGAGGTGCTCGCGCGACAGCAGCGTGAGCAGCCCCTTGCCGAGGGCGTTCTGGGAGCGGGACAGCCGGGCGCGCAGGCGCACGAGGCGTCCCGCGGTGGGCTCCGGGATCTCGATCTCGGTGGGCGGGAGCTCCTCGGCGACGGGCGGCTCCTCCACCGTGACGGGGGCGCCGCCACCGGGAAGGTCCACCTCCTCGATCGTCCGGCGGGGCTCGTCCCGCGGCGTCTCGGCCTCGTCGCCGACGTGCGGCTCGGCCGGTGGGGTGGTGATCTCGGGCGCGGCGGGCGGGGGCGGCGGCAGCGACTTCTTCCGTCGGCTGCCGATGACGAGCCCGCCGAGCGCGCCGAGCACGACCACGGCGATGACTACAGCAAGGATGACGGTTTCCATAACCCGTCCAGTATCGGCCATGGGTCCGGCTCGGACACGGCTTGGACGTTCGTCCGATGGGCGGGCGCGGCGGGACACGTGGGCGGGGGCGGCCCTCGCACATGCGCGGCTGCGGGCGAGCCACCCGCACGGGCCCCTGCGGGCCTGCCCGTCCGGGCCCGAGCACGCGGCCTGTCCGGACACCGGCGGGTCGCCGCACCCCTGGTTATCTGACATTCCGTCAGCTACGGTCCCCCTGCCGAGCCGCCCGTCGGAGGGGAACCCCATGCCCGTCACGGTCGTACGCCTCAACCTCGTCGAACCCGGAGCCACCCCCGCATCGCTCGCGGCCCGCTACCGCGCGGCGCTGGAGATGGCGGCGTACGCGGACCGGCACGGGATCACCACCGTGCAGACGGAGGAGCACCACGGGGTCGCGGACAACTGGCTGCCGTCGCCGTTCGCCTTCGCGGGCGCGGTCCTGGGCGCGACCAGGCGGCTCGCGGTGACCGTGTCGGCGGTGATCGGCCCGCTGCACGACCCGCTTCGGCTCGCCGAGGACATCGCCGTGCTGGACCTGATCGGCGGCGGCCGACTGGCCACGGTCGCCGGGATCGGGTACCGGCCCGAGGAGTACGCGATGTTCGGCGTGGACTTCGCCCGCCGCGGCAGGCTCCAGGACGAGCTGCTGGAGACGCTGCTGAAGGCCTGGACCGGCGAGGAGTTCGCGTACCGGGGCCGTACGGTACGCGTCACCCCGCGCCCGTTCACCCGGCCGCACCCCCTGCTGCTGGTCGGCGGCTCCTCGAAGGCGGCCGCCCGCCGGGCCGCGCGGTTCGGGCTGCCGTTCTTCCCGAGCGCGCACCTGCCGGAGCTGGAGGCGTACTACAAGGAGCGGCTGGTGGAGTACGGCACCGAGGGCTGGACCATGATGCCCGCGGCCGAGACCCCGCTGCTGCACGTGTCCGCCGACCCGGACCGCACCTGGGCCGAGCACGGCGCCCGCTTCCTGCACGAGGCCCGCACCTACGCCTCCTGGCAGTCCTCGGAGATACGCTCGGCGGTCAGATCGGCGGCCGGCACGGTGGAGGAACTGCGCGCGGAGGGCGTGTACCGGGTCGTCACCCCGGACGAGTGCGTGGGCCTCGGCCTCGACACCTGTGTACTGCATCCGCTGGTGGGCGGGATGCCGGTGCAGGAGGGCTGGCGCAGTCTGCGGCTGTTCGCGCGGGAGGTGCTTCCGGCGCTGGCGGGCTGAGCCCCGTACACGATTTCGCCTGGCCGGACCCGCCGACCGGTGATCCACTGCGGGGATGAGTCTGCTGGTGGACGTGTTCGTGTGGGACGCCGACGGTGGGATGCGCGTGCTCGACGTGCCGGACGACGTCTCCCGGTCCGGCGGCTTCGAGTCCCGGCGTACGACCGTGTGGGGCTCGGAGGTGGTGCGCTCGCTGGGCGCCCGGTTCCTCCCCATGGCGGCGGCGCGGATCCGGTTCGGGCACATCTCGCCGAGCGTGACCCGGACCACCACGCCCCAGGACAGGGCGAGGAAGAGGACGAAGATGTGCGCGGCGACCAGGGCGACCCAGCCCTGCGTGGCGGGCAGCTCGCCGTCGGCGAGGTCGAAGGAGAACGCCCAGGCCGCCAGGGCCGGGCCGACCGCCATGCCGACGGAGCCGATGAGGGCGAGCGGACGGCGGCCGGTCCGGTCCGGTCCACGAAGATCATCGCGATGACCGTGCCGACGATGTTGATGATCGACGTGGTGAAGGAGCAGAAGAACGAGTCCGTCGGGTCGGCACCGACCGACTGCCGCAGGGTCGAGGAGCAGGAGAACGCGACGTATTGAAGGACCAGTGGAGTTGATCTAGCGAAGACGCTGGGAGATGACCTTCGACACGCCGTCGCCCTGCATGGACACGCCGTAGAGCGCGTCGGCGACCTCCATCGTGCGCTTCTGATGGGTGATCACGATCAGCTGCGAAGCCTCCTGGAGCTCCTGCATGATCCGGATCAGCCGCTGGAGGTTGGTGTCGTCGAGCGCCGCCTCGACCTCGTCCATGACGTAGAACGGGCTCGGACGGGCCTTGAAGATCGACACCAGCAGCGCGACGGCCGTCAGCGAGCGCTCGCCGCCGGAGAGCAGGCTCAGCCGCTTCACCTTCTTGCCCGGCGGACGCGCCTCGACGTCCACACCGGTGGTGAGCATGTTGTCGGGATCGGTCAGCACGAGCCGGCCCTCACCGCCCGGGAACAGCCGGCTGAAGACGCCCTCGAACTCCCGCGCCGTGTCCCGGTACGCCTCGGTGAAGACCTGCTCGACGCGCTCGTCGACCTCCTTGACGACCTGGAGCAGGTCGGCGCGGGTCTTCTTCAGGTCCTCCAACTGCTCGCTGAGGAACTTGTGCCGTTCCTCCAGCGCCGCGAACTCCTCCAGGGCGAGCGGATTCACCTTCCCCAGCTGCTGGTAGGCCCGTTCCGCCGCCTTGAGCCGCTTCTCCTGCTCCGCCCGCACGAACGCCTTCGGCTGGTTGCGCGGGTCCTCGGGGTCCTCGGGCAGCACCTCGCCCTCGGCGGGCGGGGACGGGGGCACCGGCTGGTGCGGGCCGTACTCGGAGACCAGCCCCGCCGGCTCCACGCCCAACTCCTCGAGCGCCCTCGTCTCCAGCTGCTCGATCCGCAGCCGCTTCTCGGCGCCCAGCACCTCGCCCCGGTGCACCGAGTCGGTCAGCTTGTCCAGCTCGGCCTTCAGGTCCCGGCCCGCGGTACGGGCCGCGGTCAGCTCCTGCTCGCGGCGCGCCTTGGCGGCCTCGGCCGCGGCACGTTCGCGTTCGGCGCGGCCGAGGGAGACCTCGACATGCGCCAGCAGGACGCGCGCGCCCGCGGCGACCGCCTGCGCCACCGCCGCCTCGTGCCGCAGCCGCGCCCGGCGCTGCTCGGCACGCGCGCGTGCCTCGCGTTCCGCGCGGGCGGCCCGGTCGAGCGAGTCGGCCCGCCCGGCCAGACCCTTGACCCGTTCCTCGTGCGTACGGGCCTGGAGGCGGGCCTCCATCTCGGTCTGGCGCGCGTTGGCGCCGTCGGCGGCGAGCCGGTCCCGCACCGAGGTGTCGGGCTCCTCCTCGAACGGCATCTCCTCGGCGACGGACTGCCGTTCGGCCAGCTCCTCGACCTCCTGGAGCGCCTTCTCCAGCGCCTCCTGGGCCCGCGCGGCCGCGGCGCTGCTGCGCTCGGCCTCGCCCGCGGCGCCCCGGGCCTGGCCGGCGAGCCGTCCGAGCTGCTGGGCGACGGCCGACTTCTCGCGCTCGGCGGTGCGGCGCCGGTCGCCGAGTTCCTCGACCAGGACGCCGGCCGCCCTGCGCCGCTCGGCGGCTTCCGCCTGCCGCTCGGTGAGTTCCTCGCAGCGGGCGCCGAGTTCCTCCAGTTCCGCCGCGGCCTCGTCCACGGAGGCCTGGACCTCCAGGAGGCTGGGGGCGCCGGCCGAGCCGCCGTGGGCGAAGTGGGCACCCAGTAGGTCGCCTTCGGCGGTGACGGCCGTGAGGTGGGGGTGGGTGTGGACGAGGTCTTCCGCGGCTTCGAGGGTGTCGACCAGGACGATGCCGCCGAGGAGGCGGTGCACCGCGGGCATCAGGTCGGCGGGGGCCTGGACGAACCGGGCCACGGGCGGCGCGGGTTCGTCGTGACCGGGCGCGCCCGCGTGGCGGTGGCCGGGCTCCGCGCTCCCTGGGTCCGGCTCGGCGGCCGCTCCCGCCAGGAGCAGCGCCACCCGTCCCCCGTCCTGCTTGCGCAGCAGACGGATCGCCTCGGCCGCCGCGGCCGGGGACGCTACGGCGATGGCGTCCGCCGCCGCTCCGAAGGCCGCCGCCAGCGGGACCTCGTACCCCGCGGTGACCGTCAGCAGCTCCGCCGCCGGGCCCAGCACGCCGGTGAGCCGGTCCCGCGCCTCGAGCAGCGCGCCCGAGCCGTCCTTGCGGCGAAGGCCCAGGGCCAGCGCCTCGTGGCGGGCCTGAGTCGCGGCGCGCCGGCGTTCGGCCGTGGTGGTCGCCTCGCGGGCGGCGGACAGGGCGGCCTCGGCCTCGGCGAGCTGCCGCTTGGCATCCTCGTGGCGCCCGGCGAGTTCGGCGTCGCCCGCGTCCAGGCCGTCGACCTCGGCCTGCAGCGCCTCGTACTCCTCCTGCGCGGCGACCGCGCGCTCCCGGGCCTCGTCGCGGGCGAGGGCGAGCCGGTCGATCTCGGCCTGGGCCGAAGCGGCGCGGGAGCGGGCGGCGTTGACCTGCCCGGCGAGCCGGGCGAGCCCCTCACGGCGGTCGGCGATGGCACGGGCGGCGTCCTTCAGACGCCGTTCCTCGGTCGCGAGGTCGCGCTCCAGCTCCGCGCGGTGGGTCACGGTGTCGTCGAGGGCCCGCTGCGCCGCCTCCAGGGCGGCCTCCAGCTCGGCCTCCTGCTCGCGGACACGGGCGGCCTCGCGCTCCATGTCCTCGGGGTCACGGCCGCGCCGCTCATCCGGGGGCACGGAGGTCGCGCTCTTCACGCGGGCGTCGGCCAGCGAGATCGTGCCGCGCACCCGCTCGGCCAGCTGGGAGAGCTCGTACCAGGTCTGCTGCGCGCGCTGGAGCCGGGGCGTGAGCCGGCGGACCTCGTCTTCCAGAAGCCCCTCGCGCTGGACCGCCTTGCGCAGCTCCTGCTCGGCGGTCTCCTTGCGCTGCTTCAGCTCGGCCTCGTCGGCGACCTCGGCCTTGAGTGCCTCCCGGAGCCGTACGAGATCGTCGGCGAGCAGGCGCAGCCGGGAGTCGCGCAGGTCCGCCTGGATGACCGCAGCGCGCCGGGCGACCGCGGCCTGTCGGCCGAGCGGCTTGAGCTGGCGGCGCAGTTCGTCCGTCAGGTCCTGCACGCGCGCGAGGTTGGCCCGCATCGCGTCCAGCTTCCGCAGCGCCTTCTCCTTGCGCTTGCGGTGCTTGAGCACACCGGCGGCCTCTTCGATGAAGGCCCGGCGGCCCGTCGGATCGGCGTGCAGGACGGAGTCGAGCTGGCCCTGGCCGACGATGACGTGCATCTCGCGGCCGATGCCGGAGTCCGAGAGCAGTTCCTGGATGTCGAGCAGACGGCAGGTGTCGCCGTTGATCTGGTACTCGCTGCCGCCGTTGCGGAACATGATCCGCGTGATGGTGACCTCGGCGTACTCGATGGGCAGCGCCCCGTCGGAGTTGTCGATGGTCAGCGACACCTCGGCACGGCCCAGCGGCGGGCGGCCGGTGGTGCCGGCGAAGATGACGTCCTCCATCTTGCCGCCGCGCAGCGACTTCGCGCCCTGCTCCCCCATGACCCAGCTCAGCGCGTCCACGACATTGGACTTGCCCGAGCCGTTCGGCCCCACGACGCACGTGATGCCCGGTTCGAACCGGAGCGTGGTCGCCGAGGCGAACGACTTGAACCCGCGGAGGGTCAGGGCCTTGAGGTGCACGGCGCTGGACTCTACCTTCAGCCGCCGGTCTCACTCCATGAACGCGCGGTTTCGCCGGTGAACGCGAAGGGCACACCAGACGTTGAAGAGGGTGAAAGGATGCACGGGGGAAAGAAAGAAGGGACGCCGGAGCGTCCCTTGCAAATCTGACAACTGAGCGGTTGATACGGGCTGCCCAACCACTGCGTGTCGATGTGCTGCGATGCAGTGATCAGGTGAGCGCAGGCTCCGCCTGGTGTGCGTCGATGCTCTCCATGATCTCGTGGTGAGAAGCGGCAGCCGTCAGCACGTCGTTCTCCGCCTGGATTCGTACGAGCTCCGATTCCAGGTCCTGCACGCGCTGCTGGAGCCGTCGCATCTCGGCGAGGAGTCGAGGGTCGGAGCCGCCGACGTAACCGAGAAGCGCCTTTGCCATGATGGATGGTCCTCCACACTGAGTGACCGACCGAAGCGGTATGGGTCGTGAGGGATTCGCACCCGCGGTGCTTGGCAGGAGTACGTCTTGCTCTGCCGTTGTTCCATGCCAAACAGCTAAGGTGCGCGGGGCTTTCAGCGTCTCACCAAAAAGTTTGACGGTCAACACGATCACACCCCGTATTGGCGGCGACCCGGGGTCCGCGGCCGGAAGAACGGCGGCGTGACGACTCCTGCGGGGCCCTGGGGGTGTGGCGATCATCTTTCCGTGCGGAGCCTGTCACGGCAAGGGGTTCTTGGCAACCACCAGGCGGTTTCCCCTTCCGGGGGCCTCCGGCGGAATGCCCCGGCGCGGCCGCCGGGGCCCTTGCGCCGTACGGGGTCAGCGAATGGCGAAGCCGTCGTAGCCGCCACGCGGTGTGTCCCAGATCTCGGTCACCCCGTCCACGCGCCCGGGCGTGTCGTCACTCAGCAGCCACTCCAGCAGCCCCTCGCACCCCGGCCGCGCCCCTTCGGCGACCACTTGCACACGGCCGTCGTCGAGATTGAGAGCAAAACCACTCAGCCCGCCGATCTCCAGGGCCTTGGCCCGGGTGAACCAGCGGAAACCCACACCTTGGACGCGCCCGCGCACCCAGGCGACCAATCGCACATCGTCGCTCATGGGTGCAACCTAACCGGCCATTGTCCCTAGGGGCACTTCCTCACCGCGTGGCATGCGGTACCGTCCCCACCCAATGAATCTCATCTGAAACTCACCCGATCGGGTGAGCTGTGTTGGCCGTGGGGGGACGTGTCGACGGCCAGTACCGCATGGACGAGGAAGGCCAGAACATGGGACGCCACCGACGCATCGCCGCCGGCCGCGCCGCCACGGGCCGCGTCACGGGGGTCACGCCGACGGACGACTCCGTCGCCGGGAGCCGCGACCCGCAGCACTCGTACGGGGGCGGATACAGCGCCCCGGGCATCGCGTCCGACCCGCAGCACCCGTACGGGGGCCACGGCGCCCCGGGCATCGCGCCCTATCTGAACCCTGAGGCCTACGCGGAGGCCTACGCCTCGAGCACGGCCTACCTCTATGCCACCGACTGGCGCGCGGACGACGGGGCCGAGCCACTCGGTCCGCCGGTCTCCGGCCCCGGCACGCGCTACACGGGACAGGACGCCGCGTTCCGCACCCGCTCCCACCGCCGGCCGCGCAAGAAGGCGGTCACGCCGGTGCGCACCGGGCTGCTCGGGGTGTCCGCCGCGGTCGCGCTCGGGGCGGTCGCGGTCTCCACCGGCGTGCTGCCCGGCGTCGACAACTACCGCCTCGGCGGCAGCAGTTCCGACCAGGTGCAGTCCGCGCACAGCCCCGGCAACCTGGAGTCCCAGCAGGGCGGCACGTCCGGCGCCGCCCCCGAGGAGCCGAGCCACGAACAGCCCGGCTCCGCCCCGCGGGGCACCGAGCCCGCGGCGCCCGCGCCCAGCGCGTCGCCCTCCGCCTCGGCGTCGCCGACGAAGCCTCCGGCCGAGAAGAAGAAGCCGAAGGCGACCCCCTCGAAGAAGCCGGCCGACACGCCGTCCAGGAAGGCCACCAAGGGGCCCGCCGAGCCGAAGGCGCCCGTGACGGTGTCCGCGGAGGCGGCGGCCGAGGCCGAAGTGCTGCGGCTGGTCAACGTCGAGCGCGAGAACGCGGGCTGCACCCCGCTCGCCGCGAACAGCGCGCTGACCGGCCTGGCCCGTGTGTTCAGTGAGGACATGGCCCAGCGGGGCTTCTTCGACCACACCGACCCCGACGGCTCGTCCCCCTGGGACCGTGCCGAGCAGCTCGGCATCATCGACCTCGGCGGCGAGAACATCGCCCGCGGCCAGGCCGACGCCGCGGCCGTGATGCAGGCCTGGATGAACAGCCCCGGCCACCGCGCCAACATCCTCAACTGCGACTTCAAGACCCTCGGCGTCGGCGTGCACTACGGCGACGGCGGCCCTTGGTGGACGCAGGACTTCGGCTACTGACACAGGCCCGGCGCGTCGCGGCCGGGGCGGTCGGCTCGCGTCGCCGTGTCTACGCCGCGGCGTGGGCCTCTCGGTGCATGCCCGCGCACAGGGCCCAGACGACGAAGAGGTTGACGGCGACCAGCGTCAGGGCCCAGAGCGGGTAGTAGGGCACCCACAGGAAGTTGGCGATCGCGCCGAGGCCCGCCACGAACACGCCGAAGTAGCGTGCCCACAGCGCTCCGCTGAGCACGGCGCAACCGGCGGCGACGATGACGACGCCCAGGATGAGGTGCACCCAGCCCCAGCCCGCCAGGCTGAACTCGAAGACGTAGTGGCGCGTCGCGAGGAACAGATCGTCCTCGGCGACGGCGGCGATGCCCTCGAAGATCGCCATCGCGCCACCGAAGATCATCAGTGCTGCCGCGAGGACGGTGGTACCCGACGCGGACGCACGCCACGGGTGGGGATCGGCAGCGGCCGTTCTGGGGGGCACGGCGTCACGGGCCATGGCGGACTCCTAGGGTGGCGGGGCCATGCGGCGAAGGAACGCTCGAAGCGGCGCGACCTCTCCCACACTGGCACGACCGCGCTCCACCGGCATCCCGGGCCGGGACACCGGAGGCCCTCCCCGGACCTGGCAGATCGGGCCTTCGCCGGCTGCCGGGCACGGGGACGACCCGGCGCTGACCCACGGTTAGCGCTGTAGTCTCGAAAGCATGACGACCGCGCCCCAGGACCTCCCCTACGACGCCTTCGCCAAGGCCTGCCCCTCGCGCGGCACGCTGGAGCACGTCACCGGGCGCTGGGGCGCGCTCACGCTGGGGGCGCTGCACGAGGGCTCGCTCCGCTTCAGCGAACTGCGCCGCCGGGTCGACGGCGTCAGCGAGAAGATGCTCTCCCAGACGCTGCACGCCCTGGAGCGCGACGGCCTGGTCCACCGTGAGGCCCAGCCGACCAATCCGCCCCGGGTGGACTACGAGCTCACCCCGCTCGGCCACGAGGTCGCCACGCGTCTGCTGGGCCTGATCCACTTCGTGGAGGGCCGTATGGACGAGGTGCTGGCCGCGCGCGGCCGTTACGACGAGGCCCGCGGCACTCTCTGACACTTCGGGCAGAAGTAGCTGGACCTGTTCATCCACGGACGTCTGCGCATCGGCGTGCCGCAGCGCTTGCACGGCAGTCCCTCGCGGCCGTACGCGTCCAGGGAACGGTCGAAGTAGCCGGACTCGCCGTTGACGTTGACGTAGAGGCTGTCGAAGCTGGTGCCGCCGACGGCGAGGGCCGCGTTCATCACGTCCCTCACATGGCCCAGGAGTTCGAGGGTGCGGGGGCGGGTGAAGCCGGCCGTGGGGCGGTCGTAGTGCAGGCGGGAGCGCCAAAGGGCCTCGTCCGCGTAGATGTTGCCGACGCCGCTGATCAACGACTGGTCCAGCAGGGCCCGTTTGACGGTGGTCCGCTTGCGGCGCAGTGCCTGGTGGAAGGCCTCGTCGTCGAACAGCGGGTCCAGGGGGTCGCGGGCGATGTGCGCGATGACGTCGGGCAGGCCGTCCTCGGAGGTGTCGTGCAGCGACAGCCCGCCGAAGGTGCGCTGGTCGACGAAGCGCAGCTCGGTGCCGCCCGCCGGGGCAGCGGCTGATGTCAGCGCGTCGGCGAACCGGACGCGGATGCGCAGGTGTTTCTCGTCGGGTGCCTCGTGCGGCCGCACCAGGAGCTGGCCGCTCATGCCGAGGTGGGCGAGGACCGCCTGGCCGGAGTCCTCCAGCGGCAGCCACAGGTACTTGCCGCGGCGACGCGCGACGCCCACGCGGTGACCCTTGAGGCGGTGGGCGAAGTCGTCGGCCCCGGCCGTGTGGCGGCGCACCGCGCGCGGGTGCAGCACCTCGGCCTCGGCGACGACCCGGTGGGCGACCCACCGTTCCAGGCCCCGTCGTACGACCTCGACCTCGGGCAACTCCGGCATGGCTCCCCCGGTGACTGGCGGGTGGACGAACCGAGCGCCCGGCCCCGAGGGGGCGCGGGCGCTCGGTCATATGGGTCGGTCAGGCGGAGGCCTTCGGAGCATCGGCGTCGCCCGCGGCCGTGGCCGTGGCGTGGGTGCCGCCCTCGGCCGTCGCCCGGGCGGCGGCCTCGGCGCGCTCGTCGGCGGCGGCCCGGATGGCCCGCCACGCGGACTCCGCGGCCTGCTGCTCCGCCTCCTTCTTGCTGCGGCCGGTGCCGGTGCCGTACGAGACGCCTCCGACGCGGGCGGCAGCAGTGAAGGTCTTCTCGTGATCGGGTCCGGTCTCCGTGACCAGGTACTCGGGGACACCGAGCCCCTCGGTCGCGGTGAGCTCCTGGAGACTGGTCTTCCAGTCCAGGCCGGCACCGAGGTTCGAGGACTTCTCGATCAGCGGGTCGAACAGGCGGTGCACCAGCTCCGCCGCCGAGTCCAGCCCTTGGTCGAGATACACCGCGCCGATCACCGCTTCAAGGGTGTCGGCGAGGATGGACGCCTTGTCCCGGCCTCCCGTGCCCTCTTCACCGCGGCCGAGCCGGATGAAGGAGCCGAGGTCGAGCGTGCGTCCCACGTCCGCCAGCGCACGCGAGTTCACCACCGCGGCCCGCAGCTTGGCCAGCTGTCCTTCGGGCAGGTCGGGGTGAGTGCGGTACAGCGTGTCCGTCACGACGAGGCCCAGCACGGAGTCCCCGAGGAACTCCAGGCGCTCGTTCGTCGGCAGACCGCCGTTCTCGTACGCGTAGGAACGGTGGGTCAGCGCTCGCACCAGAAGGGCGGACTCGAGCTGATAGCCGAGCCGCCCTTCCAGAAGCGTGTGGGACGAGGCCGTGTTGTCCGCAGAGTTCTTCTTCGGCGTGGACACTGTGCCTCTCACCAGCCGCTCAGACCGCGAGGACCTGGCGCTTGTTGTAGGTGCCGCAAGACGGGCACGCGATGTGCTGCTGCTTGGGCTCCTGGCAGCGCTCGCACGCAACCAGGGTGGGGACCGCAGCCTTCCACTGCGACCGGCGGTGGCGCGTGTTGCTGCGCGACATCTTCCGCTTCGGAACAGCCACGGCTACTTCTCCTGCTTCTCGTCGGCGCGCGCTGATCGAGTCGCGCCGCCGCTCATCTCGTCCTTCTCGCCGGGTTCGAGCGAACCGGCGAGTCCCTGCAAAGCCGCCCAACGGATGTCGACGGCGTCGTGGTGGTGGTCCGGGTCGTCCGCGAGGCGCGCTCCGCATTCGGAGCACAGGCCCGGGCAGTCTTCCTGGCACACCGGCTGCATCGGCAGTGCGAGCACCACCGCATCACGCAGCACGGGCTCGAGGTCGAACATGCCGTCCTCGAGGAAGAGCCTGTCCTCGTCGTCCTCGGCGTCGTCGTCGGGAGCCGTCTTCACACGGCCCCGCTCGTCGGCGTCAGGGTACGAGAACATCTCCTGGAATTCCGCTTCGACGTCGAGCTGAAGCGGCTCCAGACACCTTACGCACTCTCCCTCGGCCTGTGCACGGGCGGTGCCTGTGACGAGCACCCCTTCCATGACCGACTCGAGTCGGAGTTCGAGCTCCACCGGGACGCCTTCCGGCATTCCGATGACTCCCGCGAGACCGAGGTCCCTCGGAGCGTCGACCGTGCGGGTCAGCCGCTGCAGCGCACCAGGACGCCGCCCCAGCTCGTGTGTGTCGAACACGAAGGGGTTGCGGTGGTCGAGGCGGGCGTTGGAGGCCATTCCTGCTTTCGATCTTCTGACTCAGAGGGACGCCGCCCCTCGGTGTCCCCGGGGCAGCGCTGATCGCGGGCGTAGGCGCGACCGAACAGCCAGGATACTGGACCTTTCGCTCTCGGCCCAATCCGGTGGTCGCCGCCCCCCGCGGGCTACTGGCCGCGCCCCTGCTCGTACGCCCTGAGCTGCTCGGCGCTGATCATGCTGGTGTCGAACAGGCTGGTCTCGTCGAGCGCGTAGCCCTGCTGCGACTGATGGGGCTGGTGAGCCTCGTGGGGCTCGTGGGCCTGCTGCGGCTCGTAGGCGGGCTGCTGAGGGGCGTAGCCCTGGTAGCCGTACGGGTCCGCCTGCGCGGCCTGCTGGTAGGAGCCGGTGTCCGTCTGCGCGTAGCCCGCCGAGGCGGCGTAGGGGTCCTGCTGCTGGTAGCCCGCGTAGGGGTCGGCCTGCTGCTGGTAGCCGTAGGCCGGCTGCGGCTCGGGCTCGTACTCGGGGCGGCGGTGCTGCTCGGCCGGGGCGTCGCGCTCGGCGAGGGCCGCGAGGTCGGCGAGGTAGTCGGCGTCGCTGGAGTGCTGGAGGGTGCCGGCCTCGTCGGAGAGTGCGCCGAGGTCGTCGCTGGCGATCCGGCCGTGCAGCTTCTGCCGGCCGCGGCCGACGGCGTCCAGGGTCTTGGCGAGCACCGCCTCGAAGGCGCCCAGCTTCATGTCGACGTAGGCGTCGGCGTCGCGGCGCAGGGTCTCGGGGTCATGGCTGCGCTCGGGGGCGTCGTCGTCCTCCGGGTCCGTGTACCCCTGTTCGCCCGGGCCGGGTCCGGTGCCGAGGAGCTTCTCGCGGCCGCGGCCGACCGAACCGAGCGTCTTGGTGAGGACGACCTCGAAGTTGGCGAGCTTGGAGTCGACGTAGTCGTCGGCCTCCGCGCGGATCTCCTCGGCCTCCTGGCGGGCCTCGGCGAGGATGCGCTCGGCCTCGTTCCGGGAGCGGCGGGCGACCTCCGTGTCGGAGATCAGGGAGCCGCGCTCGGCGTGCGCGTGCTCGATGATCCGGTCGGCCTCCTGACGGGCCTGCTCGACCATCTGCTCGCGGTCGCCGATCAGTTCCCGGGCCTGCGCGAGCGAGTCGGGCAGCGCCGCCCGCACCTCTTCGAGCATCGAGAGCAGGTCGGCGCGGTTGACCACGCACGAGGCCGACATGGGCATCGACCGGGCACCGGAGACCGCGGCGACGATCTCGTCGAGCTTGTTCTGCACGTCCACCGTGTGCTCGCCACTCTCTACAGCTGTGATGGAGACGGACGGGACGACTGTAGTGCCATCAGGCTTCGCGCAGGCGCCTGTTCAGGGCCTCGAAGACGAGCGGCGGCACCAGGTGGGAGACGTCGCCGCCCCAGGTCGCGACCTCCTTGACGAGCGAGGAGGACAGGAAGCTGTAGGTGGGGTTCGTCGGCACGAACAGCGTCTCCACGCCGGTGAGGCCGATGTTCATCTGGGCCATCTGCAACTCGTAGTCGAAGTCGCTGACCGCCCTGAGGCCCTTGACGATGGCGGGGATCTCGCGCTGCTTGCAGAAGTCGACGAGCAGGCCGTGGAATGCCTCGACCCGGACGTTCTCGTACTCGGAGGTGACCTGGCGGATCAGGTCGATCCGCTCCTCGATCTCGAACAGGCCCTTCTTGGCCTTGTTGATCATCACCGCGACGTACACCTCGTCATAGAGGCGGGAGGCGCGGGAGATGATGTCGAGATGCCCGTTGGTGATCGGGTCGAACGACCCTGGACAGACGGCGCGGCGCACTGGGTATCCCTCGCTCTCGGGTCCGGTCATCGTGCGTCTTCGCACGTGGAGGCGGCGCGACCGTACCAAAACGTTCCCTCGCCGTAGCGCCGGGCCCGGAGCGGTTCGAAGCCGTCCGGCCACCGGAATTCGCCACCTCTGGTGCTGCGCTCCACGGTGACGAGCGCCTCCGGTGTGAGCCAGCCTTCCGAGCGGAGTGTGAGCAGAATCTCCCGAAGATCGTCGTCTGTGACCGCATATGGGGGGTCCAGGAAGACGAGGTCGTACGGCGCCGGGGGTGCCGTACGGATGACCTGCTCGGCCTTGCCGTGCCTCACCTCGGCTCCGGGGAGGGCGAGGTTCTTCACGTTGTCCCGGACGATCCGGGCGGCCCGCGCGTCGGCCTCCACCAGGAGGGTGTGGCCGGCGCCCCGGGAGAGGGCTTCCAGGCCGACCGCTCCCGAACCGGCGTAGAGGTCGAGGACCCGGTCGCCTTCCAGGGGTCCGCCCAGCAGGGACTGCCAGGTGGAGAAGAGTCCTTCGCGTGCGCGGTCGGAGGTGGGGCGGGTTCCTGTGCCGGGGGGTACGGCCAGGCGACGTCCGCCGGCCGCGCCGGCGATCACGCGGGTCATCTTCGGTCCTTGCTCGTGGGCGGCTCTCGGTTCATTGTCGTCGGTCGCGCCCGGACGGCGGTAGCCGCGTACGGCCGACCGCCCCGCGCGCCCGGGCCGACGGACCTCACCCCTTCTCCATGTACTGCTCCCGCTCCTCGTCCACCAGGGCCTCCAGCGCCGTACGCAGGCCGGGGAGGCCCGTCAGCTCCGGGTCGGCCACGACGACGGCCATGGCCTCCTCCCTGGCCTCGGCGATGATCTCCTCGTCCTCGATGACGGCGAGCACGCGCAGCGAGGTACGGGCACCCGACTGGGCCTGGCCGAGCACATCGCCCTCGCGGCGCTGTTCGAGGTCGATCCGGGAGAGCTCGAAGCCGTCGAGCGTGGAGGCGACGGCGTTCAGCCGCTGGCGGGCGGCGCTGGCCTCGGGCATCTCGGTGACCAGCAGGCACAGTCCCGGGGCGGAGCCGCGGCCCACGCGTCCGCGCAGCTGGTGGAGCTGGGAGACACCGAAGCGGTCGGCGTCCATGATCACCATGGCCGTGGCGTTCGGGACGTTCACCCCGACCTCGATGACCGTCGTGGCCACCAAGACGTCCGTGTCGCCCGCGGCGAAGCGGCGCATCACCGCGTCCTTGTCGTCCGGGTGCATACGGCCGTGCAGGACCTCCACCCGCAGGCCCTGGAGCGGCCCCTTGGCGAGCTGGTCGGCCACGTCCAGGACGGCGAGCGGGGGCCGCTTCTCGGCCTCGTCCTCGGCGGTCTTCCTCGCCTTCTTCGGGTCGTCCTCCTCGTCGCCGATGCGGGGGCAGACCACGTACGCCTGATGGCCGTTGCCCACCTCCTCGCGGACCCGCTCCCAGGCGCGGGCCAGGAAGTGCGGCTTGTCGGCGGCGGGCACGACATGGCTGGCGATCGGGGACCGCCCGGCCGGGAGCTGGTCCAGGACGGAGGTCTCCAGGTCGCCGAAGACCGTCATGGCGACCGTCCGCGGGATCGGCGTGGCCGTCATGACCAGCAGATGCGGCGGCTGCGTGCCCTTGCCGCGCAGGGCGTCGCGCTGCTCCACACCGAAGCGGTGCTGCTCGTCGACGACGACCAGGCCCAGATCGTGGAACTGCACCTTGTCCTCGATCAGCGCGTGCGTGCCGATCACGATCCCGGCCTCGCCGGTGACCAGGTCGAGCAGTGCCTGACGCCGGGCGGCCGCGCCCATCGACCCGGTGAGCACCACGACCTTGGTGGCGTGCTCGGCGCCGCCCAGCATCCCGCCCTCGGCCAGCTCGCCCATCATCTCCACGACCGAGCGGTGGTGCTGCTGCGCCAGCACCTCGGTGGGCGCCAGCATGGCCGCCTGCCCGCCCGCGTCCACGACGGCGAGCATGGCCCGCAGGGCCACCATCGTCTTGCCGCTGCCCACCTCTCCCTGGAGAAGCCGGTGCATCGGGTGTTCCGTGGCGAGGTCGTCGAAGATCTCCTTCGAGACCTTGCGCTGGCCCTCGGTGAGGGTGAAGGGGAGGCGGTCGTCGAAGGCGCTCAGGAGGCCTCGCGGCTTCGGTCCGCGGGCCACGGCGGGGAGTTGGTTGTCGGCGTGGCGGCGGCGTGCCAGGGCAACCTGGAGGACGAAGGCCTCGTCCCACTTGAGGCGGGAGCGGGCGTCCTCGATGTCGGACCGGGTGTGCGGGCGGTGGATCTTGAGCAGGGCCTCGGGCAGGGTGACGAGACCGCGGCCCTCGCGCAGGGCGGGCGGCAGCGGGTCGACGGCCTCCTGGGCACCGGGCAGGACCGTCTGGACGGCCTTGCCCAGCTTCCAGGACTCCAGCTTGGCGGTGGCGGGGTAGATCGGGATCAGTGCGCCGGCCCAGGTCTCCACGGTCTCCTCGCTGTCGCCGCGCAGCAGTTCGTAGGCCGGGTGGGCGAGTTGGAGTCTGCGGTTGAAGACGGAGACCTTGCCGGAGAACATCGCGCGGGTGCCGGGCAGGAGTTCCTTGTGGGGTTTGTGCACGCCGTGGCCGAAGAAGACCAGTTGGAGCCGGCCGCTGCCGTCGGTGATGGTCACCTCCAGGCGCTGGCCCTTGCCGCGGGGCGCCTTGGCGGAGGCGAAGGAGTGCAGCCGTGCGTCGGCGACCTGGGCGACCACCGTGACGTGCTCGTCCATCGGCAGATCGGCGAGGTGGGTGAGCTGGCCGCGCTCCTCGTATCTGCGGGGGTAGTGGTGCAGCAGGTCACCGACGGTGTGCAGGCCGAGGTGCTCGGCCATCACCTTCGCGGTGGCGGGGCCGAGCACCTTCTTCAGTGGTTCTTCCAGTGCGGGCACGAGATCCATTGCACACCACGGCACTGACATTGCCGTATACGTACCGGGAAAGTCCTGGTCAGACGGCTCGTCCGGGCCCTAGGATGACCAGCCCGGCCATCTCCTCCCCGCGGCCGCCGCCCCGACCCCGGTGCCGCCCGACCCCGCGCCGTCGTTCCTCCCCCCTCCGGCGCTGCGACGATGGACTCCCAGACCTCACAGTCACCCCAGCCGTCCCAGACACCTCACACCTTCCAGGTCGACCTGCGCGGTCTGGTGGACCTGCTGTCCCATCACCTCTACTCCAGCCCCAGGGTCTATCTGCGCGAGCTGCTGCAGAACGCGGTGGACGCCGTCACCGCCCGGCGCGCCGAGCAGCCCGGGGCCCCGGCCCGGGTGCGGCTGCACACGGACCGCGAGGGCGGCACGGGCCTGCGGGTGGAGGACTCCGGCATCGGACTGACCGAGGCCGATGTGCACGGTCTGCTGGCGACCATCGGCCGCAGCTCCAAGCGCGCGGAGGGCCTCCAGGCGGTCCGCTCCGACTTCCTCGGCCAGTTCGGCATCGGCCTGCTGGCCTGTTTCGTGGTGGCGGAACGCATCAGGGTGGTCAGCCGCAGCGCCCGTACGCCCGACGCCCCTCCGGTGGAGTGGACGGCGCGCGACGACGGCTCCTACACCCTGCGGACCCTGCCGCACGAGGCCCGCCCCGAACCGGGCACCACCGTGCACCTGGTGGCCCGGCCCGGCGCCGCCGAGTGGCTGGCCCCGCGGCGGGTGCTGGAGCTCGCGCGGGACTTCGGCGCTCTGCTGCCGTACGACGTGCGGGTGGACGGCGAGGCCGTCACCGACCTGCCGGCGCCCTGGGACCGGCCCTACCCCTCCCCCGCCAACCGCCGCGTGGCCCTCGCCCGGCACTGCCACGGGCTGTTCGGGTTCACGCCGCTGGACGTGGTCGACCTCTCGGTGCCGCTGGCCGGGATCCGCGGGGTGGCGTACGTGCTGCCGACGGCGGTGAGCCCCGCCCAGCGCGCCCGCCACCGTGTCCACCTCAAGGGCATGCTGCTCACCGAGCGGGCCGAACAGCTGCTGCCCGACTGGGCGTTCTTCGTGCGCTGTGTGCTCGACACGGACAGTCTGCGGCCCACCGCCTCGCGCGAGGCACTGTACGAGGACGAGACCCTGGCGGCCGTACGGGAGGCGCTCGGCGCCCGCGTCCGGGCGTGGCTGACCGACCTCGCGGCCGGGGACCCCGAGCGGCTGTCGGCGTTCCTCGGCGTGCACCACCTCGGCGTGAAGTCGCTCGCCCGGCACGACCGCGAGATGCTGCGCACGATGCTGCCGTGGCTGCCGTTCGAGACCACGGACGGGCAGCTGTCGCTGGAGGAGTTCGCCCAACGGCACCCGGTGGTGCACTTCACGCGGACCGTGGAGGAGTTCCGGCAGGTCGCGCCGATCGCCTCCGCGCAGGGCATCGGCGTGGTCAACGGCGGCTACACCTACGACTGCGAGCTGGTCGAGGCGCTGCCGTCGGTGCTGCCGGGCACCTCGGTGGCCGAGCTGGACGCGGACACGGTGAGCGCGCACCTGGACCGTGTCGACCCGGCCGAGGAGCCGGCGCTGGCGGACTTCCTGGCCGTCGCGCGGTCGGTGCTCGACCCGCTCGGCTGCGACGTCTCGCTGCGCGCCTTCCATCCGCTGTCGGTGCCCGCGCTGCATCTGGACGACCGAGCCACCCGTCATGAGCGGGCCCGTGCCGAGGCCGAGGCGCGGGCGGACGAGCTGTGGGCCGGCATCCTCGGCTCGCTGCGCGGCGGGGCGCCACGCGCGCGTGTCGTGCTGAACCATCTCAACCCGCTGGTGCGGCGCATCAGTTCGCTGAAGGACCCGGCGCTGGTGGGCACCGCGGTGCAGTCCCTGTACGGGCAGGCGCTGCTGAGGGCACAGCGCCCGCTGCGGCCCGCCGACTCGGCGCTGCTGAACCGGGCGTTCATCGGCCTGCTGGAGTGGGCCACCCACGAGGAAGGCGGCCACGCATGAGTGGCGTAGGGGACCTGGGCGGCCTGCGGCTGGCGCTGGAGGACAACGCGGGGCAGCCCGAGGGGCCGGCCCGCAACGCGCGCGCGGAGCAACTCGTGCGCGAGGCCGAGCGGCTGGGCGATCCGGCGGCGCTGGTCGAGGCGCTGGCGCATCACGTACGGGTGGGCAACTACAGCTCCGAGAAGGACCGGGTGTTCGTGCCGTTCACCCGGCTGCTGGGGCTGTGGGACGAGCACCCCGAGCACTTCGGCGAGGCGGAGGCGCACTCCCTGCACTGGTTCTTCAAGTGGATGTCGGCGGGGATGCTCGACCAGGTGGACATCCCGCTGGCCTCGATCGAGAAGTGGCTGGGCGAGATGGAGCGCCGCTACCGGCTGGCCGGGTACTCCGACCGCGCGGTGCGTGCCTCGGAGCTGTCGGTCGCCGCGCACGTCGGTGACACGGAGCGGGCCGAGCGGGCGTTCGAGGCGTGGCTGGGCGCCGACCGGGACGACATGGCCGACTGTCACGCCTGCGAGCTGAACGGGCAGGGCTGGTGGCACGCGCAGCGCGGCCGGGACGCGGAGGCGCTCGGCGCGTGGGCGCCGGTCCTGGAGGGCGAGTACGTCTGCGCGCACGAGCCGCACAACGTCCTGGCCTCCTCGCTGCTGCCGCTGCTGCGGCTGGGCCGGGTGGCTCAGGCCCGCACGAACCATCTGCGGGGCCTGCGGCTGGTCCGGCCGCTGGAGAGCATGCGTTCCGCGTACGCCGACCATGTGGAGTTCTGCGCGCTGACCGGCAACGAGGCGCGCGGTCTCGAGCTGCTCGCGGAGCGGCCCGCGTACTTCGACGGGGCCGGGCATCCGCGCAGCAGGCTGGAGTATCTGAGCACGGTCGCGCTGCTCATGGACCGGCTGACCGCGCTCGGTCTGGGCGAGGGGGCCGTGCCGGGGCCGCCGGGCCGCGAGTGGACCGCGCGCGGGCTGGCCGCTCACGCGCGGGAGAGCGCCCTGGCGCTGGCGGCCGGGTTCGACGCGCGCAACGGCACGTCGCACATCGGTGAGCGCACGCGCGCGCGGATGGGGCAGGCCCCGCTGGCGGAGCGGCTGCCGCTCGGGGTGCGGGCGGCCCGCCCGGCGCCGGTGCGCGGGCCGGAGCCGGCCGTGGCGGACCGCGGCGCGCCGAGGGGCGCCCCCACCGCGGAGCCCGGTCCGGCCGCCCTGCTGGCCCACGCCCGGCAGCTGTCCGAGGCGCTGCGGCCGAACGCCATGGAGGCGTGGGCGGCCGCAGCGCGGGCCTGCGAGGAGGCCGAGCTGGACGTCCGCGCCCGCGCGGAGCTCGCCGACCACCGGGCGATGGGACAGGGCCCCGAGGGCGCGGCGCTGTTCGAGCGGGCGGCGGACCTCTACGCCGAGGCGGGCGACCCGGGCGAGTCCCTTGCGGCACGCACGCGTGCCGCCTACGTCCGTGCCCTGGGCGGTGACGTCGAGGGCGCCCTCGCCTCCGTCGCCGGGCCCTACGAGCAGGTCCTCGCGCTGTACGCCGAGGACGCGACCGGCGTGCGGCAGGCCGCCTCGGTCCTGATGGGCAGGGCGCGGGTGCTGATGCGCCGGGCGCAGGAGGCCGTGGAGCGCACCGGTGCCGTACCGGCGCCCGGGGTGCTCGCCGCGGCCCGGGAGGCCGTGACGGAGGTGCTGGCGCTGGTCGACGGGCGCGGCGACGGCGACGTACGGCTGGCGGCACGGGCGGCCGAGGCGCGGGCGATGCTGGCGGACCTGGCGGCGCACTCCGGTGAGCCGGCGCGGGCGGCCACGCTGTTCGAGCGGGCCGCGGCGCAGTTCGTGGCGGCCGGGCTGCCGTGGTTCGCGGTGGAGTACGAGGCCCGGCTGGCCATGCTCGCCCACCAGCTGGAGGACGTGGACGGGGCCGAGCGTGCGCTGCGGGCGGCCCTGGAGCACGGCGGGCCGTATCTGGAGCCGCCGGGACGCGCCCAGCTGCATCTCCAGCTCGCCGAGGTGCTCGGGGGGCGCGACGAGGTCGACGAGGCGGCCCGGCACGCCCTGGAGGCGGCGCACTGGGCCGACGAGGCGGGCGACGCGGCGTTCGGCGCGTGGGCCCGGCAGATGCTCGGCGGGTTCCTGCTGCGGCGGGGCGGCTGGGCCGAGGCGGCCGAGGTGCTGGAGTCGGCGCTGACGGACCTGTCGCCCGAGGTGCACGGCGACGGCGCGGTGGTGCAGACCCTGTGGTGGCTCGGGGACTGCCTGAGCGAGCTGGAGGAGCACCGGGAGGCCGCGGAACGATGGCTGCGGGCCGCCGAGATCGCCCGGCACTGGCCCGAGCAGCAGGACCACGCCACGCTCGCGCATCTGGCGGGCGAGGCCCTGGGGGCCGCGGGGCTGCCCGCCGAGGCCGACAGCGCGTACGCGCGCGCGGGTGCCCTGTGGCGCGAACTGGGCGACCCGCACGGGCTGGTCCGCTCGCTGCGCGCCAGGGCGTGGCTCGCGCTGGGCGCACGGGACGGGGCGGACGGGGGCGGGCCGGCAACCGGGTCCGCGGAGGCGGCCGTGCGGTGGATGGAGGAGGCCGTCGAGGAGTGCGCGTCGGCTCTCGACACGGCGGGCGGCGAGGACTCCCGGCGGCTGCTGACCACCGAACTGGGCGACACCCACCGGCAGTTCGGCGATCTGCTGGCCAAGGTCGCCGAGCGGGAGGCGGCCGGCGGGAACGGCGCCGGGTTCGAGGCGGCGCTGGCCCGGCTGCTGGAGGCCGTCGCGGTGTTCGCCGCGCTGGGGGACCTCGGCGTGCACGCCCGCACGGACGCCGAGCTCGCGGCCGGACGGCTCGCCCTCGGCCTCGGCCGCCCCACGGAGGCGCGGGCCCGCGCGAGTGCCGTGCTGGCGGCCTACGCGGCCTTCGGCCCCGCTGCCGACTCCGCGTCGCGGGACACGGCGGGCGAACGGGTCGGCGAGGCGGAGAGGCTGCTGCGGCTGGCACGGGAACGGGAGCAGAACTGACGGCTGCGCACCGGGCGGGGGCGGTGTCAGGAGCGCGTGCCGCCGATCCACGCGTGCGTGCGCACCGGGCGGGGCCCCGTGTCAGCGGCCCGCGCCCCCGCACCACGCACGCGTACCCGCCGCGCACGGACGGCGACCCCCGACCGCATGACCCACCACACGCGCGTACCCACCGGGCAGGCCCCGTGTCAGGGGCCCGCGCCCCCGCACCACGCACACGCACCCACCGCGCACGGACGGCGACCCCCTGTCCGTACGCCGCCCCACGCGCGCGTGCCCGCCGCGGGCGGACCGGGAGCGTCAGCGCGGTCCCGCCGCACCCCGGACGGGGACCCGCAACCAGGAGGCTGTCTACTCCACCCCGATGAGCAGCAGCGCCCCCTGGCGTCCGCCCCGGTAGACGACCGTGTCGACAGCGAGGTAGGTCTCGCGCACGCGTGCCTCCAAGCACTCGGCGATGTCCTCGGGGGCCTCGTCGCCCAGGACGAGGGTGACCAGCTCGCCGCCGGCCGCGAGCATGCGGTCCAGGACGGTGCGGGCCGTGTCGTTGACGTCGGCGCCGATCACCGCGACATCGCCGTCGATCAGCCCGAGGACGTCCCCGGCCTGGCAGATCCCGGCCGAGGTCCAGGACTCGTGCTCGGCGAGGGTGACCTCGGCGTACCGGGTCGTACCGGCCGCGGAGGTCATGGCCACGACGTCCTCGTCGAAGCGGCGCTCCGGCTCGTGCACGGCGAGGGCGGCGATGCCCTGGACCGCCGAGCGCGTCGGGATCAGCGCCACCCTGATGCCCTCGGCGCGGGCCTGCTCGGCCGCCGCGGCGGCGGTGTGGCGCAGGTCGGCGTCGTTGGGCAGCAGCACGACCTCGCGCGCGTGGGCGCACCGTACGGCGTGGACGAGCTCGCCGCTGGCGGGCGGCTCCCCGGGCCGGGCGAGCACGGCGGTGGCCCCCGCCTCGGTGTAGAGCCCGGCCAGGCCCTCGCCGGGCACGACGGCGACCACGGCCCGCTGGGCCCGCTCGCGCGGCGGGCGCTCCCCGCGCGTGGTGTGCACGTCGTCCAACCCGAAGTGCGTGATCCGGATCCGGTACGGCCGCCCGGCCTCGACACCCGCCTCCACGGCGGCTCCGGCGTCGTCCACGTGCACGTGCACGTTCCACAGCCCGTCGCCGCCGACCACGACCAGGGAGTCGCCCAGCGCGTCCAGCCGGTGCCGCAGACGGGCCACGGCCTCGTCGTCGGCCTCCAGGAGGTAGATCACCTCGAAGGCGGGGCCGTCCTCGGGACCGCCGTCCGCGCACCCCACGGGACCCTCGGCCGCCGGGGAACCGCCCACGCGCGCGTGGGCCGCCGCGGCCGCCTCCTCCTCGTGGGCGCGTGCCCCGTCGGAGGCCGCCGTCGGCGACTCCCCCGTGAACGTCTCCACCAGCGCTCCGAGCACCGCGACCAGCCCGCACCCGCCGGCGTCCACCACCCCGGCCCGGCGCAGGACCGAGAGCTGGCCCGGAGTGGCGGCGAGGGCCGCGCGGGCACCGTCGTAGGCGGCGCGGGCCACCTTGCCGCAGTCGCCCTCGGCGCCCCCGGCCGCGTCGGCGGCGGCCGAGGCGACGGTCAGCACGGTCCCCTCGACGGGATGGGCGACGGCCTGCCGGGCGGAGTCGGCGGCCCGGCGCAGGGCGAGCCCGAGGCCGGGGCCGTCGGTGTGAGGTGTCGCCGCGTCGGCGGCCAGCACCTGGGACATGCCGCGCAGCAGCTGGGCGAGGATCGTGCCGGAGTTGCCCCGCGCCCCGATGAGCGCGCCGTGGGCCATCGCCCGGACCGCGTCGGCGAGCGAGGGGCCGGCCGGGCCCTGGCGGCCTGCCGCGTGACCGTCGAAGACGGCCTCGACCGCCGCGGCGGCGGACTCCACCGTCAGGTAGAGGTTGGTGCCCGTGTCCCCGTCCGCGACCGGGTAGACGTTGATCGCGTCGATCTCCTCGCGCGCGTGCCCGAGCGCCCGCAGCGCCAGCCCGCACCAGGTGCGCACCGCGAGAGCATCGAAGAATGTCTGCGGCACCTGCGCCACCTGCGCCTCCCTGACATGCTGGACGTGGACGCAGCGTAGACCTCGGGCCGGTGCCCACCGGAAGAGGGCCGGGAGCGAGCCCCTGAGCTGCCATGGTAGTTTCGTTGAACGGGAGCAGCCGTTGTATGCTGCTCCGGTTGCCCGATCCACATCGGGCTCTCTCCTGGCAAAGCCACTCAGATCCCTGATCTCGATCCCGGCCTGCCGGGACCATCCGTAAGTGCATCTGAAGTCTTTGGAGTGACCCGTGGCTGCCAACTGCGACGTCTGCGGCAAGGGGCCGGGCTTCGGCAACAACATCTCGCACTCGCACCGCCGTACGTCCCGCCGCTGGAACCCGAACATCCAGCGTGTGCGTACCGTGGTCGGCGGGACGCCGAAGCGCGTGAACGCTTGCACCTCGTGCATCAAGGCCGGCAAGGTCTCGCGCTGACGCAAACTCCCCCACTCTCGACTCCGTTCGAGCGGGGGGACCCCCATCCGCGCGCGGCCACTGCTGGTTCGCTGCACAGAGCCGGTCCATCTCACGGTGGGCCGGCTTTTTGCCGTGCCCTCTCGGACCGGCTCACCGGCGCCCCGGAGGGCAGCCCCTGAACCGCCACCCGTGATCCACCGGGCCGATCCCCGCCCCGAGCGCGAATCCGGCGGCGATGGCGCCGGTGACGTACTCCTTGGCCGCCGTGACGGCCTCCGGCACGGGCAGGCCCCGCGCGAGCCCGCAGGCGACAGCCGAGGCGAGCGTGCAGCCCGTGCCGTGGGTGTGCCGGTTGTCGTACCGGGGCGCCCGCAGCCAGTGCTCGGCGGAACCGTCGGTGAGCAGGTCCACGGCCTGGCTCACGCCCGCCCGCCCGGCGCCCCCGGGCAGATGCCCGCCCTTGATCAGCGCCCAGCGTGGCCCGAACTCCAGCACGGCCGCCGCGGCCCGTCGCATGTCGTCCTCGGACTCGACCCGTACGCCTGTGAGTTGGAGCACCTCGTCGAGGTTCGGGGTCGCCACGGTGGCCGCCGGCAGCAGCTTGGTGCGCACCGAGTCCAGCGCGGAGGCGGCCAGCAGCGGGTCGCCGTGCTTGGAGACGCCGACCGGGTCCACCACGGCCGGCGCGTCCGTGCCGGAGATCAGCTCGGCGACCGCCTCGACCAGTTCCGCCGAGGCCAGCATGCCGGTCTTCACGGCCTGTACGCCGATGTCTTCGACGACGCTGCGGTACTGGGCCCGCACCGCCTCCACGGGCAGCTCCCAGGCCCCCTGCACGCCGACGGAGTTCTGCGCGGTCACGGCGGTGAGCACGCTCATGCCGTGCACCCCGTGCGCGAGCATCGTCTTCAGGTCGGCCTGGACGCCCGCGCCGCCGCCGGAGTCCGAACCCGCGACCGTGAGCACCCGGGGGATCACGACTCTCCGTCCCCGAAGTGGTCCCAGCCGCCCTTGCTCGTCCACGGGGCCCCGTCGACGGTCACCTGCGGCAGCGCGGAGGGGTTGAGGACCTCGCCGATGACCTTCCAGCGGGCGGGCAGCTTCACGTCCGGCGGGAAGGTCGCCACGATCGCGTGGTCCTCTCCCCCGGTGAGCACCCACTGCATGGGGTCGACGCCGACGGCCTGACCGATGTCGTTCATCTGCGAGGGCACGTCGATCGCGCCGGAGCGGATGTCGATACGGACCTTGCTGGCCTCGGCGATGTGCCCGAGGTCGGCGATCAGCCCGTCGCTCACGTCGCACATCGCGGTCGCGCCGAGCCCCGCGGCGGCCGGACCGGCGTGGTACGGCGGCTCGGGGCGGCGGTGGGCCTCCACGAAGGCGCGCGGCGAGCGGAAGCCGCGGGAGAGCACCGCGTAGCCGGCCGCGGACCAGCCGAGCCAGCCGGTCACCGCGACGAGGTCGCCGGGCTGGGCGCCGGCCCGGGTGACGGGCTCCTGGTTGCGCAGATCGCCGAGCGCGGTGATCGACACCGTGATGGTGTCGCCGCGTACGACGTCCCCGCCGACCACCGAGGCGCCCGCGACCTGGCACTCGTCGCGCAGGCCGTCCATCAGCTCGCTCGGCCAGGTGACCGGGAGCTCGGCGGGGACGACGAGGCCGAGCAGCAGCGCGGTCGGCACGGCGCCCATGGCGGCGATGTCCGCGAGGTTCTGGGCGGCGGCCTTGCGGCCCACATCGTAGGCGGTGGACCAGTCGCGGCGGAAGTGCCGGCCCTCCAGCAGGATGTCGGTGCTGGCCACGACCCGGCGGTCGGGCGCGGCCACCACCGCGGCGTCGTCGCCGGGGCCGACCCGGACCGCCGGGGTGGTGGTCAGACGGGAGGTGAGCTCCCTGATGAGCCCGAACTCGCCGAGCTCACCAACAGTGCCCTTCATCGGCCTATCGCCCCTTCTCTCCCTGTGCATGCCAGGTCGCGAGCCAACTCTGCCCTCGTTACGGTCGTGATGACCGTCAACTTCTGTCGTGCCTGCGCCCCGGCGCGCGAGCTCCGGTACCCGCAGGTCTCCCCGCGGCGAGCGGCGACGCGATACCGTGGCGTTCCTTTTCCCCACATGATCCTCGTGGCCGCCCTGGAGGTTCCGTGGTACAGGCGTACATCCTGATCCAGACGGAGGTCGGCAAAGCGTCGACCGTCGCCGAGACCATCAGCAAGATCCCTGGTGTCGTCCAGGCCGAAGACGTGACGGGCCCCTACGACGTCATCGTCCGCGCCCAGGCCGACACCGTCGACGACCTGGGCCGCATGGTGGTCGCCAAGGTCCAGCAGGTGGACGGGATCACCCGTACCCTGACCTGCCCGGTCGTCCATCTGTAGCCCCCGTCTACCCTTGGCCGGTGCACTCTCATCGTCACCGGCTCATCGGCCTGCCCGCGCTCGCCCTGCTGTTCGCCGCCACCGGCTGCTCCACAGGGGACGACAGCGCGTCGGCGGCGGTTCCCGAGCCCGGCACGAAGGTCGCCGGGCTGTGCCGGGACCTGGACGAGGTGCTGCCGGCCGAGGTGGGCGGTGCGCGCCGGGCCGATCCCGAGCCGGTGTCGGCGCTGACCGCGGGCTGGGGTGACGACCCGGCGATCATACTGCGGTGCGGGGTGCCACGACCGCCGAAGATGGTCTCTCCCGAGGTGGCCGAGGGGCGCGATCCCGACGCCGTCCCGGGCGGGGTCGAGGGGGTCGACTGGCTGATGGAGACGCGGCCCGGAGGTGTCTACCGCTTCACCACGGCCAATCGGGAGGCGTATGTCGAGGTCACCGTGCCGTCGGGGGTCGACAGCTCGGGCGTGCTGATCGACTTGGCGTCCGCGGTGAAGCGGACTGTGCCTTGGCGTAAGGGGTACTTGGCGCCGTAGCGGTGCGGGGCGCTCCGCGGACTCGCCGTCGTGCGTGGCTTGTCGCGCTCGCGCGGCGGTAGCGCGGATTCGACTGGGCGCCGCGGTCGCCTGCCCGGGCGGTATCGGGAGCTTGCGCCTCGCGCCGTAGGGGTGGCGGGGTGCTGCGCGACTCGCCGTCGTGCGTGGCTTGTCGCGCTCGCGCGGCGGTAGCCGCGGATTCGACTGGGCCCCGCGCCCCCAAGGGGTTGGTCGCCTGCCCGGGCGGTGTCCGGGGCTTGCGCCTTGCGCCGTAGGGGTGCGGGGCGTTGTGCGGGCTCGGCCCTGTGCGTGGCTTGTCGCGCAGTTCCCCGCGCCCCTAGGGCGTTGCCGTGCGGTCGGGCCCGTGTCCTGGGGCGTTGGTGCCGTTGGGCGGGAGCCCTGCCTGGGGGCGTTGCCGTGCGGGCGGGTGCGTGCCCTAGGGGGTTGCCGTGCGGGCGGGCGGGTGCCCTGGGGGTCAGCGGAGGCCTGTGGGGCGGCGTAGGGCTGCCTCGATCAGGCGGTCGACGAGCTCGGGGTACTCGATGCCGGTGGCCTGCCACATCGCGGGGTACATCGAGATGGGCGTGAAGCCGGGCATCGTGTTGATCTCGTTGATCACGAACTCCCCGTCCTCGGTGAGGAAGAAGTCCGCGCGGACCAGGCCCTCGCAGGAGGCGGCGTCGAAGGCGTCCACCGCGAGGCGCTGGACCTCGGCGGTCTCCTCGGGGGTGAGGGGGGCCGGGACGATGCCGGGGGTGGAGTCGATGTACTTGGCGTCGAAGTCGTAGTAGGCGTGCGCGTCCGGCGGCGGGATCTCGGCGGGGACCGAGGCGCGCGGACCGTCCTCGAACTCCAGGACGCCGCACTCGATCTCACGGCCGTGCACGGCGGCCTCGACCAGGATCTTCGGATCGTGGCGCTGCGCCTCGGCGATCGCCTCGTCCAGACCGGAGAGGTCGTCGACCTTGGTGATGCCGATCGAGGAACCCGCGCGCGCGGGCTTCACGAACAGCGGCCAGCCGTGCTCGGCGGCGAGGTCGACGATCTTCTTGCGGGCGCCCGGCTCGTCCTGCTGCCACTCGCGGGGCCGGATCACCACGTACGGGCCGACCTTGAGCCCGAAGGAGGTGAACACCCGCTTCATGTACTCCTTGTCCTGCCCGACCGCCGAGGCGAGCACGCCCGCGCCGACGTAGGGGACGCCGGAGAGCTCCAGAAGACCCTGGAGGGTGCCGTCCTCGCCGTAGGGGCCGTGCAGGACGGGGAAGACGACGTCGACCTCGCCGAGGGCCTTGGGCACCGATCCCGGCTCGCTGTAGACGACTTCACGGCTGGCGGGATCGACGGGGAGCACGACGCCGCCCTCGCCGGACTCGGCCAGTTCGTCGACGCTGGGCGTACGGCGGTCGGTGATCGCCATGCGCTCCGGCTCGTCGGCGGTCAGCGCCCACCGGCCGTCCCGGGTGATGCCGATCGGCAGGACGTCGTACTTCGTCCGGTCGATGGCCTTGAGGACGGCGCCGGCGGTGACCACGGAGATCCCGTGTTCGGAGCTGCGCCCGCCGAACACGACGGCCACCCGCGGCTTGCGGGCGGCCTGCTGGGGGGTCTGGGGGAGGTTCTCGGTGCTCATATCGCGTTGAGGGTACCCGCTGGTACCGGCTTCGTCAGTGCCCGCCGCCCGCTGTCGCTCAGCGTCGCACGGACGGTCGCTCCCTGTCGTGATCAGCGGCGCTCCGCCTTGGCGCTGCGCGACATCAGCTCCTTGAGGGCGACCACCGGCGGCTTGGCCTCGTGGACGATGCCGACGACCGTCTCGGTGATGGGCATGTCGACGCCGTGCCTGCGGGCCAGATCCAGCACGGACTCGCAGGACTTGACGCCCTCGGCCGTCTGCCTGGTGACCGCGATGGTCTCCTGGAGGGTCATGCCCCGGCCGAGGTTGGTGCCGAAGGTGTGGTTGCGGGACAGCGGCGAGGAGCACGTCGCCACCAGGTCGCCCAGCCCCGCGAGACCGGAGAAGGTCAGCGGGTCGGCGCCCATCGCCAGACCCAGCCGGGTCGTCTCGGCGAGACCGCGGGTGATCAGCGAGCCCTTGGCGTTGTCGCCCAGGCCCATGCCGTCGGCGATGCCCACGGCGAGCCCGATGACGTTCTTCACGGCGCCGCCCAGCTCGCAGCCGACGACGTCGGTGTTGGTGTACGGGCGGAAGTACGGCGTGTGGCAGGCGGCCTGGAGCCGCTGCGCGACCGACTCGTCGGTGCAGGCGACCACGGCCGCCGCCGGCATCCGGGCGGCGATCTCCCGGGCCAGGTTGGGCCCGGTGACCACGGCGACGCGGTCCGGGCCGACCTTGGCGACGTCCTCGATCACCTCGCTCATCCGCATGGTGGTGCCGAGTTCGACGCCCTTCATCAGGGAGACCAGGACCGTGCCCGGGGCCAGCAGGGGCGTCCACGCGGCGAGGTTCTGCCTCAGCGTCTGGGACGGCACGGACAGCACCGTGAAGTCGGCGCCGGCCGCGGCCTCGGCGGGGTCCGTGGTGGCCCGCACGTTCTCCGGGAGCTCCACGCCCGGCAGGTAGTCCGGGTTGAACCGGGTGGAGTTGATCGCCTCGGCGACCTCGGGGCGGCGCGCCCACAGGGTGACCTCGCACCCCGCGTCGGCGAGCACCATGCCGAAGGCCGTGCCCCACGAACCGGCACTGAAGACCGCCGCCTTGACCGGCCTGACCGCCTTGCTCACTTGCCCTGCCCTTCCGCCTGCCTGCCGTGGTTCTGCGCCTCGGTGCGCCGCCGCTGCTCGATCCGCTCGCGGCGCGGGTCGTACGGCGCCTCGGGCGCCTTCTCGCCGCGGATCTCCTCCAGCAGGCGGGTGATGGCGGCCATGATCTCCTCGGTGGCCTCCTTGAGCACGTCCGCGGACATCTCGAGGCCGTAGAACCGGGAGAGGTCCACCGGCGGGCCCGCCAGCACCCGGTGCGTCTTGCGCGGCAGCGGCTCGGGCTTCTTCGCGTAGGGCGGCAGCAGTTCGTTGCAGCCCCACTGGGCCACCGGGATCACCGGGCACCGGGTCTGGAGGGCGACCCGGGCCGCGCCGGTCTTGCCGGTCATGGGCCAGCCGTCGGGGTCACGGGTGAGGGTGCCCTCGGGATAGAAGGCGACGCATTCGCCGCGTTCCACGGCGGCGATCGCGGCGCGGAACGCGCTGAGCGCGTCGGTGCTCTCGCGGTACACGGGAATCTGTCCGGTGCCCCGCATCGCGGCGCCGACGAATCCCTTCCTGAAAAGCCCGCTCTTCGCGAGGAATCGCGGAACGCGCCCGGTGTTGTACTGGTAGTGGGCGTATCCGAAGGGGTCGACGTGCGAATTGTGGTTCACCACGGTGATAAATCCACCGTCGGCCGGAATGTTCTCCATTCCACGCCAGTCCCGCTTGAGCAGAACCACCAGCGGTGGTTTGCAGATCACCGCGGCGAAGCGGTACCAGAAGCCGATTCTGCGGCGCGGCACGCGAGCACCTTCCTCTAGGGCCTGGGGGGCCGCACAAGTGTCGCCCCAGGTCGCCGGTCTGTCGAGAACACCGTACGCCCGCCTGTCTCCGGTCACCGCCCCCGTGTACGGCCGCGCGCCCCCGCCCGTACCGGAACGCGCCGGAACCGGCAGGTGACAATGGCCCGGACTAGAGAGGGACACACACGCGTGCAGTGGACGTTGGTCATTCCCCTGAAGCCCCTGGCGCAGGCCAAGAGCAGGCTCTCGGACACCGCCTCGGACGGGCTCCGGCCGGGTCTGGCCCTCGCGTTCGCGCAGGACACGGTGGCTGCGGCGCTGGCCTCGGCCGCGGTGCGCGGTGTGGCGGTCGTCACGGACGACGCCCTGGCCGCGCGGGAGCTGGCGGCACTGGGCGCACGGATCGTCCCCGACGAGCCCCGAGGGGGCCTGAACGCCGCGCTGGCGTACGCGGAGGCGGTCGTACGCAGTTCGCGGCCCGAAACCCCGCTGGCGGCCCTGAACGCCGATCTGCCGGCCCTGCGCCCCGCCGAATTGACGCGGGTCCTGGACGCGGCGGCGGAATTCCCGCGCGCTTTTCTCCCGGACGCGGCCGGAATCGGCACCACGCTCCTCGCCGCGGCCCCCGGGCGGGATCTGCTCCCGGCGTTCGGCCCCGGTTCCCGGGCCCGCCACCGCGCGTCCGGCGCGACGGAACTCCTGCCGTCCGCGGTGGATTCCGTACGGCAGGACGTGGACACGGGCGACAATCTGCGCGCGGCGCTGGCGCTCGGCGTGGGCCCGCGTACGGCGGCCGCGGCCGCGCGGCTGCTGACGTCCGGGCAGTAAGCTGCGCCCATGCAGGCGACCGCATACACGTACGACGCCGAGACGCGCAGCGGACAGGTGCTGCTCGACGACGGCACCCCCGTCTCCTTCGGCACGGCCGCGTTCGACGCGGGCGGGCTGCGGCTGCTGCGCCCCGGTCAGCGGGTGCGGATCGAGACCGAGGGCGAGGGCGAGTCCCGCCGGATCACGCTGATCACCCTCCAGACGCTCTGAATCCACGGCCCCCGGGCGGCCGCCGGGACTCCCGAGGCCGTCCGGAGGCCGTGCAGAACGCCGCGGGCCGGGCTCCCTGGGGAGTCCGGCCCGGCGCGTGAGTGCCCTGTGAGGTCGCCTACTTGCGGGCGGTGGTCTTCTTGGCGGTGGTCTTGCGCGCCGTCGACTTCTTGGCGGGGGCCTTCTTGGCGGTGACCTTCTTCGCCGGGGCGCTCTTGGCGGTGGTCTTCTTCGCCGCGGTGCTCTTCGCGGCCGCCGTGGTCTTCTTGGCGGGGGCCTTCTTGGCGGTGGTCTTCTTCGCGGCCGCCGTGGTCTTCTTGGCGGTGGTCTTCTTCGCCGTGGTCTTCTTCGCGGCCGCCGTGGTCTTCTTGGCGGTCGTCTTCTTCGCGGCGGCCTTCTTCACCGTGGCGGAGGCGCCTCCGGTCAGGCTGCCCTTGGGCGCCTTCTTGACGGCGACCTCTCCACCGCGAGGCAGCTTCTTCGAGCCGCTGACCAGGTCCTTGAAGCCCTGACCGGCACGGAAGCGCGGGACGGACGTCTTCTTGACCCGAACCCGCTCGCCCGTCTGGGGGTTGCGGGCGTAGCGAGCAGGACGCTCGACCTTCTCGAACGAACCGAAACCGGTGACCGAGACCCGGTCGCCGGCGACGGTCGCACGGACGATGGCGTCCAGGACCGCGTCGACAGCGTCGGCGGCCTGCTGGCGGCCGCCCAACTTGTCGGCAATCGCTTCTACGAGCTGCGCCTTGTTCACGTCTTCCCCTTCGGAGACATCGCCAGAACGAAAGTGTTCAAGCTTTTTCGCACGTTAGGCAGATATATACCGCAAATCAAACACGAAACGGGCTTATCACCCTTGTGCCGCAACGGACTCGGCCGCACCGGGCTTGTTCAGCTGTCCTCTTCGGGGAGTCGACCCTCGACGAGGTCCGTGTTGAACCGCTCCAGACGCCTTGCCGCATCGGCGAGATCGTGCTTGGCCGCGGCCGTAATGACCAGCAGCTTCCGGGTCAGCGCCATCCGTACGCCCTCCGGGACTTGCAGTGCGCGCACGTTTGAGTGCGCTTCCTTGAGTCGGACCGCGACCGCCGCATAGAGCTCAAGTTGGCCGTCGTGTTCCATGCACAGATTGTGCCATCTGGGGCGAGTTGTCGCCTGCCCGGGGGGCAACTCACCTCCCGACGCGCCGCCCGAACTCCCGCCGCCGTCACGGTCCGAGGGCACGCCTACCCGGGCAACCACGCCTGTAACCAGGGAAGTTGACAAGGCGGGCCGAGGGTGCGCACAGCCGTACGAGTGTGAAAACAGCTGTACCCCCGATCGGGGTGATCGGGGGTACAGCGGGGTTTTCGGGTGGCCAGAATTCGACCCCGTTCAGGGGGCCGGGGTCAGATCTGGAGGGTCCGCGGCTTGTAGGAGGGGCGCTCCGCCTCGTACGCCGAGATGTCGTCCTCGTTCTGGAGGGTGATGGAGATGTCGTCCAGGCCGTTCAGCAGCCGCCAGCGGGAGTTCTCGTCCAGCTCGAAGGAGGCGGTGACGCCCGAGGCGCGCACCTCGCGGTTCTCCAGGTCGACCGTGATCTCGGCCTCGGGGTCGCTCTCGGTGAGCTCCCACAGCGCGTCCACGATCTTCTGCTCCAGGACGACCGTGAGCAGGCCGTTCTTCAGGGAGTTGCCCCGGAAGATGTCGGCGAAGCGGGCCGAGATCACGGTCTTGAAGCCGTAGTTCTGGAGCGCCCAGACGGCGTGCTCACGGGAGGAGCCGGTGCCGAAGTCGGGGCCGGCGACCAGCACGGAGGCGCCCTGCCGCTCGGGCCGGTTGAGGATGAACTCCGGGTCCTTGCGCCAGGCCTCGAACAGACCGTCCTCGAAGCCGTCCCTGGTCACCTTCTTGAGCCAGTGAGCAGGGATGATCTGGTCGGTGTCGACGTTGGAGCGGCGCAGCGGGACGGCCCGGCCGGTGTGCGTGGTGAATGCTTCCATTGCTGATCAGACTCCAGCGGGCGTGACGGCGTCGGACAGGTCGGCCGGGGAGGCCAGGTGGCCCAGGACGGCCGTGGCGGCCGCGACCTGCGGCGACACCAGGTGCGTACGACCGCCCTTGCCCTGCCGGCCCTCGAAGTTGCGGTTGGAGGTGGACGCGGAGCGCTCACCGGGGGCCAGCTGGTCGGGGTTCATGCCCAGACACATCGAGCAGCCCGCGTGCCGCCACTCGGCGCCGGCGTCCTTGAAGACGACGTCCAGACCCTCGGAGACGGCCTGGAGACCGACCCGCGCGGAGCCGGGGACGACCAGCATCCGTACGCCGTCGGCGACTTTGCGGTCCTTGAGCAGCTCGGCGGCGGCCCGCAGGTCCTCGATGCGCCCGTTGGTGCAGGAACCTACGAAGACGGTGTCCACCCTGATCGAGCGCAGCGGCTGTCCGGCCTCCAACCCCATGTATTCCAGGGCCTTTTCGGCGGCGAGCCGCTCCGAAGCGTCTTCGTACGAAGACGGGTCGGGGACGGACGCCGAAAGCGGCGCGCCCTGGCCCGGGTTGGTGCCCCAGGTGACGAACGGCGACAGCGCGGCGGCGTCGATGACGACCTCGGCGTCGAACTCGGCGTCGTCGTCGGTGCGCAGCGTCTTCCAGTACGCGACGGCGGCGTCCCAGTCGGCGCCCTCGGGGGCGTGCGGACGGCCCTTGAGGTACGCGAAGGTCGTCTCGTCGGGGGCGATCATGCCCGCACGGGCGCCGGCCTCGATCGACATGTTGCAGATGGTCATCCGGGCCTCCATCGAGAGCTTCTCGATGGCCTCGCCGCGGTACTCCAGGATGTAGCCCTGGCCGCCGCCGGTGCCGATCCGGGCGATGATCGCCAGGATCAGGTCCTTGGCGGTGACACCCTCGGGCAGTTCGCCGTCGACCGTGATCGCCATGGTCTTCGGGCGGGCCAGGGGCAGCGTCTGGGTGGCCAGCACATGCTCGACCTGCGAGGTGCCGATACCGAAGGCCAGCGCGCCGAAGGCGCCGTGCGTGGAGGTGTGGGAGTCGCCGCAGACGACGGTGGTGCCCGGCTGGGTCAGACCCAGCTGCGGTCCCACCACGTGGACCACGCCCTGCTCGACGTCGCCCAGCGGGTGCAGCCGGACACCGAACTCGGCGCAGTTCTTGCGCAGGGTCTCCAGCTGGGCGCGGGAGACCGGGTCGGCGATGGGCTTGTCGATGTCGAGGGTGGGGGTGTTGTGGTCCTCGGTGGCGATGGTCAGGTCGAGCCTGCGCACCTGGCGGCCGCTCTTGCGGAGGCCGTCGAAGGCCTGCGGGCTGGTCACCTCGTGCAGCAGGTGCAGATCGATGTAGAGGAGGTCGGGCTCGCCCTCGGCGCGCCGGACGACGTGGTCGTCCCAGACCTTCTCCGCGAGTGTCCTACCCATCGCTTTCCCTCCGGCCGGCAAGAGGTGCGCCGGCCCAACTAGAGATCCGAGGTGGCGGCACCCGCACCCCTGATCCGGGCACCAGCCGCCGGGCCCGTTCGGTGCGCGGGCCACTGTGCATCCAAGGGTTGCGCGTTCTGGAGAAAATTGAACTTGCGTTTCACAGAGTGAGACGCGAGTATCGTTGCATGGACAACAGTAGCGGCGTCGGCGTTCTGGACAAGGCGGCCCTCGTCCTGAGCGCTCTGGAGTCCGGTCCGGCCACCCTCGCGGGTCTGGTCGCGGCCACCGGACTGGCACGACCCACGGCCCACCGCCTGGCCGTGGCTCTGGAACACCACCGCATGGTGGCACGCGACATGCAGGGCCGTTTCATCCTCGGTCCGCGCCTCGCGGAGCTGGCCGCGGCGGCCGGTGAGGACCGTCTCCTCGCCACGGCGGGCCCGGTGCTCACCCACCTCCGTGACGTCACCGGCGAGAGCGCGCAGCTCTACCGCCGCCAGGGAGACATGCGCATCTGCGTCGCCGCGGCGGAGCGCCTGTCCGGACTTCGGGACACCGTCCCGGTCGGCTCGACGCTCACGATGAAGGCCGGCTCCTCGGCACAGATCCTCATGGCCTGGGAGGAGCCCGAGCGCCTGCACCGCGGTCTCCAGGGCGCCCGCTTCACGGCGACGGCCCTGTCGGGCGTACGGCGCCGCGGCTGGGCCCAGTCCATCGGCGAGCGCGAGCCGGGCGTGGCCTCGGTCTCCGCGCCGGTGCGCGGCCCCTCCAACCGCGTGGTGGCCGCGGTCTCCGTCTCCGGCCCCATCGAGCGCCTCACCCGCCACCCGGGCCGGATGCACGCCCAGGCCGTCATCGACGCCGCGGCCCGCCTCTCCGAGGCCCTCCGCCGCACCGGCTGACCCACACCCCGCCCCGCCTCCCCCACAGGGACAGAGCAGCCCCAACGCCGCGGCAGCCCTGTCCCTGTTCCACTGCCCCCGTCAGCCTCGGAGGAAATCTTGGAGGCGCGGGGGCTCGGACAAACAGTTCGCTCCTGAGGCCGTGAGCAACACCACCCCCTAGGGGCGCGGGGAACTGCGCAAACCCGGACCCGGACAGACAGCCCCCTCCAGACGCCGTGAGCAACACCCCACCCCAGGGGCGCGGGGAACTGCGCGACCAGCCCCACGACGCCAACACACAGCACTCCACACGGAGTTGACACCCGAGCCGACCCCGCGGAGCGCACCGCACCAGCACGAAGAAAGGCCCCCCGCCGAAGCGAAGGGCCTTCCAGGATGTACCCCCGACCGGATTCGAACCGGCGCTACCGCCTTGAGAGGGCGGCGTGCTAGGCCGCTACACAACGGGGGCATGAGCACTGCGTTTCCGCAGGCCCGAGCTGGTCTACCTGGACTCGAACCAAGACTAACTGAACCAGAATCAGTCGTGCTGCCAATTACACCATAGACCAATGTGGTTTAGACCAGTCAGTACCCCCGACCGGATTCGAACCGGCGCTACCGCCTTGAGAGGGCGGCGTGCTAGGCCGCTACACAACGGGGGCCCTAGCGATCCTGCATCGAGGTCGGCGGGAGCTACCCGAACCGTCCTCGCGGGAAGGATCTGTACCCCCGACCGGATTCGAACCGGCGCTACTGCCTTGAGAGGGCAGCGTGCTAGGCCGCTACACAACGGGGGCTTTGCAGATAAGCTCTGCGAGCTGGCCTACCTGGACTCGAACCAAGACTAACTGAACCAGAATCAGTCGTGCTGCCAATTACACCATAGGCCACTGGAACTCAAGCCCCCTGCGGGGTTCTCGTTCTAGTTCGCTCCTCGGGGCTTCGGCCTTTCGGCCCGCGTCCCTCGGCGCAGGAAGAACATTACCCGAAGGTGTCCGGGGCTCCAAAACGGGTATCCGAGCCGAGGACGTCCGGGAGTTCGGCGAGGCTCCTGATCCGGTGACCGCCGGGGGGCGCGTCGCCGGCGGCACAGGCTCCGTCACGGTCGATCCACACCGAGAGCAGCCCCGCCTCGGCTGCCCCGCGCCCGTCGATGTCCGGATGGTCACCGACGTAGGCGACCTGGTGCGCGGGCAGCGACATGGCCTCGCAGACCGCGTAGAACGCGGCCGCCTCCGGCTTGGAGACGCCCAGCTCGGCGGCGCACAGGATGGTCTCGAAGCGGTCGTGCACCCCGAGCGTCCGCAGCTTGCGGTCCTGCACGATCAGGCTGGAGTTGGAGAGCACCCCGTGCCGGTAGCGGCCGGCCAGGACGTCGAGGGCTGGCACCACGTCCGGGAACAGCGCCCAGGCCGTCTCGTAGTGAGCCACGTAACGCTCGAACCAGTCGTCCGCCTCGGCGTCCGTCATCTCCCGGCCGAGGAAGACCCGCACCCGGTCCCGGCGCTGTCCCCGGAAGGTCGTCCCGCCCGCCGAGAAGCGTGCCCACTGGGCGTCGGTGACCTCGCGCCAGCGCACCAGCGCCGCCCGCGCTCCCCCGAAGTCCTCCAGCAGCCCCTCGGCGGCCAGATGCGCCCGCATGCCCTCACGGTCCGCGGTCGAGTAGTCGAACAGCGTGTCGTCCACGTCCCAGACCACGGCACGGATGCTCATGCTCCGACCGTAACGCCCCGGGCCCGTTCCCGGGGCGGATACGGCGAAGCGGCCCGGCCGGAGATCCACGGCCCGAGCGGCCGCCTCACCGCGGGGGCCGGTGGCCGGCGGTCCGGTACGCGCGAGGGGGCGGTACCGGCATCCCGGTACCGCCCCCTCGCAGCGTTCGACTAAGCGGCCAGCTTCGCCAGCGCCGCGTCGACGCGGGCCAGCGTCGTCTCCTTGCCCAGCACCTCGAGGGACTCGAAGAGCGGCAGGCCGACGGTGCGGCCGGTCACGGCGACCCGGACCGGGGCCTGGGCCTTGCCGAGCTTGAGGCCGTGGGCCTCGCCGGCGGCCAGGACGGCCTCCTTGAGGGACTCCGCCGAGGTCCAGTCGGCGGACTCCAGCTTCTCGCGGGCCGTGCGCAGCAGGGCGTCGCTGCCCTCCTTCATCGCCTTCGTCCAGCTCGCCTCGTCGAAGACCGGCTCGGCGAGGAAGAGGAAGTCGACGTTGTCGGTGATCTCCGACAGGACCTTCAGACGGGTCTGCGCGTGCGGGGCGATCGCCTGCCACTTGGACTCGTCGAAGTCCTCCGGGGCCCAGGGGGCGAAGGGGGCCGTGAGCCAGGGCGCGCAGCGCTCGGTGAAGTCCTTCACATCGAGCATGCGGATGTGGTCCCCGTTGATCGACTCGCACTTCTTGAGGTCGAAGCGGGCCGGGTTGGGGTTCACGTCCTTGATGTCGAAGGCCGCGACCATCTCCTCGATCGAGAAGATGTCCTGGTCGGCCGAGAGCGACCAGCCGAGCAGGGAGAGGTAGTTGAGCAGGCCCTCGGGCAGGAAACCCTGCTCGCGGTAGAGGTTCAGCGAGGCCTGCGGGTCGCGCTTGGAGAGCTTCTTGTTGCCCTCGCCCATCACGTACGGCAGGTGGCCGAAGGCCGGGACGGTCTTGGCGACGCCCAGCTCGGTCAGCGCCTTGTACAGGGCGATCTGGCGCGGGGTGGAGGAGAGCAGGTCCTCGCCGCGCAGGACGTGGGTGATCTCCATCAGGGCGTCGTCGACCGGGTTGACCAGCGTGTACAGCGGGGCGCCGTTCGCGCGGACGATGCCGTAGTCCGGGACGTTCTCCGGGGTGAAGGTGAGCTCGCCGCGGACCAGGTCGTCGAAGGTGATCGTCTCGTCGGGCATCCGGAAGCGGACGATGGGGGCGCGGCCCTCGGCCTCGTACTGCGCGACCTGCTCGGCGCTCAGCTCGCGGCAGTGGCCGTCGTAGCCGGAGGGCCTGCCGGCGGCGCGGGCGGCGTCGCGGCGCTCGTCCAGCTCGTCCTGGGAGCAGTAGCAGCGGTAGGCGCGGCCGGCGTCCAGGAGCTTCCGCGCGACGTCCTGGTAGATGTCCATGCGCTGCGACTGACGGTAGGGCGCGTGCGGGCCGCCGACCTCGGGGCCCTCGTCCCAGTCGAAGCCCAGCCAGCGCATCGCGTCGAGCAGCTGGTTGTAGGACTCCTCGGAGTCACGGGCCGCGTCGGTGTCCTCGATGCGGAAGACGAGCGTGCCCTGGTGGTGGCGCGCGAACGCCCAGTTGAACAGGGCGGTGCGGACCAGGCCCACATGCGGGTTACCGGTGGGCGAGGGGCAGAAACGGACGCGTACTGGGGAGCCGGATGCGCTAGCCACGCTTGACAACCTTGTTGGTGAGAGTGCCGATGCCTTCGATGGTGACGGCGACCTCGTCGCCGACAGCCAGGGGGCCGACCCCTGCCGGGGTGCCCGTGAGGATGACGTCGCCGGGCAGCAGCGTCATGGCCTCGGTGATGTTGACGATCAGGTCCTCGACCGAGTGGATCATCTCGCTGGTGCGGCCGAGCTGGCGCTGCTGGCCGTCGACCGTGAGCTGGATGGTGAGGTCGGCCGGGTCGAGGTCGGTCTCCACCCAGGGGCCGAGCGGGCAGGCGGTGTCGAAGCCCTTGGCCCGCGCCCATTGCTTCTCGCGCTTCTGCACGTCACGGGCGGTGACGTCGTTGGCGCAGGTGTAGCCGAAGATCACGTCCTTGACGCGCTCGCGCGGGACCTCGCGGCACATGCGGCCGATGACGACGGCGAGCTCGGCCTCGTGCTGGAGGTCCTCGGAGAAGGACGGGTACTGGATGGCGTCACCGGGGCCGATCACGGAGGTGGCGGGCTTGAAGAAGGCGAACGGGGCGTCCGGCACCTCGTTGCCCAGTTCACGCGCGTGCTCCGCGTAGTTGCGGCCGAAGGCCACGACCTTGTTGGGGAGCACCGGCGGCAGCAGCCGGACCTTGCTCAGCGGCACCTTCGTGCCGGAGAGCTCGAAGTCCGCGAACGGGATGCCCTTGATGATGTCGAGGACGAGCTCGTCCTGCTTCTCGCCCTCGACCGCGCCGAAGGCGACGTTCCCGTCGATGGAGAACCTGGCGATGCGCACGGGTTGCTTGGCCCCTATGACTCGAGCTGGATCTGACGTTCCAGGCTAACGCGGCAGGCGGCGACGGCCGTGCGTAATACACGGCGACGGTCCGTGCGTAATACACGAGGCGCCGCGTCATGCACGAGGGCGCCGCGGACCGGGCGGGTCCGCGGCGCCCTCGAACGATCTGTGGGCCGCGTGCGTACTACTCTGCGGTGGTGCCGACGGCGACCGGCAGGTCCATGAGGACCGTGCGCCGGGGGTTGGCGGTCGCGGTGGGAAGGTCGACCGAGTGCTCCGGCAGCTCCGGGGTGAACAGTTCGCCGGTGTCCTTCAGGTGGGCCAGCGTCGTGCGCCGCGGGTTGGCGGTGTTGCGGAACATGGTCTCGTCTCCACGGGGGGTCGCTTGTCAGATGGTTGCCTCTTGTAAAGCGTCAGGCTAAACATCCGATTCCCTGCGCAACGCGGGAAGACCCCGTGATCACCGTGTGAGTTTGCTCACGAATCGAGACCCAAACCGGTCAATTCAGGCCCGAGCCTGACGCCGACCAACTGGACATATCACCCCTGAACCCGCCATTCCGCTCCTGATCATGGCGACTGGGACACGGGACCCACCTCAGCGGAAAGTGCAGGTATGCCCGTTATCTGGGCGCTGTAGGCGTACGGCATGTGACACGCCACTCACATAGTGTCACGGAGGTCACAGCCTGACCAACGGGCCTTGTTGGAGATCCTGCACTGTGCTGGAATTCCACGGACCGCCGCGGGATCGAGCCGGCGCGCAAGGGCGCACACCAGCGCCGAGTGGCGGCCAGAAGGGGGAAGCCAGCGCCGGTCTTTCACGACCATCCGGGGACGTATTTCAGGGCGACCCCAACGATGCCGACACCGTTTTTCCGTTCACCCGGGAGAACGCCTGGTCCAGAGGTTGCGACGCTAGTGCAGGGACGTTTCAAGAGGGATGGCAGCGCTTCGGCGGAGCCGGAGCCGCATGGCGGGACGGGCCCCAAGGCCGTCAGCTCCTCGCCCCAGCACGCCCAGAACCAGGGCTCGCCCCAGCCCGACGCGGCCGACCGCGGCGGGCGTTCAGGCGCATCGGCGGCCTCGGCCGCGCCCGCTCCGACCGCGAAGGCGCCGACCGGCCCGACCGGTCCCGGCCCCCGAATAGCGATGCGCAACTGGCGCATCTCCACCCGACTGGTGTCGCTGCTGGCACTCCCCGTGGTCGCCGCGACCACGCTGGGCGCGCTGCGCATCAACCAGTCGATGGAAGACATGCAGCAGCTCGACAACATGCGGCTGCTGACGGAGATGACCAAGCAGGCCACCGAGCTGGCCGCCGCGCTCCAGGAGGAGCGCGACAGGTCGGCCGGCCCGCTGGCCCACAACTCCACGGCCAACGACCTGTCGATCAAGGGCTTCCGGACCAAGACGGACCGGGCCATGACCAACTTCGTCGACGCCTCGGAGAAGATCGACGCCGCCGCCAAGGACGGCAACCTCCAGGGTGTGCGCGACACCCTCGTCGGCCTCGTCGGCGAGCTGGGCAACGTCGCCAAGACCCGCGCCAAGGCGTACGAGACCGAGGACAACTCCACCCAGACGGTGGAGGCCTACCACCGCCTGATCACCCACCTGCTCGACCTCTCCCAGGACATGGCGGAGGCCACCAGCAACTCGGAGATGATCAAGCGGACGCGTGCCCTGGCGGCCTTCTCCTCCGCCAAGGAGTACGCGTCGATCCAGCGGGCCGTGCTGGCCGCCGCCCTCCCCGCCAACACCAAGAGCAGCGGTGACCTCTCCGAGAACGACCGCCTCTACGCCCAGTCGGCGCTGGAGAGCGAGGAGTCCGAGCTCGCGAGCTTCCGCAGCATCTACGGCGACGAGAGCGCGGCCGAGCTGCTGAAGCCGATCGAAGAGGGCAACGCGACCATCAAGGACGCCGACGTCTACGCCGGCCGTGCCTTCGACTCGGCCGACGGCCTCGGAGATCTGGAGCGCCGCTCCTACCTGGACTGGGTGGACGACGCGTCCACCAAGATCCAGCAGATGCGCAAGATCGAGACCACGCTGCTCGACGACATGGAGCAGAAGGCCCGTGAGCTGCGCAGCGAGTCCGAGCGCGAGGCGATCATCTCCGGTGCGCTCATCCTGCTCGTGCTCGGTGTGTCCCTCGTCGGCGCGTTCGTCGTCGCCCGCTCCATGATCCGCTCGCTGCGCCGCCTCCAGGAGACCGCCACCAAGGTCGCCCAGGACCGGCTGCCCGAGCTGGTCAAGCAGCTCTCCGAGTCCGACCCGCAGGACGTCGACACGTCCGTGGAGTCGGTCGGTGTGCACTCCCGGGACGAGATCGGCCAGGTGGCCGCGGCCTTCGACGACGTGCACCGCGAGGCGGTCCGCCTCGCCGCCGAGCAGGCCCTTCTGCGAGGCAACGTCAACGCGATGTTCACCAACCTCTCGCGCCGCTCCCAGGGTCTTATCCAGCGCCAGCTGTCGCTGATCTCCGAGCTGGAGTCCCGCGAGGCGGACCCGGACCAGCTGGCCTCGCTGTTCAAGCTGGACCACCTCGCCACGCGTATGCGCCGTAACGGTGAGAACCTCCTCGTCCTCGCGGGTGAGGAGCCCGGCCGTCGCTGGACCCGCCCGGTCCCGCTGGTCGACGTCCTCCGCGCCGCCGCGTCCGAGGTGGAGCAGTACGAGCGCATCGAACTGGCCGCGGTGCCGACCACGCAGGTCGCCGGCCGCGTCGTCAACGACCTCGTGCACCTGCTCGCCGAGCTGCTGGAGAACGCCACCTCGTTCTCCTCCCCGCAGACCAAGGTCAAGGTCACCGGTCACGCCCTGCCCGACGGCCGGGTACTGATCGAGATCCACGACACCGGTATCGGTCTCTCCCCGGAGGACCTCGCGGCGATCAACGAGCGGCTCGCCTCTCCCCCGACGGTGGACGTCTCCGTCTCCCGCCGCATGGGTCTGTTCGTGGTCGGTCGTCTGTCGCAGCGTCACGGCATCCGTATCCAGCTGCGTCCGTCCGACTCCGGTGGCACGACCGCGCTGGTCATGCTGCCCGTCGATGTCGCCCAGGGCGGCAAGAAGCCTCAGCCGAAGCCCGGCCAGGGTGCCGTCGGCGGTCCGGCCGCGGCTCAGGCCGCCGCCGGTGCGGCCGCGGCCCGGCGCCAGAACGGCGGTGCCGTCGGTGCCGGTGCCCCCGCCGCGGGCGGTCTGCTCGGCGGCCAGGGTCCGCGCGCCGCGCTGCCCGGCCGTGACGGTGCCCGCCCGGGTGCGCAGTCCGGCCCGATGGGCGGCGCCGGTGCTCCGGGTGGCACCCGTGCCCCGCAGACGTCCGCCAACCCGCAGGGTCCCGGCGGCCAGCAGCAGTCGCAGGGCGGCCGTCAGGGCCGTCCCGCCCCGGCCGGAGCGGGGGCCGGCTTCGGCCAGGCGCCCGCCGCTCCGCAGAACCTCCAGTCCACCGGCGCGGGTCAGGGCCAGGGCCAGGACGCCTTCGGCGCCAACCGCGGCCCGGTTCCCCCGCAGCGCGGCAACGCGGGCGCCGAGCAGGGCGGCGGCCCCCGTGGCCGCCGGGCCCAGCTGCCGCCGCGCGGCGGAGCGCGGGCCGAGCTGCCCGGCGGTCCGCAGCAGCCGCAGCGCTCCGGCTGGACCGACGAGTCCGCGCAGCAGGTCTCGCGCGCCTCGATGGACGCCCCGCGCGGTCACGAGGAGCCCGATGCCGCCGCGACGGGCCGGCTGCCCCGCGTCGACGCCACCGCCGAGATGCCGGCGATCCCGCGGGCCGACGAGCGCCAGGGCCTGCCCCCGGCGCCCGCCGACTACGGCCGCCCGCAGGACACCGGCCAGTTCGCCCGCCAGGACTACGGCCAGCAGCAGGGCTACGGCAACAGCGGCACGGGCCAGTTCGCCGCCCCGCAGGGCTACCAGAACGGCTCCACCGGCCAGTTCCCGGCCGTCCAGGGCTACGACAACGGCTCCACGGGTCAGTTCGAGCGGCCGCAGCAGCAGGGCGGCGCCGACTACGGCCGCCCGGCCACGCCGCCGCGCCCGCAGCAGCGGCCCGCCCGCCAGGAGCCGGAGGCGCTGCCGCCGGCCCCGTCCGCGGGCGACGGCCGTACCCCGCTGTACGACACGCTGGAGACCAACTGGTTCCGTCAGGAGCGCCAGGGGGAGGCGGGTCCGGCTCCGGCCGCGCCGCCGCAGCAGCCGCAGGCCGCTCCCGCACCTCAGCGTCCCGCCGCCGACACCTGGCGCAGCTCGCCGAACGACGACCTCGTCCGGCAGGCCGAGCGCGTCCGGCAGCCGGCCGCGGGCGGCATCACCACGTCCGGCCTTCCGCGCCGGGTGCCCCGGGCGAACCTCGTCCCGGGTACGGCTCAGCAGCAGGAGCACCACACCGGTCCGCAGATCTCGCGTGCGCCTGACGACGTGCGCGGACGGCTGACCAATCTCCGTCGGGGCATCGCCCAGGGCCGTCAGGCCGGCAACGGCCAGACCGGCAGCTTCCCCAGCCCCACTCACCAGCAGGAGCGTTAGTTGAGCCAGATGAGCCAGGCGGCACAGAACCTCAACTGGTTGATCACCAACTTCGTGGACAACACCCCCGGTGTGTCCCACACGGTCGTGGTGTCCGCCGACGGCCTCCTCCTGGCCATGTCGGAGGGGTTCCCCCGCGACCGCGCCGACCAGTTGGCCGCCGTCGCGTCCGGCCTCACCTCGCTGACGGCCGGGGCCTCCCGGATCTTCGAGGGCGGCAGCGTGGCACAGACCGTGGTCGAGATGGAACGAGGGTTCCTCTTCCTCATGTCCGTCTCGGACGGCTCGTCGCTCGCCGTGCTCGCGCACCCCGAGTGCGACATCGGTCTGGTCGGCTACGAGATGGCGCTCCTCGTCGATCGCGCGGGTGCGGTGCTCACGCCCGACCTGCGCGCCGAACTCCAGGGAAGTCTGCTCCACTGACCCGCCCGGGATCCACCCGCCTCACCAAATCACCGTTCGGCCGACACAATCCCCCCACCGGCCCTGCTCAGACGGCACGACCGACCGAGACTTGCTGTCCCGCCCGGAGGATTCATGACCCCGCCCACCGCCTCTCATGATCCGTACGCAGATGATCCGTACGGGGACGAGGGCGACCAGCCGCTGGTCCGGCCGTACGCCATGACCGGCGGCCGGACCCGGCCGCGCTACCAGCTCGCCATCGAGGCGCTGATCAGCACCACGGCCGACCCGGCTGCGCTCATGGGGCTCCTGCCGGAGCACCAGCGCATCTGCCATCTGTGCCGTGAGGTGAAGTCGGTCGCGGAGGTCTCCGCCCTGCTGTCCATGCCGCTCGGCGTGGCGCGGATCCTCGTGGCCGACCTCGCCGAGGCCGGCCTCGTGGCCATTCACCAGCCGGGCGGCGACGAAGCCACCGGCGCGCCTGACGTGACACTGCTCGAAAGGGTGCTCAGTGGACTTCGCAAGCTCTAGCGCCGGGCCGGTCTCCACCGGACGGTCCACCACCTCCGCGAAGATCGTGGTGGCGGGCGGCTTCGGCGTGGGCAAGACCACGTTCGTCGGCGCCGTCTCGGAGATCAACCCGCTGCGCACCGAGGCCGTCATGACGTCCGCGTCCGCGGGCATCGACGACCTCACCCACACCGGGGACAAGACGACCACCACGGTCGCCATGGACTTCGGCCGCATCACCCTGGACCAGGACCTGATCCTGTACCTCTTCGGTACCCCCGGACAGGACCGCTTCTGGTTCATGTGGGACGACCTCGTACGCGGCGCCATCGGCGCCGTCGTCCTCGTCGACACCCGACGCCTCGCCGACTGCTTCCCCGCCGTCGACTACTTCGAGAACAGCGGACTGCCCTTCGTCGTCGCCCTCAACGGCTTCGACGGACACCAGCCCTACAACCCCGAAGAAGTCCGCGAAGCCCTCCAGATCGGCCCGGACACCCCCATCATCACCACCGACGCCCGGCACCGCGCGGACGCCAAGTCCGCACTGATCACGCTGGTCGAGCACGCCCTCATGGCACGCCTGAGGTAGATCAATTCTGAAGTGCCGCACGGCAGTTGCCGTAGACGTTCCGGAGCCGGCTGTGGCCTTTGACACGGCCGGCTCGGGTGTTCATAACGTTTCGGCAGAGGAATCGGGTGGTACCGACACGCGTCGCGGTCGGGCCGTCTCGCTGTGCGCACGAAAGCCCCGCCTTTTGGCGGGGCTCGCTCTTTTTGACCGTTTTATCTAGGGCTTACAAGATCGGGATCCGCCCTGTTCCCATGTTTGGCCCAGCGCTGGTTGACGTGCTGGAATGCCTGAACTGCCCAATAGTCAAAGTCGTACTTCACAGACGACGGAGATCAGGGCTCTGAGACACTGCGGCACAACGTTGGTGCCGACCGCCGGAAGGTTGTTGGTCGAGTGAGGCGAAGCAAGAACGGTCCCGAGCCGCCCGCCCGGGGCAACTTCACCCCGCCCCCGCGCGGAGCGGCGCCCGTCCCTGTGCCCGGTTCGGAGCCCGTCGCGGCCCCCGCCGAGGGCAGCGGCGGCCGGCTCTCCCCGCGGAACTGGCGGGTGCCGACCCGGCTGAACGCGATCCTGCTCATACCCGTGCTGGTCGGCCTCGTCATGGGCGGCTTCCAGGTGAAGAGCTCGATCGACACCTGGCAGTCCGCCGAGGACGCCGAGAAGGTCGCCCTCCTGGTGCGCGCCGCCGACGAGTACGGCCAGGCCCTGCTCGACGAGCGTGACCTGAGCGCCCCCGACCTGCTCGGCGGCCAGGGCACCACGGACGAGGTCGAGCAGCTGCGAGCCGCCACCGACGCGGCCAAGGGCACGTTCGACGAGGTCGCGAAGGACATGCCGGACACGGCGTCCCTCCAGCGCCGTATGGAGCTGTTCCGCTCCAACGAGAGCAAGCTCGACGCGCTGCGCAAGGCCGCCTACACCACGGCCATGGACCCGGTGAAGACCGAGGAGGGCTACGTCGCCGTCCAGCACGGTCTGATGGAGTTCGCCAACGAGCTGAGCCTGAGCTCCGGCAACGTGACCAGCTACGGCCGTACCGTGTACGCCGTCTCGCTGGCCAAGGCGGCCGCCTCCCTCCAGCGCGCGATCGGTACGCACCTGCTGGTGCGCCCGAGCGAGAAGGACAGCGTGGCCCAGCAGCAGCGGGTCTCCCTGGTCTCCTACCGCTACCTCGAGGGCATCGCGGTCAACGAGTTCGTCTCCGGTGCCACGGAGTCCGACGTCGAGCGTCTCGACGAGGTCATGGCCGGGCAGCGCAAGGCCGTGGGTGACAAGGGCACGGCGGTCGACGCCGGCCAGAACTCCTCCACGCAGGGCGGTGCCTACTCCGCCATGCCCGCCTCCGACCGCATGGTCGAGGGCATCGCCTCGGGTCTGTTCACCCCTGAGCAGCTCGCCGAGAAGGGCGTGACCGTCAAGGCCTGGATGGGCGCCGCCACGGCGAAGTACCAGGGCTACAACACGGTCGAGACCGAGCTCGTGGACAAGGCGGTGGACGCCGCCCAGGTGATCGCCGACGACGCCAAGCAGGACGCGTTCGTCACCGGTGGCATCACCGTGGTCGCGCTGCTCGCCGCGTTCATCCTGGCCGGCATGGTCGCCCGCCAGATGTCCCGCTCGATGCGCCAGCTGCGCAACGCCGCCTTCGGCATCGCCGAGCAGCGTCTGCCGATGCTGGTCGACCAGCTCTCGCGCACCGACCCCGGCCGGGTCGACACCCGGGTCGCACCGATCCCGATCACGTCCACGGACGAGATCGGCGAGGTCGCCCGTGCCTTCGACCAGGTCCACCGTGAGGCCGTCCGGCTCGCCGCCGAGCAGGCCCTGCTGCGGGGCAACATCAACGCGATCTTCACCAACCTCTCGCGCCGCAACCAGTCGCTGATCGAGGGCCAGCTGACCCTGATCACCGACCTCGAGAACAACGAGGCCGACCCGGACCAGCTGGAGAACCTCTTCCGCCTGGACCACCTGGCCACCCGTATGCGCCGCAACGGCGAGAACCTCCTGGTCCTCGCCGGCGAGGAGCCCGGCCGCCGCTGGGACCAGCCGGTCCCGCTGGTGGACGTGCTGCGCGCCGCCTCCTCCGAGGTGGAGCAGTACGAGCGCATCGAGCTGTCCGGCGTCCCGGAGGCCGAGATCCACGGCCGCGCGGTCACCGACCTCGTGCACCTGCTGGCCGAGCTGCTGGAGAACGCCACCACGTTCTCCTCGCCGCAGACCAAGGTCCGCGTCACCGCGACCCGTCTCCCCGACGGCCGCGTCATGATCGAGATCCACGACAAGGGCATCGGCCTCACCGCCGAGGACTTCGCGGACATCAACCACAAGCTGGCCAACCCGCCGACCGTGGACGCCGCGATCTCCCAGCGCATGGGTCTGTTCGTGGTCGGCCGGCTGTCCGACCGGCACGGTATCCGCGTCCAGCTGCGCCCCTCGGGCGAGCAGGCCGGCACCACCTCGCTGGTCATGCTGCCGGACGCGATCACGCACGGTGGCGGTGGCGAGTCCGCGATGGCGGGCGACCAGTTCACCGTCTCGCAGATCATCCCGGAGCAGCAGTTCCGCGGTGAGAGCTTCAGCCAGCAGCAGCAGCCCATGCGCACCGCCGCCGAGCTCGGCTTCGACGACAGCCGCTACGAGGTCCCGGACGACATCCGCGACCTGGACCCGGTCGGCCGTTCGCTGATGCGTGAGGAGCGTCGCGCCGAGCTGGAGGCCCGTACCCACGGGCAGCCCGGCCAGGACGGCGCCGAGGGATACGACGAGTTCACCGGCCAGCCCTACGCCGACGGCCAGGGCGGCTACCGTGAGGAGTCGGAGGCGTACGCCCAGCAGACGGCGTACGACGACCCCCAGCAGGGTGCGTACGACGACCAGTACTACGCGCCGAACGGCGGCCTGTCGCGGGACGACGGTTTCTCCTCCCCCGGCGGTTACCCCGAGCCCGGCTATGCGGAAGCCGCTCAGGCGGAGCCCGCGACCGTACCCGCCGGCACCCCGGACGGCTTCCCCGGTTACGAGGAGCAGTCCTACCAGGCAGACTGGCAGCAGCAGAGCGGCTACCAGAACGGCTACCCGGACCAGTACGCTCCACAAGCGGAATCCCCGCAGGCCGCTGACGCGGGTGAGCGTGACCGTGTAGGTTTCGACCGTCCGGATGCGGCTTCCGCCGCCGGGCGCACGATGACCGAATCCGGTCTTCCGCGTCGGGGCTCCACCCCGGGCGGGACCGACTCCGGTCTTCCGCGTCGCGGTGCCACCCCTGGTACCGATGCCGGGCTTCCGCGTCGCGGTGCCGCCTCCGGTGGCGCGAACGGCGCACGGCCCGCCGGCCGTGAGGCACCGGCGTCCACGCCGGAGCCCGACAACGGCTGGCGCTCGGCGAACGACGAGCGCTGGCAGCAGGCCTCGCAGCTCAAGAAGCCCAAGGCGGGCGGGGTCACCGCTTCCGGTCTGCCGAAGCGGGTGCCCAAGGCCAACCTGGTCGAAGGCACCGCGGAATCGACCCCGCAGGGCGGCCCACAGGTCTCCCGCGCCCCCGAGGACGTACGGGGCAGGTTGAGCAACCTGCGCCGGGGCGTCCAGCGGGGACGCAGCGCAGGCAGTGAAACGAACGGCCAGGGCCTCGGTCCTGACAGCACCTACAACCAGGAGCGTTAGTGTGAGCCCGATGAGCCAGGCGGCGCAGAACCTGAACTGGTTGATCACCAACTTCGTGGACAACACCCCCGGGGTGTCCCACACCGTGGTGGTCTCCGCCGACGGACTCCTTCTGGCGATGTCCGAAGGGTTTCCCCGCGACCGGGCCGATCAGCTCGCGGCCGTCGCCTCCGGTCTGACCTCGCTGACCGCCGGTGCCTCGCGCATCTTCGAGGGCGGCAGCGTGAACCAGACGGTTGTGGAGATGGAGCGGGGATTCCTGTTCATCATGTCCATCTCCGACGGTTCGTCGCTCGCGGTTCTCGCACACCCGGAGGCGGACATCGGTCTCATTGGGTACGAGATGGCGCTCCTGGTGGATCGCGCGGGCACGGTTCTCACACCGGATCTGCGCGCGGAACTCCAGGGAAGCCTTCTCAACTAACAGACGGACGGTGCGTTTTCGCCTCCCGAGACCGTAAGGTTTCGGGACGCGGCTCCACATGGATGGGTGCCCGGCGCAGTCGGAGGAGGAGAAAGTGGCAACACCCCCAAGCGGTTCATCGGGTAACTGGTCGTACGACCCGGCCCAGGGTCAGAACGACGGTTCCCAGAACCGGTACAACTTCCCCTCCGCGCCGGGCCACCGGCAGCCGTACGCTCCGCAGGGCCCCGGTCCTTCGCCGTACGACCAGCCCCAGGCCCCGCGCATCCAGCCGGCGCAGCCTCGACGTGCCCCCGAGCCGGCGCCCGCCGGGGCGTCGAACAACCCCCTGGTGCGTCCGTACGCCATGACGGGCGGCCGCACCAGGCCCCGGTACCAGCTCGCCATCGAGGCGCTGGTGCACACCACCGCGCAGCCGCACCAGATGCAGGGCCAGTTGCCCGAGCATCAGCGGATCTGCAACCTCTGCCGGGAGATCAAGTCCGTGGCCGAAATCTCGGCCCTGCTGACGATCCCCCTCGGCGTCGCCAGGATCCTCGTCGCCGACTTGGCGGAGGCGGGCCTGGTCGCCATTCATCAGCCCGGCGGCGCCGAGAACGCCGGTGGCCAGCCAGACGTGACACTGCTCGAAAGGGTGCTCAGTGGACTTCGCAAGCTCTAGCGGCGGTCCTTCCCGCTCCACCACCTCCGCGAAGATCGTGGTGGCGGGCGGCTTCGGCGTGGGCAAGACCACGTTCGTCGGCGCCGTCTCGGAGATCAACCCGCTGCGCACCGAGGCCGTCATGACGTCCGCGTCCGCGGGCATCGACGACCTCACCCACACCGGGGACAAGACGACCACCACGGTCGCCATGGACTTCGGCCGCATCACCCTGGACCAGGACCTGATCCTGTACCTCTTCGGTACCCCCGGACAGGACCGCTTCTGGTTCATGTGGGACGACCTCGTACGCGGCGCCATCGGCGCCGTCGTCCTCGTCGACACCCGACGCCTCGCCGACTGCTTCCCCGCCGTCGACTACTTCGAGAACAGCGGACTGCCCTTCGTCGTCGCCCTCAACGGCTTCGACGGACACCAGCCCTACAACCCCGAAGAAGTCCGCGAAGCCCTCCAGATCGGCCCGGACACCCCCATCATCACCACCGACGCCCGGCACCGCGCGGACGCCAAGTCCGCACTGATCACGCTGGTCGAGCACGCCCTCATGGCACGCCTGAGGTAGCCTCCGCCGCGGCCTGCCCCTCGACCGCGTCAGCGGACATACGGTGCGGCCACCGACCCGCCCTCGACGGTTCTCGACCGTCCTCGGCGGGTCGGTGGCCGTTCGCGCAGCTCCCCGCCGCGTCGGGTGTCGGGTGCGGGTGCGTCGTGGCTTGCCGCGCCCGCGCGGCGGAGCCGCATGTCGATACAGCCCCGCGCTCCTTGAGGGCGTTTCCCTTTAGGACGGTTATGCAGCAGGGCCCCTCTCCGTGGGGAGAGGGGCCCTGCTGTTCTGTGCTAAGGCTCAGCGCCAGCTGTGGGGGGCGCGGAAGCCGGATTCGCGCTCCAGGCGGCGCCAGCCGGCCCGGGGGCGGCCCGGGTGGGCCTGGTCGCCGGCAGGCTGGGCGGCCGCGCGGGCCAGGAGGATGGCCGTCAGTGCGGCGACTTCCTCGGGCTCGGCGTGGCCCTTCTCGACGCGGATGTCAGGGGAGTTCATAGGTCACAGTCTCCGTGAGAGAGGTTTCCGCGGGGGTACCGCGGATGATCCGCTGGGTTACTGCGGGGGGTTGCCGTGCTTGCGCGACGGCAGGTCGGCGTGCTTGCTCTGGAGCATCGCCAGGGACTTGATCAGCACCTCGCGGGTCTCGGCGGGGTCGATGACGTCGTCGACCAGGCCGCGCTCGGCGGCGTAGTACGGGTGCATCAGCTCCGCCTTGTACTCCTT
>NZ_JBIALD010000025.1:0-137480 GCF_042873115.1 Streptomyces sp. NPDC005017 | reverse complement strand
CCGCCGAACAGCAGCAGACCACCGAACGCCAGCGCGTACGCGGTCACCACCCACTGCCGGTTCCCGTCCGAGATCCCCAGATCCTGCTGGGCCGACGGCAACGCGATGTTCACGATCGTCGCGTCCAGCACGACCATCAACTGCGCCAGAGCGATGAAGACAAGAGCCTTCCAGCGACCCGGATCGGGCGCGGGGGAGGCCGGGGAGGCGGCCTTGGAAGCTGTTTCAGACATGGAGGTACCCACTTCGGGACGTCGGGATTGCGTGCAGCGTCGATGGAGGACGGACGGGTCCTCGCGGGACCCGGCGGCGTCATGGCGTGCGCCGGCCGCCGGGCCCGCGGGCCGCGCCGACCCCGTCCCCACGGATGCGGCGCGCGACGGGAGCACCCCCGCTCAGAGGCGTCCCGGTCTGGGATGAGCTCTGCCCGAGGAGTAAGATGAACCTCGGTTCAAGAACCATCATGAACCACGGTTCATCTTGTCGCAAGTCCTTTCCGCCCCGAGGAGCGCCCATGACCCGGACGCAGGCCCCGCGCGCCGACGCCGTCCGCAACCGCAAGAAGATCCTCGACGCGGCGCGCGAGCAGATCACCCGTCATGGAGCGGACGTCGGGATGGACGAGATCGCCGCCACGGCGGGCGTGGCCGTGGGCACCCTGTACCGGCACTTCCCCACCAAGAAGGACCTGGTCACGGCGGTCGTGAACGAGCACATCGCGCACGTCACCGAGGCCGCCGAGGCGGCCCGGGCGCGCCAGGAGGCCGGATCGCGCGCGCTGGAGGAGGTCACCGGCCTGCTGGCCAGGCTCATCGAGGAGACGGCCACCAATCACGCGGTGAAGGCCGCCGCCCACTCCCTCGGGGCCGACCTGGTCGACAAGGACGCCAAGGCGCGGGGCGCCGCCGCTCTCGCCGCCCTGATCGCGGCGGGACAGGCCGACGGGGACATCCACCAGGACGTCACCGTCAACGACATCTTCCTGCTCTTCTCCACGGCCCCCACCGACCAGTCCCCCGCCGACCGCGCCCGCTGGCTCACGCTGGTCCTCACCGGCCTGACCACACACAACCGCGCCGTGGACACCCCGCAGCCGCCCACCCCGTAGTGCGGCGCGCGGCGCCGACGAGGGCCCGGCCCGCGCACGTCTCCGGCAACGGAGGCGCCGGACATGCCGGGGAATTTCCCCCAATCGGCCTCACAGCAACGCCTACTGCACGATCATCGCCTCATGACCCACCCCGGCGTCGCCGACCCCGACTGGCATCCCTTCCATCATCTGGCCGCCGGGCTCGCCCGCCGGGTGCGCGCCTTCCAGAACGGCGACGTCTCGGGTGTCATGGCGCCCGATAGCGTGGCGCAGGCGGAGAGACTCCGGTCCTGCGCCATGCGCGGCGAGGGCGGACGGTACGTCGTCGACGGGCCCTTCCTGCTGATCGTCGCGTCCCTGCGCCACGCGCGCGGCATGGTTCTCGGCGAGCACGATCCCGAAGGCCGGGGCGAACTCGCTCTGGCCGTCGAGCTGTTCGCGCTGCTCGGTCAGCTCGACCGGACCGTGGTGCCCCCACCTTTGCGCGCCCGGGTCGACGCCATGCGGACACCGGACGTCGAGGAGCTCGCGGTGCTGGGCGGCCGGGGGTTGGCGTCGTTCGAGCGGTGGAGCACCACGTCGGACCCCGAATCCTTGGACGCGGCGGTGAGCACGCTGCGGGACTGCGGTGCCCTCGTACCAGAGGGGCATCCCGGCGGACCGACGGTGCTGTCCAATCTGTGCGGCGCGTTACAGGACCGGTACGCGCTGCGCCGCGCGGCCGAGGACCTGGACGAAGCGATAGAGGCCGGCCGTGCCGCGGTCGCCGCGGCGCACCCCGGTGATCCGAATCGCTGGCTGTACAACGCGAGTCTCGGCGGGGCGCTGGTGGCGCTGCCCGACCGGTCGCCGGAGGTTCTGGACGAGGCCGTCTCCTGCGGCAGGGAGGCGGTGGCCTTCGCGTCGTGTCCCGCGGTGTTCCATTTCCATCTGGGCCAGGCCCTCCTCGCGCGAGCCACGGCCGGCCACGGGGACCCGAACGAAGCGGCCGCCGATCTGGACGAAGCCGTCGACGCCTTCGGCCATGCGGTCCGTAAGGACCCGCGAGCATCGCTGCATCAGGTGCAGCGGGGTCTCACCCTGCACGCGCGATACTCGGCGCGGGCACATCCCGCCGACCTCCGGGCCGCTCTGGAGCACACCGCGGAGGCCTTGCGGCTCACGTCCCGGTCCGACCCGTCGTTCTTCCGCTATCTGATCGCTCACGCCCAGGTCCTGGCGACCCGGGCCGAACTCTCCGACGGGATCGGGGATCTGGAGGATCTGATCGGCGTTCTGCGCCAGGCGCTCGACGCAGCGCCCCGGCCGTGGCGGGCCGAGCGACTACAGGTACTGGCCGTCGCGCTGCACACACGCTTCGGGCTGACACAGGCCGGGCAGGACCTCGACGAAGCCATCCGGCTCTGCCACGAGGCCATCGGGCTGTGCGAGCCGGGCGAGGACGAACAGATCCAGGAGATCCTCCGCACCATCCTGCGAATCCGCCTCGAGGGCCATGGTCCCGACGAGAAGATCGCCGTCCTGGAAGCGAATCTCGCCCAAGTACCCCGTGACAGCCCGCGCTACGCCGCGTACGCGACCGAGTTGGGCTCACTTCTGCTTAGGCGGGCCCTGTGGGCACGGCACACCGGGGACGATCACCGCCTCGCCTCGTACCTGGAGCGCGCCGTCAGCGTCCTGCGCCGGGGGACCGGCCCGACCGCCCTGTTCAACCTCGGCCGCGCCCTCGACCTGTCGTACGAACGCGGTGGCGCCCCCGCCCTGCTCGACGAGTCGCTCCGATGCTTCGAGGCGGCCCTGGAGGCGACCGGGCCCCAGGACAGCAGTTATCCGAGGACTCTCTCGTCACTCGCAACGGTGCTGCTCAAACGGGCCGACCGGCACGGCGACCTGGCGGCTCTCCACCGCGCGGTGGAGCTGAACAGAGGGGCGTTGGCCGCGACGCCGGAGGGGCATCCGGACCGTGCGGGGGTATTGATCCATCTTGCGAAGGCCCTGGCGGTCCGACACGACCGGCTGATGACGGAGGAGGACCTCGCGGAGGCCGTCCGAAGAGGCCGGGAGGCCGTCGCGGCCGAGACAGCGCAGCGGTCCGCTCACGAACGCTCTGTGGCGTGGAACAACCTGGGCATGTATCTGCGCCGCACGTACGAGCGCTCCCACGCGCTCGACGACCTCGAGGAGGCGATCGACGCCCTGCGCCGGGCCGTCGAGGCGGCGGAAGGAGGCGCGGACGGCGGGGACGCGGGGTCCAATCTCTGTCTCGCGCTCAACAACCTGTTCTGCAGGACCGGTGAGCCCACCGACCTGAACGAGGCTGTCGACGCGGGCCGACTCGCCACGGACGCGTTTCCGGCGGGGCATGTGAAGCGGGCCGGGGCCATGACGAACCTGTCGTCGGTACTGATGCTCCGTGCGCGCCTCACCGGGCGGCGGGGCGACGCCGACGAGGCCGTCCGGTACGCCAGGACGGCCGTGGGCGCCGTGCCGCGCCCCCATCCAGACCGGTGCAGGCATCTGTCCAGCCTCGCCAGTGCGCTGCTGTCCAGATTCCTGGTGTCGGGCGACGCCGCCGATCGGGAGGAGGCGGCCGACGCGGCGCGGCAGGCGCTGAATCTGCTGCCGGAAGACGACTGGCGCCGGGTGGGTGCTCTGGGCCACCTGGGTGACGCGCATGTCTGCAAGGCCCTGCACGAGCTCGGCCACGAGCCGGTCTCGGGTGAGTCCCCTCTGTCCGAACCCTTGGGGAACTCCGTCATGGCACGACTCGGCCCCGGACCGGACGAGCTCGGCCGGCCCGCCCTCCGCGAGGCGGTGGCCGCCTACCGGGAGGCCGCGGCCATACCCGGTGTCCCCGCGACGAACCGCTTCTCCGCCGCCGCTTCCTGGGCGGCGTGCGCCTCCGCGCTCGGGGACTGGCCGGAGGCTCTGACCGCATACCGGGCGGCCTTCGCCCACCTGCCCGCCATGGCCTGGCACGGTCTCGAGCTGGATGACCGCGTCAGCGTTCTGTCCCTCTGGGACAGCATCGCGCCCGATGCCGCGGCGGCGGCGCTGCACCTCGGCCGCCCCGACACCGCACTGCAGCTGCTCGAGCAGGGCCGCGGCGTACTGCTGGCGCAGGCGATCGACTCACGCCTCGACCTGACGGCGCTGACGGAGTACGACGCCGAACTCGCGCGACGGATCGAGGGGATCCGCGCCGCCCTGCACGCCCCAAACTCCCCGCTCGCCGATGCCGCCCCCCGGCGCCGCCGGGAACTCGCGGCCGAGCTGGACGCGTTGACCGATCGAGCTTTCCGTCTCCTCGGCCTGGAGAGCCTGCTCGAGCCGCCGACTCTCGAGGAACTCCAGGAGGCCGCGGCCGACGGCGCGGTGATCGTCGTCAACACGAGTGTCCTGCGCTGCGACGCCCTGATCGTCACCCGCGACACCGTTCGCACCGTCCCCCTGCCCGGCCTGGAGTGGGCATGGGTCAAGGAGCGGGCGGAGGCCCTGCTCACGGACCTCGCCGCCTCCTCCGACGCGGCAGGCCAGTCGCTCGAAGAGACCCTGAGGGAGCTTCAGCAGACGGTGGTGCAACCTGTTCTCGACGAGCTGCCGCCCTCCGTCTCCCGGCTGTGGTGGTGCCCCACCGGACCGCTGACCCTCCTTCCGGTCCACGCCGTGGACCCCCTGCCGGACCACTACGTCTGCTCGTACGCCACGACGCTGCGCTCCCTGGCCGCGGCCCGCACACGGCAGTCGTACGACGACCCGGGTGCCGTCCTCGTCGTCGAGCAGGCGGAGGTCCCGGAGCTGCGCCCGCTGCCGGCCGCTCGCAGGGAGGCCCTGAACCTGGTCACCAGGCTCAGGGAACGGACCCTGCTCACCGGTCCGATGGTCACCCCGCGGTCTTTGCGGAGAGCCCTGCCGCGCCATGCCTGTCTGCACTTCGCGGGCCATGCCGGCCATGACCCCGTCCATCCTGCCCGCGGCGGACTGCACTGCCACGAGGGCCGGCTGACCGTGGCGGACATCAGCCGTCTGCGCCTGGGCCGCGCCGAACTGGCCTTCCTCAGCGCCTGTGAGACCGCACGCGGCACGGAAAGCCTCCCGGACGAACCGGTCCATCTGGCCGGAGCGCTCCAACTGGCGGGATTCACCCACGTGGTGGCGACCCGGTGGATGGTCCGCGACGACATCGCCGGGCAACTCGCCGAGCACTTCTACAAGGAGCTGTGCCGCGACGGACGGCCCGAGCCCGCGGGGGCCGCGTCCGCGCTGCAGTCGGCCGTGCGCGACATCAAGCAGCGGCACCACGATCCACTGCTGTGGGCGGCGTACGTACACACCGGACCGTGAGCCTTCGTCGTCCACTCCGTCGAACAGGCTTGAAACCACCGTCGGCGCAGCCGAGTTGACTTCCGAATACGAGATCACGTGGCCGCACGGCTACTCGGTGTCACCGTCAACCGCCTTTCGGAGCCGTCGATTTGACGCACGCTTCACCCGCCGGACACCCGACGGGTGTGGCGCAGGCCACACCGTCGCAGGTCCGGGCGCTCCGGTTCCGAGCCGGTCCGCCGAGGGCGGCCACCAAGAGGGCCGTCACCGAAGGGCCGGCGGACGGGGTCCAGACCTCTGGCGGCAGGGGGGCCTTCTCGACGGCGATGCCCGGGATGACCTTGCCGTTGACCCCGTTCATGATCGACTTGAACGCCCGGCGGCGTCGCGGACGTAGTCGATGTCGATGGGGCATCCGACGCTGGTCTGGTCGACGGTGCGGGTGTGGGCCGGGCAACGGCTGCTGTCCTCGGAGCGGATGGGGACTCGCGGCGGCTTCGCGCAGGTGGAGGCGGCAGGCCGGGCCTTCTCGATCTCGCCATACAGGGAGTAACCGATGTTGTAGAGCCACTTCTAAATCTTGAGCACAAAATGCACACACACCCCTCTCCATAGCGGCTTCGATGGTCTAGATTGACCGTGCTTCAGCTGTTCGGACACGAACCGACCAATAATGATCTACGGGTCTGGCACTGCGGAAAGCATGCAGTCGCGTCCCCGGCGCCAGACGTGGGGGTGATCAATTTCTGGGGGGCTCGGTCGGGGATCTTGGGTGCGGGGGCGCCCGGGGTTCCGACGGGTTCCCGTGCACTCGAGAGCCGGCGGGACAAGTGTGTTCCTGCCGCCAGGGTGAGTTGATCAACGATCAGTCATCTCTTGTACAGCCGCGATGCAGTGCGGGAGGCGGGGGCCTCCCGAGGGGAGGAGCAGTGCGGCGGGGGCGGGGGCCCCCGAGGGGGGCGTTACAGGGTTAGACGAGTGCGTCGAACCACTGGGGACCTGGGGGGTTCTGTGCGGCAAGGGGGACTAGTCAGTCCGTTTCCACCGGCGCGCGGGCGTCTGGAGAACGGGGCAATCAGCCATCCCGCGAACGACTGGGAGCAGCGGTACCGACGTACCGTGATCACCAGTGACACCGTGGCCACCGCTTTCGTGGTGGCGGCGATCGGCAATTTCTTCGGGGCCCGGGACGCGGCCAACTGGCACGAGAAGTGGGGAATTCTCGCTTTCGGCACCGAGCTGCTGGTGCTGGGGACGCTCGCGGTGAGCAAGTCGTGGGCACCGGCTGTTCTCGGCCAGGGCGCGGAGGAATTCCGCCGCCTCGGACGTTCCTTGTTCTCGGCGACCGTCGTATTGGCACTCGGCGGAATCGCCCTGACCTCGCGCAACATCAAACTCTGGATCTTCGTCGCGATCCCCGCGATCGCGCTGGTCACCATGACGACGCGATATCTGCTGCGTCTGTGGCTGCACAAGCAGCGCAAGGAAGGACGGTGTCTGCGACCGGTGCTCGCCGCCGGGAGCCCGGCCACCGTGCACGATCTGATCACCCGGACCCGGAAGTTCCCGCACCTCGGCTGGCGGGTGGACGCGGTGTGCACGACACACGGTCCCGGGCTCGACGGTGACGAGCTGGACGGGGTGCCGGTCGTCGGGCGGCTGACGGAAGTCGCCCACCACGTACGCCGCGACGGCTACCGCGTCGTCGCGGTCACACCGGATCCGCACTGGTCGCCGGACCGCCTGCGGCGGCTGGCCTGGAACATCGAGGGCAGTGACGCCGAGATGGTCGTGGCCCCCGTGCTGATGGAGGTGGCCGGCCCGCGGCTGCACGTCGACGCGGTGCTCGGGATCCCGTTGCTGCGGGTCAGCATGCCGACCTTCACCGGCGGCCCCCGGGCGGTCAAGGAGGTCGTCGACCGGCTGGGCGCGGCGATCCTGCTGCTGCTGTTCGCGCCGCTGATGGTGTTCGTCGCGCTGCTCGTGATGGTGGACAGCCGGGGCGGGGCGTTCTACCGCCAGAGACGGGTCGGCAAGGACGGCCACGAGTTCACCATCCTGAAGTTCCGCACGATGGTCGTCGGGGCCGACCGGGCCCGTGCCGCGCTGGCCGACCGCAACGAGGGTGCCGGCCTGCTGTTCAAGCTCCGCCGGGATCCGCGGGTGACGCGGGTGGGGGCGGTGCTGCGGCGGTACTCGATCGACGAACTGCCGCAGCTGTTCAACGTGCTGAGCGGTTCGATGTCACTCGTCGGTCCGCGGCCACCGCTGCCGGAGGAGTCCGCGGCGTACGGCCCGGACATGCGGCGGCGGCTGCTGGTGAAGCCCGGGCTGACCGGTCTGTGGCAGATCAGCGGGCGCAGCGACCTCTCGTGGGAGGAGGCGGTGCGGCTGGACCTGCGGTACGTGGAGGACTGGTCGCTCGCCCTGGACACGGTGATCTTGTGGAAGACCCTGCGGGCGGTGCTGTACGGGCAGGGGGCCTACTGATGCGCGGAAGTCGTCGTCCGGCCGGCGCGCGGACCGCAGGCCGGAAGGGCCTGCCTGGGGGGAGGAGCGAGACATGAGGGTCAGTGTTCTCGGGCTCGGCTACGTGGGCTGTGTGTCGGCCGCGTGCCTGGCCAGCATGGGGCACCAGGTCGTCGGCGTGGATGTGAACCAGGTGAAGGTCGACCTGGTGAACGACGGCAAGGCCCCCGTGGTGGAGGAGCGAATAGGCGAGCTGATCGCCGAGGTCGTGGAGAGCGGGGCGTTGCGCGCCACCGGCGACGTCCGCGAGGCGATCATGGACAGCGAGGTGTCGCTCATCTGCGTGGGCACACCGTCGGAGCCCAACGGCAGCCTGTGCACCACGTACTTGGAGCGGGTCACGGAGCAGATCGGCGCGGCGCTCGCCGAGCGGGGCGGCCGGCACACCGTGGTGTTCCGCAGCACCATGCTTCCGGGCACCTGCCTGAACCTGCTGGTGCCGATCCTGGAGAAGTCCCTCGGCGGCACCGCCGGGGTGGACGTCGGGGTCGCGGTCAACCCGGAGTTCCTGCGTGAGGGCACGAGCGTGCGGGACTTCTTCGACCCGCCGAAGACCGTCATCGGCCAGCTCGACGAGACGAGCGGCGATGTGGTCGCGGCGCTCTACGGGGGCCTGCCCGGTGAGGTGTTCCGGGTGCCGGTCCCGACGGCCGAGGCGATCAAGTACGCGGACAACGCCTTCCACGGCCTCAAGATCGGCTTCGCGAACGAGCTGGGCGCGGTGTGCCAGGCGCTCGGGGTGGACTCGCACCAGGTGATGGACGTGTTCCTGGCCGACCGCAAGCTGAACATCAGCTCCGCCTACCTGCGGCCCGGCTTCGCCTTCGGCGGCTCCTGCCTGCCCAAGGACCTGCGCAGCCTGGTCCACGCGGCGCAGCGGGCCGACGTCTCGGTGCCGATCCTCTCCCATGTGCTGCCGTCCAACTCCGACCATCTGCAACGTGCGGTGGAGCTGGTCGAGCGGGCCGGTAAGCGGCGGGTGGGGCTGTTCGGGCTGTCCTTCAAGCCCGGCACGGACGACCTCCGCGAGAGCCCGCTGGTCGAGCTGGCCGAGCGGCTCTTCGGCAAGGGGTACGACCTGAAGATCTACGACGCCAATGTGAGCCTGTCCCGGCTGCTCGGCGCGAACCGCGAGTACATCGAGAACCGGCTGCCGCACCTCGCGCAGCTGCTCGCGGACTCCGTCGACGAGGTCCTCGAGCACGCCGAGGTGTGCCTGGTCGGGACCAGGGACCCGGACGTGCTGTCGGCGCTGCCGCACGGCGGCGGCCCGGTGATCGTCGACCTCGTCCGCCTCCCCGACGCCGCGGCGCGCCGGGCCAAACCGGGGTACATGGGCCTTGCCTGGTGACACGAGCGGCGTCGGCCGGCCGGGCCGGCGCGCGCTGATCCTGGTGGAGAACCTGTCGGTGCCGTTCGACCGGCGGGTGTGGCAGGAGTGCACGACGCTGCGCGACGCCGGCTGGACCGTGGACGTCATCTGTCCTCAGGGCGGCAAGCGGGACACGGAGGCGGAGGCGGAGATCGACGGGGTGCGCATCCACCGCTACCCGTTGCGCGCGGCCACCGGAGGGCCGGCCGGCTATCTGCGCGAGTACGGCTCGGCGTTGTGGCACACGCTGCGGCTGGCCCGCAAGGTCGGCCCGGTCGACGTGGTCCACGCCTGCAACCCGCCCGACCTGCTGTTCCTGCCGGCGCTGTGGCTGAAGCGGCGCGGCGCGCGGTTCGTCTTCGACCAGCACGACCTGGTGCCCGAGCTGTATCTCTCGCGGTTCGGCCGCGGCGAGGATCTGCTCTACCGCGCCGTGTGCGCGCTGGAGCGGCGGACCTACCGGGCCGCGGACATCGTGCTCGCCACGAACGAGAGCTACCGGGACGTCGCGGTGCGCCGCGGCGGACGGCGGCCGGAGGACGTGTTCGTGGTGCGCAGCGCCCCGGACGTCGACCGGTTCCATCCCGTGCCGGCCGAGCCGGAGCTGAAGCGCGGAAAGCCCCATCTGCTGTGCTACCTCGGCGTGATGGGTCCGCAGGACGGCGTCGACTACGCGCTGCGGGCCCTGGCGAAGCTACGCGACGAGGTCGGACGGAGCGACTGGCACGCGGTGTTCGTCGGCGCCGGTGACACCTTCGACGCGATGGTGGAGCTGTCCCGGCGGCTGGGGCTCTCGGACCAGGTGCAGTTCACCGGGCGGGTGCCGGACGCCGACCTGGTGCGCTACCTGTCCACCGCGGACGTGTGCCTCTCCCCCGACCCGCACAACCCGCTCAACGACGTGTCGACGATGAACAAGGTCCTGGAATACATGGTGATGGGCCGGCCGATCGTCTCCTTCGACCTCCGCGAGGCACGCGTCTCCGCCGGTGACGCCGCCGTCTACGCGCCCGCCAACGACGAGTCCGAGTTCGCCAGGCACATCGCGCTGCTGCTGGACGACCCGGAGAAGCGGGCCCTGATGGGCAAGATCGGCCAGGAGCGGATCAGTGGGCCGCTGTCCTGGCGCAACTCCCAGCAGGCACTTCTCGCCGCCTACGCCGCCGCCCGCCGGGACGACGCCCCGGCGTCGGCGGAGCACACCGACCGCACAGGGGGGAGGCCGCACCGTTGAGCGATGACACCATACGTCTGGCCACGATCGGGCGGATCGTCCGTCGGCGCTGGCGGCTGCTCACCCTCCTCGCTCTGGTGGGTGCGCTCGTCGGCTACGGCACCTCGTTGCTGTTCCCGCCGCGCTACACGACCTCGGCCTCGGTCCTGCTGCCGGGCGCGTGGGAGGAGCGCGAGCTGCTGACCCAGTCGGAGATCGCGACCAGTTCGGTGGTGGTCGACCGCGCGGCCGCCGCGCTCGACTGGGCCGGGGTCGACGGCAGGGAACTGAGCGACCGGGTGAGCGCCGAGGCCGCCGACGGGAACATCATCAAGATCTCGGGCACGGCCGACACCCCGAAGGGCGCGCAGCAGCTCTCCGACGAGGTGGCCCGGCAGTTCGTCACCTTCGTCGCGCGGATCTCCGGTGAGAACACCGACCCCGAGGCGGCGGCGCGGCCCGAGGAGCTGCGGCAGATGGTGGTGCGGACCAGCCGCCGTATCACCGAGCTGGCCGACTCGGCCGGCACGGGGCAGACCGTGGAGAGCGTGCAGACCCGCACGGAGCTCGCGAAGCTGCGCACCGCGCTGCAGGAGGCCATCAACAAGCTGGACGAGACCGACCCGGCCGCGGGCCAGGCCAACATGGTCGTCATGGGTCCGGCGGCCCCGCCGACCGGTGAGGCGCCGCCGACGCGGATCCAGCTGATCGTGGCCGGGGCGGTGCTGTTCCTCCTGGTCGCCGTCGTCGGCCATCTCACCGCCGCGCGGATGAGCCGCAGGCTGCGCACCGAGCCGGAGATCGCCGCGGCGCTGGGCGCGGCGGCGCTGGGCAGCGTCGACGTACCCGCCGAACGGGCCTCGGGGCGGCCGGAGAGCGGTGGCGCGCGGGCGCGGCTGCGCCGGCTGCTGGGCGTCGACACGCGGTGGGACGTACCGGCACCGCCGACGTCCGGTGACGAGGCGGAACGGCGGATCCGCTACCGGCGGGTGTGTGCCCGCCTGCGGGACCGGCTGCCCTCGCCCCGGCGGCTGCTGGTCGTCGTCCCGGACGGCGACGAGACCGCCCGGCGGGCCGCGGCGCAGCTGGCGGCCGAGGCCGGGGGCGATCCGCTGCTGCGGACGGTGCGGGTCTCGCTGTCCCGGCCCCTGGTGCCGGACCGTGATACGGAGTCGGGCGTCCTGGTCGTGCTCAGCGCGGGCAACTGGACCGCGGCCGAGCTCGCGGGGATCACCGAGGCGTGTGCGGACGCCAGGCACGAGATCGTCGGCGTCGTCCTCGCCGGACCGGTCCTGGCCGCCGCGACGCGGTCGTCCGGCGTCCGTGCCGGGGACGCCGCCGTGCCGGCGCTCGCGGTCGGGGACAACGCGTCGGGAGGTTCAGCGTGATGATGAGTACAACGGCGCAGTCGGGGGCCGCCGCTCCGCTGCTCGACCTCCAGGCGCTGGTGGTGGCGGTGCGCAGGAGGCGCCGTCTGTGGTGCTCCGCGGCGCTGCTGGGGCTGGTCCTCGGCGCGGCGGTCGCGGTGCTGCTGCCCCCGCCGCCGACCGCGGTGACCAAGCTGCTGGTGGCGCATCAGGCCGACCAGCCCAACGACCCCGGGACGCTGATCCGCACCGACGTCGCGCTGCTGCACACCACGCGGATCGCGGGCACGGCCCTGAAGTCCCTCGACTCCCCGGAGAGGCCCGAGGACTTCATGCGGGACTACGAGGGCCTCGGCCTGACCAACAACCTGCTCCAGATCACCGTGACCGGTGACAGCGACGCGGAGGCGGTGGCCCGCGCCGGGGCGCTGGCCGACACGTTCGTCGCGGACCATGTGAAGCGGATACGGGAAGCCGCGGACGCCGAGGCCAAGAGCCTGCTCGTCCAGCGTGACCGGATGCGGGAGGAACTCGCCGAGGTCAACGCGGAGATCGGGGACGCGTCGCCGGAGAGCGGGCCGCAGGAGTCGGCGAACATGGAGTCGCTCTTCGCCCGCCGGGCCGAACTCACCGCGCGGATCACCGACTTCGGCCAGCGTGCGGCGGAGGCGCGCATCGGCACACCCCAGCTCGTCGCCGGTACCCAGATCGTGGACGCGCCGCGCGCGGTGCGTCACTCGCTGCCCAGGACCGCGGCCACCAACGCCGCGATCGGGCTCGTGCTCGGGCTGGTCCTCGGGCTCGCGCTGGCCGCGGTCGGTGTGGTCGTGGCGGACCGTCCGGTGCTGCGCCGGGACGTCGCGGCGAATCTCGGCGCCTCGGTCATCGCCGAACTCCCCCGCCGGGCCGGGCTCTTGCGGCGTCGGCGGATCCGTGCAGCCCGCGAACGGCTCACCGCGTCCCTGGCCCGCACCGTGCGCAACTCCGCGGAGCAGGTGTCGCTGCTGGAGCTGGGGAGCGCGCGCAGCACGACCGTGATCGCCCTGGATCTCGCCAGGGCGCTGGCGGCGGAGGAGCCGGTGACGGTGGTCGACGCCCTGCCCGGCCTCCAGCTCGCCAAGCGCCGCCCGAAGCCGGGGGACCCGACCGTGGTCGGCGGCGAGCGTGCCGGGGCCGTGCCGCCTCAGGAACGCCGTCTGGGCGTCGGCTCGGTGGCGCCCGGCACGGCGTGGACCGACCTGCAGTACCTCGGCACCCGGACCGTGCTCGTCGTACGGGCCGGGCACGGCAGCGCCGCCTGGCTGCACACGGTCGCGCGGCAGCTCGCGGACCAGCGCATCGCGGTGATCGGTGTGGTGCTGATCGACCCCGATCCGCGTGACCGCACCGACGGCACGCTGTGGGACGGGCTGCACACCGCGCTGCGCGGCCAGAGCGAACGGCCGGCCCGGCAGAACGGCGGGGGTACCTCCCCCGCCGTTCAGGCGGTGGGGGAAGGCCGGCGGGGGGCGGAGCGGCGGCCGATGCGTGCGGCGACCGTCCCGGACAGCGACCAGGAGGCGCGGTAGGACATGTGTGGCATCGCGGGTACTTACCGCTGGCCGGACGGAAAGGCGGTGACCGACCGGCTCACCGACACCCTCGCCCATCGCGGGCCGGACGGGTCGGGCCGTTACAGTCACGCCGCCGGTGACGGCGAGGTGCATCTCGGGCACCGCCGGCTGGCCATCATCGACCTGTCGGAGACCGGCGCCCAGCCGATGGTCTCGGACGGACTCGTCCTGACGTACAACGGCGAGCTGTACAACGCGCCCGAGCTGCGCGCCGAGCTGTCGGCCGCGGGGGTGCGCTTCCGCGGGACGTCCGACACGGAGGTGCTGCTGGAGGCGTGGCGGCGCTGGGGCACGGACTGTCTGCCCCGGCTGCGCGGCATGTTCGCGTTCGGGGTCTTCGACGAGCGCACCGGTGAGCTGGTGCTCGCCCGTGACCAGCTCGGCGTCAAGCCGCTGTTCCTGCTGCGGCGCGGCGAGGGCCTGGTGTTCGCCTCCGAGCTGAAGGCGCTCGCCTCGGTGACCGGCGGGAAGCTGGAGGTGGACCACGCGGCGCTGGTGGCCTCGCTGCTGTACTACTGGGTGCCGGACTCGCGGTGCGCGTTCCGTGAGGCGGAGAAGCTGCCGCCGGGCAGCTGGCTGCGGATCCGGCCCGACGGCCGGGTGGAGCGCGGCACGTACTGGCAGCTGAAGGAGGTCGCGGCCGAGGGCCGGGAGCGGGCACTGAGCGGTGAACGTCCTGATCTGGCCGCAGTCGTCGAGGAGTCGACCCGGCGTCATCTGCTGTCCGACGTCCCGGTGGCGACCTTCCTGTCCGGCGGGCTGGACTCCAGCTACCTCACGGCGCTGGCGGCCCGCGAGCGGCCCGGGATCTCCGCCTACACGATCGGGTTCCGCGCCGAGGACGCCCGCTTCGAGGCGATGCCCGACGACCTGCGCTACGCCCGGCAGGTGGCCGCGCGGTTCGGCGTCGACCTGCACGAGATCGAGATCGCCCCGAACGTGCTCGAGCTGCTGCCGCGGATGACGTACCACCTGGACGAGCCGATCGGTGACCCCGCCGCGATCAACACGTTCCTGATCTGCTCGGCCGCCCGGGAGGCCGGGGTCAAGGTGATGCTGTCGGGGATGGGCGCCGACGAGCTGTTCGCCGGGTACCGCAAGCACCTGGCCAACCTGCTGGCGCTGCGCTACCAGCGTGTCCCGCGGCCCCTGCGGCGCGGCCTGTCGGCCGCCGTGGACCGGCTGCCCGTCGCCTCGGCCCGCCGGGGGTACCGGTCGGTGCGCTTCGCGAAGCGGTTCCTCTCCTTCGCCGATCTGCCGGAGGAGACCGCGTTCCGGCGCAGTTACACCATGTACGACCAGGACGAGCTGCTCGCGCTGGTCGATCCGGACCTCGCCGGGACGGTCGAGGACGTGCTGACCGAGCACGCGGACGTCTACCGGGACAACGAGCTCGACGACTTCGTCAACCGCATGTGCCTCGGCGACGCCCGGATGTTCCTGCCGGGCCTCAACCTCGCCTACACCGACCGGTCGAGCATGGCCGCGTCGACGGAGGTGCGGGTGCCGTACGTGGACGTCGAGGTGGTCAGGGCGGCGTTCGCGGTGCCCGGCGACCGCAAGATCGTCGGACGGCAGGGCAAGGCCGTCCTGAAGGAGGCGGCGACCTCGGTCCTGCCCCGGGAGATCGTGTACCGGCCCAAGGGCCTGTTCAGCGCGCCGCTGCGCGCCTGGATGAGCCGGGACCTGGCACCGCTGGTGCGCGAGGTGATCCACGACGGCGAGCTCGTCAGGTCCGGGCTGCTGCGCCGGGACGCCCTGGAGCGCATGGCCGCCGAGGACGCCGCCGGGCAGCGGGACTTCTCCAAGCATCTGTGGCACGTGCTGACCCTCGAGTACTGGTATCGCGGCGCGACCTCCGGGTCCGGCCGGCACTCCCCCTCGCAGGCGTAGAGACAAGAGGACTTCGTGAAGCAGGTCGTACAGAACTACAAGAGCGGCGAGCTGGCGGTGCTCGACGTGCCGGTGCCGGGCTGCAAGCCGGGCGGGGTGCTGGTCCGCAGCGCCTTCTCGCTGATCTCCACCGGGACCGAGATGATGAAGGTGTCCGAGGCCGGCATGTCGATGCTGGGCAAGGCGCGGTCCCGCCCGGACCAGGTGGCCAAGGTCATGCAGAGCGTGGCCGTCAACGGGGTGCCCGCCACCTACCGCAAGGTGATGGGCAAGCTGGACTCCTACACGCCGCTGGGCTACTCGCTGTGCGGGGTCGTAGAACAGGTCGGCGCCGGGATCGACGACGTGAAGGCCGGCGACCTGGTGGCCTGCGCGGGCAACGAGCACGCGCTGCACGCCGAGCTGAACTGGGTGCCGAAGAACCTCTACGCGCCGGTGCCGGACGGTCTCGCGCCGCGGCACGCCGCCTTCGGCACCGTCGGGTCGATCGCGATGCAGGGCGTCCGCCAGGGGGAGCCGCAGCTCGGCGAGGTGGCGCTGGTCATCGGCCTCGGGCTGATCGGGCAGCTGGTGGTGCAGCTGCTGACGGCCTCGGGCGTCCGTGTCGTCGGGGTCGACCCCGACCCGGCGCGCTGCGAGCTCGCCGAGCGCCTGGGCGCCGCGGCCTGCGGCGATCCCTCCTCCGCGGCCGTGGAGGCCGTCGTCGCCGAACTCACCGACGGTCACGGCGTGGACCAGGTGTACCTGGCCGCCGGCGGCGGCAGCAACCAGCCCGTCGAGCTGGCCGCCCGGCTCTGCCGCGACCGCGGCCGGGTCGTCGACATCGGCAAGTGCCGCCTGGACCTGCCGTGGAACGCGTACTACGAGAAGGAACTCGACGTCCGGTTCTCCCGCAGCTACGGCCCCGGGCGCTACGACCCCGAGTACGAACTCCAGGGACGCGACTACCCGATCGGCTATGTGCGCTGGACCGAGCGCCGCAACCTGGCGTGCTTCCTCGACCTCGTCGCCCGCGGCCGCGTCGACGTGGAGCCGCTGATCTCCCACGTCGCCGACTTCGACGACGCGGTGGAGACCTACCAGCGCCTGAAGGACGGCGACCTCAAGGCCGTGGCCGTGCTGTTCCGTTACCCCGAGCACACGGCCGACGCGCCGCAGGCCCCGGCGGTGGCCGTGCCCGCGGTGAGGGCGAACGGACCGGTGGCCGCCCCGGGCCGGGCCGCGGGGAAACCGGTGCGCCTCGCCTTCGTCGGCGCGGGCAACTACGCCACGTCGATGCTGCTGCCGCACCTGGCACGGCGCGACGGCGTCGAGCTGTCGACCGTCGTCACCACCACGGCCCTGTCCGCGGCCAACGCGCAGCGCAAGTTCGGCTTCGCACAGGCCACCACCGATCTCGACGCCGTGCTCGGCGACGATGCCGTGGACGCGGTGTTCGTCGTCACCCGGCACAGCTCGCACGCCGAACTGACCCGCAAGGCGCTGCTGGCCGGCAAGACGGTGTTCGTGGAGAAGCCCCTGGCACTCACCGGGGACGAACTCGCCGACGTCCTCGCGGCGGTGGAGGAGTCCGGCAACGACCGGCTCCAGGTCGGCTTCAACCGCCGCTTCGCGCCACTGCTCCAGGAGGCCAAGAAACAGTTCGGCGCCAGGACCGGCCCGGCGAGCCTGCGCTACCTGGTCAACGCGGGCCGGCTCACCCACGGCAGCTGGTACCTCCAGCAGGGCACCGAGGGCTCACGGTTCGCCGGCGAGGGCGGGCACTTCATCGACACCGCGAGCTGGCTGCTCGACGCCGACCCGGACTCGGTGTACGCGGTCGCCACGTCCGGCAACGAGGACCTCCAGGTCGTGCTGCGCTACCCGGACGGCTCCACCGCCACCATCAGCTATGTCACCACCGGCGCGCCCGGCTTCCCCAAGGAGACCCTGGACCTGGCCGCGGACGGCAAGGTGCTGCGGCTCGACGACTTCGTCCGTGCCTCCGTGTACAGCCGTAAGCGGTGGGTCAGTTCGCGGCTGCCCAAGGCCCGGGACAAGGGCCAGTCCGCCGAACTCGCCGCGTTCGTCAGGGCGGTGCGGACCGGCGGGCCGATGCCGGTGCCGCTGGAGTCGCTGACCGCCACCACGGCGGCCACCCTCGCCGTGCAGGCGGGCCTCGCGGCCGGCGCGCCGGTGACGTTGGCGAGGGCTCGATGACCATGAGCGCGGGCTGGTACCTCCGCCGGCTGTCCCGGATGGGACCGCGGGAGGTCGGCGGCCGGGTGGGCGACGCGGTGCGCAGACGGCGGTGGCGGTCCGCGCCGCCGCACAGCCCGAGCGTGTCCGGCGCCCGGTTCACCGCGGTACTGCCCCCGGGCACGATCGCCGCGATACCCCCGGACGCCGTCAAACGCCTCGTCGCCGAGGCGGACCGGCTGATGGCGGGGCACACCGAGTACTTCGGGGTGGGCCGCGACGACATGGCCGACCCGGACTGGTTCCTCGACCCGAAGACCGGGCGCCGGGCACCGCGGGTCTACGCCTTCGACGTGCCGTACCGCGACGAGGACACCGTCGGGGACATCAAGCAGATCTGGGAGCCGTCCCGGCATCAGTACCTCACCCGGCTCGCCGCCGCCTACGCGGTCACCGGGGACGAGCGGTACGCCGAGCGGGTGGCCGGGCATCTGCGCTCCTGGTGGACGGCCAACCCGCCGCTGCGCGGGGTGCACTGGACCAGCGGCATCGAGCTGGGCATCCGGCTGCTGTCCTGGGTGTGGATCCGCCGACTCCTCGACGGCTGGTCGGGCGCGGCCGCACTGTTCGAGGAGAACGCGGTGGCGCGCGACCAGATCTGGCACCACCAGCGCTGGCTGGCCGCCTTCCCCAGCCGGGCGTCCTCGGCGAACAACCACGTCGTCGCCGAGGCCGCCGGGCAGTTCGCCGCGGCCTGCGCGTTCGCCTGGTTCCCCTCCTCGGGGCGCTGGCGGGCCGACGCGCTGCGGTCGCTGGAGCGGAACCTGCGGGCCAACACCTTCGGCTCGGGCCTCAACCGTGAACTGGCCACCGAGTACCACGGTCTGGTCCTCGAGCTGGGCCTGGCCGCCGTGGCGGAGGCGGACGCGGCCGGTGTGCCGGTCCCCGCGACGGTCCGGGTGGTACTGCTGCGGATGACCGACGCGCTCGCGGCCGTCGTCGACAACCGGCTGCGGCCGCCGCGCCAGGGGGACGCGGACGACGGCCACGGTCTGATCGTGGACGGAGAGGGTACGGACCGCTGGGCCTCGCTGCTGGCCACCGGGGACGCCGTGTTCGGGCGGCTCGAGTGGTGGCCGGCGGTGACCGGCACCGATGTGCGCACCCCCCTGCTGGCCGCGCTCGTCCGCCCGAACGCGGTGAACGCAACCACGGCCGCCGGGTCCCGCCCGGCGAGCCGTCCGGCGCACTTCGCGGACGCGGGCATGACCGTCCTGCGGGGTCCGGAGGAGATCTGGGCCCGCTGCGACGGCGGCCCGCACGGCTTCCTGTCCATCGCCGCGCACGCGCACGCCGACGCGCTGTCCGTGGAGGTCCGGCACGACGGCGTCGACGTGCTCGCCGACCCGGGGACGTACTGCTACCACGGACAGCCCGAGTGGCGGCGGTACTTCCGCTCCACCCTCGGCCACAACACCCTGAGCCTGGACGGCACCGACCAGTCCGTCTCCGGCGGCCCGTTCCTGTGGACCCGGCACGCCCGCAGCCGGGTCCTGACCGCGGAGCCGTCCGGCGGGGGCGTGGCCCGCTGGAGCGCCGAGCACGACGGCTACCGGCCCTCCGTGCACCGCCGCCGGGTGGAACTGACCGCCGGGAGCCGCGAGTTGAAGGTCGTCGACGAGGTGCGCGGCCCGCGCAGGCCCGTACGGCTGGCGTTCCACCTCGGCCCGGCGATCACCGCGGACCTCACGGGCGAGCGCGCGGTGCTCACCTGGACCCGGGACGGCGAGGACCGCTCCGCGACGCTCGACCTGCCCGCACAGCTGACCTGGAGTGCGCACCGCGGCGAGAGCGAACCGCCGCTGGGCTGGTACTCCCCCGGCTTCGGACGCAAGGAACCCGCCACCACGCTGATCGGCACCGGTTTCGCCGACGGCACCGCGCTGTCGGGTGACTTCACCACCGTACTCACGTTCCGCGGCTAGCGGGGAGGAGGGGACTCTTGGGGATCAAGTGGCGGCACTGGGCGGTGTCCGCGGCGGCGCTGGCCCTGCTGGCGGCGACCGGCTGCGAGAACACGCCGAGCGCGCGGCCGAAGCCGACCGCCGCGCCGTCCACGCCCGTGGCCCGGGTCTGCGCCCGGCCCGCGGCCGGCCCGGCGACGGCGCCGGCGGGCGCGGTGACGGTCGACCCCGCGGTGGCCGGCGACCTGGCCGCGAAGACCAAGAGCAGCCCCCCGCACACCACGTTCTGGCTCCGCCCGGGCAGACACCGGCTCGGCCCGGACCGCTACGCCCAGGTGATCCCCAAGAAGGGCAACACCTATCTCGGCGCGCCCGGCGCGGTGCTCGACGGCCGCAGGACCAACCAGTACGCGTTCGGCGGCACCGCCGGCGATGTCACCGTCCGCTACCTGACCGTGCAGGGGTTCGTCGCACCGCACAACGAGGGCGTGGTCAACCACGACTCGGCCGACGGTTGGGTGATCGAGCACTCGGTGATCCAGAACAACTCCGGCGCCGCGCTGATGGCCGGAGCACGCCAACAGGTCCGCGCCAACTGCCTGCGCGGCAACGGCCAGTACGGAATGAACGCCTACAAATCCCCCGGCCGTATCACCGGTCTGGTGCTCGAGGGCAACGAGATCACGGGCAACAACAGGGACGACTGGGAACGCCGTCAGCCGGGCTGCGGCTGCGCCGGGGGCGTCAAGTTCTGGGCCGTCGACGGCGCCGACGTCCGCGGCAACTGGGTGCACGACAACCGCGGGCCCGGGCTGTGGGCGGACACCAACAACAACGACTTCCGCATCGAGGACAATCTGATCGAGGCCAACGACGGTGCCGCGCTGATCTACGAGACCAGCTACAACGCGGTCATCCGCGAGAACACCATCCGCCGCAACAACTGGGTCGAGGGCCGCAGTCGCGCCGACCGCGGCGACAACTTCCCCTTCGCGACCGTCTATCTGTCCGAGTCCGGCGGCGAACCACGCGTCCGGGCCCGCACCGACAGGATCGAGATCTACCGGAACGTGCTGGAGAACAACTGGTCCGGCATCACCCTGTGGGAGAACGCCGACCGGTTCTGCAACAGCCCCGCCAACACCTCCTCCGGCGCCTGCACGCTGCTCGTGAAGAACACCCGCCGCTGCGCGCAGCCGGCGATCGCGACCGCCCCGCTGTACGCCGACTGCCGGTGGAAGACCCAGCGCGTCGACATCCACGGGAACCGCTTCGTCCTCGACAAGTCCGTCGTCGACTGCACGGTGAAGTGCGACCGCATGGCGGTGCTGGCCAACTACGGCACCTACCCGGACTGGTCGCCCTACCAGGGCGAACTCGTGGCCGAGGCGATCACCCGCAAGCAGCACAACCGCTGGCACGACAACGTCTACATCGGCTCGTGGACCTTCGTCGCCCACGACCCGAGCCGCACCCTCGACTCCGGGCAGTGGCAGGGCACGCCGTACCAGCAGGACGCGGGCAGCACCTTCCGCGCACGGGACCGTGGTTGAGATGCGCGCGGACCACACGCCGAAGATCGTCGGCACCGCCTGGGGACTGCTGATCCTCAACACGCTCGGCTCCGCCGGGGCGAAGACCATCGTCCCGCTGCCCCGCTCCCTCATCCAGATGGCCACCATGGGCGCGCTGGTCGCCGCGTTCGCGCTGGCCCTCCTCGCCAACCTCCCGCCGCGCATCCGGCCCAGCGCCTATCTGCTCCTGCTCACCCTGCTGCTGGTGCCGAGCGTGATCTCCAGCGCGAACCTGGAGTCCGGGTTCGGCGCGCTGTTCCGCTGCGCCCGGCTGGCCCTCTTCGTCGGCACACTGTGGCTGCTCAGCCGCTGGTGGGACGGCGGGACGACGTTCGTCCGGCACCACATCCGGATGTACCTGGCGGTACTGGGGTCGGTGGCCGCGGGCCTGCTGATCTCTCCGGGCGCCGCCATGCCCGAGCTCTACGGCGGGCGGCTGGTCGGCGCGTTGTGGCCGCTCACCCCGCCGCAGATCGGACAGTACGCCGCGGTGATCATCGGGCTCACCGCGCTGCTCCTCCTGGGCCGCCGGACCGACCGGACCGGCGCGGCGGTCGTCATCGTGCCCTCACTCGTCCTGCTCGCCCTGACCCACACCCGCACCGCCACGCTCGGCCTGCTCATCGGGCTGGCCCTGGCGATCGGCTCGCTTCTCCTGACCAGCGGCGCCGCCCGCCGCTTCTTCACCTGGGCGGTGGTGTGCGCCGCGGTGGCCGCGGTCGGGTTCGGCTCCGCGCTCCAGGCGTGGTTCCTGCGCGGCCAGAGCCAGGAGAACTTCAGCAGCCTCACCGGCCGGGCCAAGGTCTGGAACGCCCTGCTGGCGGAACCCCGGAGCACCTCGGAGTACCTGTTCGGCGCGGGCCTGGGCGACAAGTCGTTCGGCGGGCTGCCGATCGACAACAGCTGGTTCGCCGTCTACTACGAGCAGGGCATCACCGGCGTCGCCCTGGTGGGCGCGTTCGTCGTCGTACTCGGCGGCGTCGCGCTGCTGCGGCCGCCGTCGCTGTCGAGAGCCTGCGCGATCTTCCTGATCAGCTACTGCGCGATCGCCTCCTACACCGAGGCCGGGCTGGGCGACGCCTCGCCGTATCTGCTGCACCTGGCCGTGGCCGCCTCACTGCTCGCGGCACCCTCCGCCGCCACGGCCCCGCCGACGTCCGACATCCCGCGACGACGTGTCCCGAGCTGGGCCCGTGGACCGGAGGTGAACTGAGCATGCGCGTTCTCGTGGTGCACAACCGCTACGCCTCGGCGCAGCCGAGCGGGGAGAACAAGGTCGTCGACCAGGAGGTGGCGCTGCTGCGCGGGGCCGGCCACCGGGTCGAGCTGTTCGAGCGGCGCAGCGACGACATCGCCGCGCGCTCCCTGCCGGGCAAGGTCGCGGTGCCGCTGCTGGTGCCGTGGAACCCGGCGGTCCGCAAGGAGCTTGCCGCGAGGCTGCGCGCCGAGCGGCCGGACGTGGTGCACGTCCACAACGTCTTCCCGCTGCTGTCGCCCGCGGTGCTGGCCGCCTGCGCCGACGCCGGGGTGCCCGCCGTGGCCACGCTGCACAACTACACCCAGATCTGCCCGCCCGGCACGCTCCAGCGGGACGGCCGGCCGTGCACCGAGTGCGTCGGGTCCTCTCCGCTGCCCGCCGTACGGCACGGCTGCTACCGGGGCTCCCGGCTGGCGACGGTGCCGCTCGCGGTCGGCATGTCGGTGAACCGGAAGCGGTGGTGGTCCGGGGTGCAGCGGTTCTTCTGCATCTCCGCGGCACAGCGCGACGTCCTGGTGCGGGCCGGCATGCCCGCCGAACGGCTGGCGGTGAAGCACAACTTCGTGCCCGACCCGGACGACCGCCGGACGGGCCCCGGCGAGCATCTGCTCTACCTCGGCCGGCTCGCCGAGGCCAAGGGCGTACGGCTGCTCATGACCGCCTGGGACGAGATCGCCGCCGGCGGCGGAATCGGCGTACCGCTCGTGATCGCCGGGGCGGGGCCGCTGGAGCCGGAGGTGACCGCCTGGGCCGCGGGCCGCGACGACGTGCGCTGTGTCGGCCTGTACGACCTGGAACAGTGCCGGCGGGCCATCGCACGCTCGGTGGCGGTGGTGGCGCCCTCCACGTGGCTGGAGGCGTTCGGCCTGGTGGTCGTGGAGGCGATGGCGGGAGGGGTCCCGACCGTCGCCGCCGGGCACGGCGCGTTCGTCGAGCTCGTCGAGGACGGCAGGACCGGGCTGCTGCACCGGCCGGGCGAGCCCGCCTCGCTCGCGTCCTGCCTGCGCCGGATCACGACCGATCCGGACGCCAACCGGGAGATGGGACGGGCGGCCCGGCGCCGGTACGAGCAGCACTTCAGCCCGTCCGTCGGGCTGGAGCGACTGCTGGAGGGGTACCGCGCCGCGATCGCGGCGCGGTCCGGCGACGGGGACGGCCCGCCGCCGGCAGGGGACGACAGCACAGGCTCGCGCCGGGCACGCCCGCGCGGGCGGGATGGGGGGCAATAGATGACACGATGCCGACTCTGCGGCTCGGCCGCGCTGGAGAGCGTCGTCGACCTGGGGGCGACCCCGCCGTGCGAGAGCTTTCTCGCCGCGGACCGACTCGACCGGCCCGAGCCGACGTACCCGCTGCACCTGCGGGTCTGCACCGACTGCTGGCTCGCGCAGATACCGCCGCTGATCAAGCCGGAGGAGACCTTCACGGAGTACGCGTACTTCTCCTCCTACTCGACCTCCTGGGTGGAGCACGCCCGCACCTTCGTCGACGACGCCGTGCGGCGCCTCGGCCTCGGCTCCGACGCCTTCGTGGTCGAGGTCGCGAGCAACGACGGCTACCTGCTCAGGCACGTGGTGGACCGCGGGATGCGCTGCCTGGGCATCGAGCCGTCGGTGAACGTCGGCGCCGCCGCACGGGAGGCGGGCGTGCCCACGCTCACCGAGTTCCTGTCCCCGGACACCGGCGCCGCCGTCCGCGCCGAGCACGGCCCGGCGGACCTGGTCGTCGCCAACAACGTGTACGCGCACATCCCCGACGTGGTCGGGTTCACCCAGGGGCTGCGCGCCCTGGTCGCCGACGACGGCTGGGTGACCATCGAGGTGCAGCACCTGCTGACCCTGATCGAGGAGAACCAGTACGACACGATCTACCACGAGCACTTCCAGTACTACACGGTCGCGGCGGCGATCCGGGCGCTGGCGAGCGGCGGACTCACCCTCGTCGACGTCGAACTGCTGCCCACCCACGGCGGTTCCGTCCGGCTGTGGGCCCGTCCCGCCGAGGCGGCGGGCGAACCGGCCCGGCGGGTGGCCGACGTACTGGACCGCGAGAAGGCCGCCGGGCTCCAGGAGCTGTCCGGGTACACCGAGTTCTCCGCCCGCGTGGCCAAGGTCCGCCGCGACCTGCTGCGCTTCCTCATCGAGGCGGCCGAGCGCGGCGACACCGTCGTGGGCTACGGCGCCCCGGGCAAGGGCAACACCCTGCTCAACCACTGCGGCATCCGGCCCGACCTGCTCGCCTACACGGTCGACCGCAACCCCTACAAGCACGGCAGGTTCACCCCGGGCACCCGCATCCCGATCCTGGCACCCGAGCAGATCGCCGCCGACCGACCGGACTACGTCCTCGTCCTTCCCTGGAACCTGCGGGCCGAGCTGACCGAGCAGCTGTCCTTCGTGCACGAGTGGGGCGGCCGCCTGGTCTTCCCCATCCCGGAACTGAGCATCGTCGAGGTGGGGTCATGAAGGTCGTCCTGTTCTGCGGCGGTTACGGCATGCGCATGCGCAACGGCACCACCGACGACGTCCCCAAGCCGATGGCGATGGTCGGCCCGCGACCGCTGATCTGGCACGTCATGCGCTACTACGCGCACTTCGGGCACACCGAGTTCATCCTCTGCCTCGGCTACGGAGCGCACCACATCAAGGACTTCTTCCTCAGCTACGAGGAGACCACGTCCAACGACTTCGTGCTGCGCGGCGGCCGCACCGAGCTGCTGTCCACCGACATCTCGGACTGGACGATCACCTTCGCGCAGACCGGCATCGAGTCCCCGATCGGGGAACGGCTGCGCCGGGTACGGCACCACCTGGACGGCGACGAGATGTTCCTCGCCAACTATGCCGACGTGCTCACCGACGCCCCGCTGCCGGAGATGATCGACCGGTTCGCCCAGCGCGACGCCGGCGCGTCGATGATGGTCGTGCCGCCGCAGTCCTCGTTCCACTGCGTGGACCTCGGCGAGGACGGCCTGGTGGGCGGCATCACCCCGGTCAGCGAACTGCCGCTGTGGGAGAACGGCGGCTACTTCGTGCTCCGCCAGGAGGTCTTCGACCACATCCCGGAGAACGGTGACCTGGTCGCCGACGGCTGCGCCCAGCTCGCCAAGCGCGGACGGCTGGTGGCACACCAGCACAGAGGCTTCTGGAAACCCACCGACACCGTGAAGGAGCGGGCCGCGCTCGACGAGGCCTACGCCCGCGGCGACCGCCCCTGGGCCGTGTGGGAACACGACGGCGCGGCAACGAAGGCCCGGGTGGGGAGCGCATGATCAAGCTCGGCACCGCACGCCTGGACCGGATCGTCGCCGTCGGCGCGCACTGCGACGACATCGCCATCGGCGCCGGCGGCACACTCCTCGCGATGTGCCTCGCCCGGCCGGGCCTGCGCGTGGACGCGCTGGTGCTCTCCGGCGGCGGCAGTGACCGCGAGCAGGAGGAGCGGGCCGCGCTCACCGCCTTCTGCCCCGGCGCCGACCTGAACCTCACCGTGCACAAACTGCCCGACGGACGGCTGCCCGCGCACTGGGACGAGGCCAAGGGCGCGGTGGAGGACCTGCGCGCCCAGACCGAACCGGACCTCGTCCTGGCCCCCCGCACCGACGACGCCCACCAGGACCACCACGGCCTGGCCCGGCTGATCACCACCGCGTTCCGCGACCACCTCGTGCTCGGCTACGAGATCGTCAAATGGGACGGCGACCTCGGCCGCCCCTCCGTGTACCAGCCGCTGTCCACCGAGACCGCCGAACGCAAGGTGCGCCTTCTCCAGGAGCACTACCCCTCGCAGCGCCACCGGCCCTGGTACGACCGGGAGGCCTTCCTCGGCCTCGCGAGGATCCGCGGCATCGAGTGCAACGCCCGCTACGCCGAGGCGTTCGCCGTCACCAAACTCACTCTCGACCTGGGGGAATGAACCTTGCGCGTACTGCTCACCGGACACCAGGGCTACCTGGGCACCGTGATGGCCCCCGTCCTCACCGCCGCCGGGCACGAGGTCACCGGCCTGGACGCCGGACTGTTCGCCGGCTGCGTACTGGGCCCGGTCCCCGCCGACCCGCCCGGACACCGGGTGGACCTGCGCGACGTCACCACCGACCACGTGGCCGGCTTCGACGCCGTCATCCACCTGGCCGCGCTCTCCAACGACCCGCTGGGCTCGCTGGCCCCGCAGCTCACCTACGACATCAACCACCACGCCTCCGTGCACCTGGCCCGCCTCGCCCGCGACGCCGGAGTGGGCCGCTTCCTGTACGCCTCCACCTGCTCCGTCTACGGCGCCGCGGGCGGCGAGGAACTGGTCGCCGAGGACGCCCCGCTGCGCCCGGTGACGCCCTACGCGGAGTCCAAGGTGCGGGTGGAGGACGACCTGCACGCCCTGTCCGACGGCGACTTCAGCCCGGTCTACATGCGCAACGCCACCGCCTTCGGCTTCTCGCCCCGGCTGCGCGCCGACATCGTGCTGAACAACCTGGTGGGGCACGCCCTGCTGTCCGGCGAGGTCCTCGTGCTCTCCGACGGCACCCCCTGGCGCCCCCTGGTGCACGCCGCCGACATCGCACGGGCCTTCACCGCCGCGCTCACCGCGCCGCGCGAGGCGGTGCACGACCGGGCGTTCAACATCGGCAGCGAGTTCAACAACGTCACGGTCGCCGAGATCGCCGAACAGGTCGCCGAGGCGGTGTCCGGAGCCAAGGTGAGGATCACCGGGGAGAACGGCGCCGATCCGCGGTCGTACCGCGTGGACTTCTCCCGGTTCCGTGCCGCGATACCCGGCTTCGACTGCGAGTGGACCGTGAAACGCGGCGCGCTCGAACTCGCCGACGCCTACCGCGAACACGGCCTGACCCGGGAGGACTTCGAGCAGCGCTTCACCCGGCTCGCCGTGCTGCGCGCGGCCTCCGACGCGGGCACCGTCGACGACACCCTGCGGTGGCGCCCGTGACCACGGCCGGCGAGGAGATGCACGAACTGGTGGAGCGGATGTACCCGCTGTGCCGGAGCATCACCGGCGACGGGGTACGCGCCACCCTGGACATCGTCGGCGAGTACATCCCGCTGACGGTGCACGAGGTGCCGACCGGGACCCAGGTCCTCGACTGGACGGTGCCCCAGGAGTGGAACATCCGGGACGCCTACATCGCCGACCCCTCCGGCAGGCGCGTCGTCGACTTCGCCGACTCCAGCCTGCATGTGCTCGGCTACAGCGTGCCCGTCTCGGCGACCATGCCGCTGGCCGAGCTGCGCGGACACCTGCACACCCTGCCCGACCACCCGTCCTGGGTGCCGTACCGCACCAGCTACTACAAGCCGGAATGGGGGTTCTGCCTGGCCCAGGACACCCTGGACGCGATGCCGGACGGCGAGTACGAGGTGCGGATCGACTCCACGCTCGCCGACGGCCACCTCACCTACGCCGAGCACGTGATCCCCGGGCAGGTCACCGACGAGGTCATCGTCTCCTGCCACGTCTGCCACCCGTCGCTGGCCAACGACAACCTGGCCGGCGTCGCGGTGGCGACCTACCTCGCCCGGGAACTGGCCGCGCAGACGCCCCACTACACCTACCGGTTCGTCTTCGCGCCCGGCACCATCGGCGCCATCACCTGGCTGGCCCGCAACGCGGAACGCGTGCACCAGGTCAGGCACGGACTGGTGCTGGCCTGCGCCGGCGACCCGGGCCGGCTCACGTACAAACAGAGCAGACGCGGCGACGCGGAGATCGACCGGGTACTGCGGCACGTGCTCACCGCGTCCGAACGCCCGCACCGCATCGACGAGTTCACCCCGTACGGCTACGACGAGAGGCAGTACTGCTCCCCCGGCTTCGACCTCGGCGTGGGCTCCCTCAGCAGGACCCCGTACGCCGGCTACCCCGAGTACCACACCTCCGCGGACAACCCGGACTTCGTCTCCCCCGAGGCCATGGCGGACACACTCGCCCTGTGCCGCGAGGCGTTCGCCGTCCTGGACCGCAACCGGCGGTACGTCAACCTCAGCCCCTACGGCGAACCACAGCTGGGACGGCGCGGGTTGTACGACTCGCTCGGCGGCCGCAGCGACGCGAAGGAAGCCCAGATGGCCATGCTCTGGGTGCTCAGCCTCTCCGACGGCGAGCACAGCCTGCTGGACGTCGCCGAACGGTCGGGACTGCCGTTCGACACCGTCGCCGCCGCGGCCGACGCCCTGCACGGCGCCGCACTGATCAAGGCGTGACGCCGATGACCACCGAGGAGGACAGGTCGACGGCACCGCCGGGATCCACCCGGCGGGCCTTCGCCGGCCGGCTGTCCTGGGGGCTGGCCGACCAGGCGGCCTCCAGCATCAGCAACTTCGCGGTGGGCGTCTACGTGGCCCGCTCGCTGGGGGTGACCGCGTTCGGCGTGTTCAGCCTCGCCTGGGTGACCTACGGCGTGGTGCTCAACGTCTCCCGCGGTCTGGCCACCGATCCGCTCGTGGTCCGCTTCAGCGGCGTGTCCGACGCCTCCTGGCGCAGGGCGGTGGCCCGGTCCTCGGGCACCGCCCTCGGCGTCGGCGCCGCCGTCGGAGCGGGGTGCCTCATCGCCGGCCTCGCTCTCGGCGGAGAGGTCGGGCCCGCGTTCGCCTGTCTCGGTGTGATGCTGCCGGGGCTGCTGCTCCAGGACTCCTGGCGGTACGCGTTCTTCGCCGCGGGCACCGGGCGGAAGGCCTTCGTCAACGACGTGGTGTGGGGCGTCGCGCTCGTCCCCGCCATGGTCGTGGCCGCCCATGTGCACAGCGTGGCCGCGTTCGTGCTCGCCTGGGGCACCTCCGCCACCGTGGCCGCCGGGTACGGCCTCCTCCAGTCCGGCATCCGGCCCCGCCTCTCCCTGGCCCGCGCGTGGCTGCGCGAGCAACGCGACCTCGGCTACCGGTACCTGGTCGAGAACGTCAGCCTCAGCGGAGCGAGCCAGCTGCGCGCCTACGGGCTCGGCGCCATCGTCGGGGTCGGCGCGGTCGGCGCCGTCCGGGGCGCGGAGCTGCTGCTCGGCCCGTTCCTCGCCCTGCTGATGGGGCTGTCGCTGGTCACCGTCGCGGAAGCGGCACGGGTACTGAGGCAGGCCCCGCAGCGGCTGGGGAGGTTCTGCCTCCTCCTCGGCGGCGGGCAGGCCGTCGCCGCGCTGTGCTGGGGCGGGGCGCTGCTCCTGATGCCGGACCGGCTCGGCGAGCTGGTGCTCGGCGACGTCTGGACCTCCGCCGCACAGCTCGTCGTGCCGGTCACCCTCGGCGTCGCGGGCGCCGGCCTCGGCACCGGCGCCGCGGCCGGACTGCGCGCGCTCGCCGCGGCCCGCCGCAGCCTGCGCTGCCAGCTGTTCGCCTCCGCCTGCTACGTCACCGGCGGACTCGGCGGCGCGGCCCTCGCCGGCACGGTCGGCTCGGCCTGGGGCGTCGCCACCGCGACCCTCGCGGCCTCGGCCGTGTGGTGGCTCCAACTGCGCTCCGCCCTGCGCGAGCACCATCTGAACTCCATCCCCGAAGTGAGGACGCAATGACCGCGCAACCCAGGCTGAGCATCGGCCTGCCCGTGTACAACGGCGAGGAGTATCTGGCCGAGTCGTTCGACGCCCTGCTCGGCCAGACGTACGAGGACTTCGAGCTGGTCGTCTCCGACAACGCCTCGACCGACGGGACCGAGGACATCTGCCGCCGGTACGCCGCGAAGGACTCACGTGTCCGGTACATCCGGCTGCCCCGCAACATCGGCGCGGCACCGAACCACAACTACGTGTTCACCGAGTGCCGCGGCGAGCTGTTCAAGTGGGCCTCGCACGACGACCTGTACGCCCGTGACCTGCTGCTGCGCTGTGTCGAGGCGCTGGACGAGCGGCCGGACACCGTCCTCGCGCACAGCGGCCAGGCGGTCATCGACGGCGACGGCCGGGTGAAGGTCCCCTACGAGTACGGACTCGCCACCGACTCCCCGCACGCGCCGGAGCGGTTCCGCAGCCTGCTGTTCGAGCCCGGCGGCGACGACTTCTACGGGGTGATGCGCGCCGACATGCTGCGGCGGGTGAAGCCGCACGACAGCTACCACCACGCGGACCGCACGTTCGTCGCGGAGATCACCCTGCACGGGCCCTTCCACCAGGTGCCGGAGCTGCTGTACTTCCGCCGCGACCACCCCACCCGCGCCGAGCGGGCGAACCCCTCCAAGCGGTCCCGGTGCGTCAACCTCGACCCGCGCCGGGCCGGCCCGCTGCACCCGACGCCCCGGCTGCTCGCCGAGTACGTCTGGGGTTTCGTCGCGGCGATCCGGCGGGCGCCGCTGTCCCCGGCCGACCGGCGGGAGTGCTACCGCCATCTGGCCACGTGGATGACCAGCCGGGCCCGGCCGGGCGCCGGTGAGCGGGTCGAGGACCGTGCCCCGGTCGACCCGGCCCGGCTCACGGTCTCCGTGGACGCCCTGGTCGCCGGCCGCGAGGGGAGGCACGCATGACGCGTGCGGGCGAAACCCCTTTGCGTGTGGGGGTGTTCGGCCTGCTCGGCTCCGGCAACCTCGGCAACGACGGCTCGCTGGAGGCCGTGCTCGGCTACCTCCGCGCCGAGCACCCGGAGGCCGTCGTGGACGCGCTGTGCGGCGGCCCCGAGGTCGTCTCTGCGCGGTACGGGATTCCGTCGACGCGGCTGCACTGGTACCGCGGGGAGTACCGGACCGCGTCGCGTGCGGGCGCGATCGTGGGCAAGGGACTGGGCAAGCTCGTCGACGTGGTGCGCACCGCCGCCTGGGTGCGCCGGCACGACGTGGTGATCGTGCCGGGGATGGGCGTCCTGGAGGCCACGCTGCCGCTGCGGCCGTGGGGCTTCCCGTACGCGCTGTTCCTGCTCTGTGCGAGCGGGCGGCTGTCCGGGACCCGGGTGGCGCTCGTCGGTGTCGGCGCCGCGCCGATCGGCGACCGGGCGACCCGGGCCCTGGTGCGCCGGGCGGCTCGGCTGGCCGCCTACCGGTCGTACCGGGACGCCCAGTCCCGCGAGGCGATACGGGCCATGGGTGTGGACACCTCCCGTGACGGGGTCTACCCGGACCTCGCGTTCGCCCTGCCGACGCCGAGTGTGCCGGGTGCCGCGGCGGGGGCGGGGGGGCCGGGCACGGTGTGCGTCGGTGTCATGGACTTCCACGGCGGGAACGACGACCGGGCCCGGGCCGAGGAGATCCACCGGCGCTACCTGGAGGGGACGACCCGGTTCGTGCGGGCGCTGGTCGAGGAGGGCAGACCGGTCCGTCTCCTCACCGGCGACGAGTGCGACGCGTCGGTGGTCGCCGCGATCCTCGACGCGGTGGACTCGCCGCTGGTCACCGCGGCCGAAGCGGCCTCGCTGGCCGACCTGATGAAGGAGACGGCGGCCGCCGGCACCGTGGTGGCGACCCGGTACCACAACCTGGTCTGCGCGCTGAAGGCCGGCACACCGACCCTCGCGCTCAGCTACGCCGCGAAGAGCGACGCGCTGATGGCGCGGATGGGACTGGGCGACTACTGCCACCCGGCCCGCGAGGTCGACGCGGACCGGCTGCTCGCCCAGTTCCGGGGGCTGGAGAAGCGAGCGGCCGAGCTGCGGCAGACCCTCGCCGAGCGGAATCTGATCGCCGCCGGGGAACTGGAGCGCCAGTTCGCCGACCTGACCGCGGCCCTGTTCCCGGCGGCGGGCCACGTCCGCGCCCATGTCACGCGGGAGGCCTCATGAAGGCGACCGAAGTCCCGTCCGTCGCGGGCGCGTTCCTGTTCGAGCCGACGCCGTACGCCGACGAACGCGGCTTCTTCTGCCGCACGTTCGACGCCGACGTGGTCCGCTCGGTGGGCCTCGACCCGGACGCCTTCGTCCAGGACAGCGTGTCCCGCTCGGTCCGGGGGGTGCTGCGCGGGCTGCATCTGCGCTCCGGCGACGGCGAGGCCAAGCTGGTGCGTTGCTCGTACGGGCAGATCTTCGACGTGGTCGTGGACCTGCGGCCGGACTCGCCGACGTACCGCAACGTGGCCACTTTCGAGCTGTCCGGCGAGACGCAGAGGACCCTGTACATCCCGGCGGGGTGCGCGCACGGTTTCCAGGCGCTGACCGAGACCGCCGACACCTCGTACCGCATCGACCGCGCGCACGATCCGGCCGAGGACGTGACGATCGCCTTCGACGACCCGGAACTCGCCATTCCCTGGCCGCTGCCGGTCGCGTCGATGTCCGAACGGGACCGGAAGGCACCGAGCCTCGCCGAGGTCCTGAAGCACACAGAGAGCTGAGGTCGGCGTGCACACCGAAGACACCGAGGAACTCCTCCTCCCCCGCTCGCGGGAGGCGAACGAGCGGCTGCACGCCCTGATCCCCGGGGGCGCGCACACCTACGCCAAGGGCGACGACCAGTACCCCGAGAACCTGGCCCCGGTCATCAGTCACGGCCACGGCGCGCACGTCTGGGACGTCGACGGCAACCGGTACGTCGAGTACGGCTCCGGTCTGCGGTCGGTCAGCCTCGGTCACGCCCATCCGCGCGTGACCGAGGCGGTGCGACGCGAGCTCGACCGCGGCGCCAACTTCGTCCGGCCGTCGATCCTGGAGGCCGAGGCCGCGGAGCGCTTCCTGGCCACGGTGCCGACCGCCGAGATGGTGAAGTTCGCGAAGAACGGCTCCGACGCCACCACCGCCGCGGTGCGCCTCGCCCGCGCCGCCACCGGGCGCTCACGGGTGGCGCTCTGCGCCGACCATCCGTTCTTCTCCACCGACGACTGGTTCATCGGCACCACACCGATGTCCGCCGGTATCCCGGACGCGACCAACGACCTCACCGTGGCGTTCCCGTACGGCGATCTGGCCGCCACCGAGGAGCTGCTCAGCCGGTACCAGGACGACGTCGCCTGCCTGATCCTCGAACCCGCCACCCACACCGAGCCGCCGCCCGGGTATCTGGAGGGCCTGCGCGCGCTGGCCGACCGGCACGGCTGTGTCCTGGTCTTCGACGAGATGATCACCGGCTTCCGCTGGTCGGAGGCGGGCGCCCAGGGCCTGTACGGCGTCGTGCCCGACCTCTCCACGTTCGGCAAGGCGCTGGGCAACGGGTTCGCGGTCTCGGCACTGGCGGGGCGCCGGGAGCTGATGGAGCGGGGCGGGCTGCGGCACTCCGGAGACCGGGTGTTCCTGCTGTCCACCACGCACGGCGCGGAGACGCACTCCCTGGCCGCCGCGATGGCCGTGCAGACCACGTACGCCGAGGAGGGCGTGACCGCGCGGCTGCACGCCCTCGGCGAGCGGCTGGCCGCCGGTGTGCGCGAGGCCGCGGCCGGCATGGGCGTCGGGGACCACGTCGTCGTCCGGGGCCGGGCCAGCAACCTGGTGTTCGCCACCCTCGACGAGCGGGGGCAGCCGTCGCAGCCGTACCGCACCCTGTTCCTGCGCCGGCTCCTGGCGGGTGGGGTGCTGGCCCCGTCGTTCGTGGTGAGCAGCGCGCTCGACGACGCCGACATCGACCACACCGTCGAGGTGGTGGCCCAGGCGTGCGCGGTGTACCGGAAGGCGCTGGACGCCGGTGACCCCACGCCGTGGCTGGGCGGACGACCGGTGAAGCCGGTGTTCCGCCGCCAGGCGTGACATGGGGTGACGTCGGACCCGTGTGCCGCCGCGCGGCGTGACGTGGGCCGACGGTCCGACCCGTGTACCGCCGCCCGCAATGACGTGGGGCGGCGGTGTCTTCAGCGGTGCTCCCCCGCACCGGCGTCGGCCGTACGGTCGGCCGGGCGGCAGGCCCTCCGGTCCGCCGTCCGGTCGACCAGCCACGCGGTCACCGGTACGACCGCCAGCGCGGTGCACCAGCCGCCGAGGACGTCGGTCGGGTAGTGCGCGCCCAGGGCGACCTGCGCCCAGCCCATGGCGCCGCCCGCGACCGCCGCCGCGGCGAGCACGAGTGCGGTGCCGGCCGCCCTGCCGAGGCCGCGCCGGCCGGTCACGAGCAGGGCCGCCACGAGGGCGAACGCGGTGAGGAAGGCGGTGTGCCCGCTCGGGTAGGACAGGTTGTCGGGGCCGTGGATCGTACGGCCCACCAGGGGCTTGAGCAGCGTCGCCGTCACCACGGCCAGGCCCGGGCCGGCGACTACGAGCACCGCCGCGCGGCGCCACCGAAGCAGCAGACAGCCCGTCACGACTGCCACGACCAGCAGCGCCGCTCCGGCCGGCTCCCCCAGGAAGTCCGCGGCCAGGGCGACGTGCCGCAACGGCGGCCCCACGCTGTCCGCCGTCGGCTCGACGAACCACCTGTCCACCCTGCCGGGCAGGCTGTGCCCGGCGTACAGGGCCCCGATCGCGACGACCACCAGCACGCTCAGAGCCGCGATCACCCCGAGCGGCCCCCGCAGCGTCGGAGGCAGCAGCGCGGGCGTGGACGCCCCGGTCACCCGCCCACCGCGCTCTGTCGGTTTTCGGCTGCTTGCGCCCACGCGAATTCCCCCCACCAACGAGCCCCCGTCGTATCCGACTTGGCCCCGTACGGGCCACCGGTCCGCGCCGCCCCCAACCAGTCGGCCGGTCCGTCACCCCGGTCAAGGGCATCGGACTCACTCTCCGTCCGCCACCCTAACCAACGTGGCCGTCGCGGCACACCGCCGTAGATCACGCCCCGGCCGGCTCCGCCCCTCCGTTCGGACCACCCGGCGAGAGCCTTTCCGGTGATTCGCGCCGGACCCGCGCCGACCGCGGTCGCCGGGGCGGGTACGCCGTCCCCACACGACACGACCTCACCCATCACGAGGAGACCAGCCATGTACGCAGTGGTCCGCCGGTACGAAGGAGTCACCGACCCGGCCGAGGCAGGACGCAGGGTCGACGAGGAGTTCGTCCCGCTCCTGCGTCAGGTCGAGGGCTTCGTCGCCTACTACTTCGCCGACGCCGGCGACGGGGTCATGGTCTCGACCGGGGTCTTCCAGGACCGGGCCGGCGCCGAGGAATCGACCGCCAGGGCACGCGACTACGTACAGGACCGCCTCGCCTCCCTCCTGCCGCAGCCGCCGCAGATCACCGCGGGCGAGGTCGTGGCCCACTCCTAGGCCCTGTCGTCAGTCAAACTCCCGCCTGCCCCGCGACGCCGTGCACGCTCCCCCACTTCGTGGGAGGTGCCCCCACTCGCCGCACCGGGCACCAGCCCGAGTACGTCCGGTACGAGGGCCTGCACCCGGCACTCCCCCAGAGGGGGACCCCCAGAGCACGCACCTGACGCCGCGGGGCCGCCCTCCGGGCGACGCCGGGAGTCCGACGACAGGACCCAGCTGACGTGCCCGGCCGCCGACCGTGCCGCCCCGCCGGTGGCGCCGACGGCTCATGCCACGCGGTGGCCGAGGCGCGCGCGGACCAGCTCCCTCACCTCGTCCTGGTGGTCGTCCAGGTAGAAGTGCCCGCCGGGCAGCAGGCGCAGTTCGAAGCCGCCGCGGGTGTGCCTGGCCCAGGCCTGTGCCTCGTCGAGGGTGGTCCAGGGGTCGGAGTCCCCGATGACCGTCAGGATGGGTGTGCGCAGCGCCAGACCCGGCGGGCAGCGGTACGTCTCGATCGCCCGCAGATCGCTGCGTACGGTCGGGACGATCATGGCCCGTGCCCTGGCGTCCTCCATCAGCCGGCTGTTGGCGGGGCTCAGCTCGGCGATGTGGGCGGCGAGCTGGGCGTCGTCGAGCAGATGCACCAGCTGATCGCGCTGTCTGGAGGGTGCCCGGCGCGCGGAGGCGACGAGTATCCCGGGGCCCGTGCCGTCGGCCTCCAGGCGTCGGGCCACCTCGAAGGCCAGTGTGGCGCCCATGCTGTGGCCGAAGAGGGCGTACGGGCTGTCACCGACGGCGTCCCGCAGGGCCGGGAGCACGCCCTTGGCCAGTTCCGCGAGGTTCTCGACCCGAGGTTCGGCGATCCGGTCCTGCCGACCCGGGTACTGCACCGCGAGGACCTCGACGTCCGCCGGGAACGCCGACGCCCACTGGTGGAAGACCACCGCCGAGCCTCCCGCGTGCGGGAAGCAGACCAGCCGTACGGCGGCGTCCGGCCGGGGCCGGTAACGGCGGATCCAGGTGCCGGGACCGCTGTCGCGCTGCATTGCGGAACGTCCTCCAACGGGGAGCGTCTCGGGAGCGGGCGGCGTGCGGGGAACCGAACGCGGCCCGGCGGCCCAGGCTAGCGCGCGGCGGCGGTGGCGGCGCAGCGCGCTGACGCGGTCGCCGGGAAGCTGACACGGCTGACGGAGGCGCTCCGGCGCCGACGCGGCGGGAAGGCCCTAGCCTCGGGTCGCGGTGCGGGCCCACTCGCCGAGGACGGGAACGCATTTCTCGGCGAAGTACTCGTAGTCGGCGGCGGTGTTGTACACGTGCGTGGACAGCCGGACGTAGCCGACACCGTCGAAGCTGGTGAACGCCGCCGCCACGTCGAGTTCGCGCGCGACCCTGTCCCGCAGCGCGTCGGCTTCGAGGCGGGTGGCGGCCAGACCGTCCGGCAGTCTGACGAGGCGAAGGGCGTCGACCGGCATGCCGACGTCGACGGGCCGGTCGTCGCCGGTCAGTTCGGCGATGGCGGCGCCGACGACGTGCACCGCGTAGTCGCCGAGTTCACGCATGTACGTGCGTGCGGCCTGCCATCCCCAGGTGTCCTCGATGAATCCGAGGGCGGCCGGGGCGGCGAGGCAGCCGGTGACGTCCAGCGTTCCCTGACTGTCGAAACGGCCGGGGAAGGGGTCCTCGGCTCCCCACGAGTCGATGAGCGGGTACAGCCCGTCGCGCAGCGGGGTCCGCGCGACGAGCACGGCCGCGCCGCGCGGGGCGCAGCCGAACTTGTGGAGGTTGCCGACCCAGAAGTCGCACTCCAGGTCCCGCAGCGGATCGTCCAGCAGTCCCGGGACATGCGCCCCGTCCACTAGGAACGGAACGCCGCGGCGGCGTGCCTCCCGCCCGATCCGCTCAACGGGCAGGCGGCGGGCCGTGGGCGAGGTGATGTGGTCCACGACGACGAGCCCGGTCCGCTCGCCGACCGCGGACATCACGGCGGCGAACGCCTCGTCCTCGTCGGCGTCGAGCGGCACGTGTGCCGTGCGCAGTGTGCCGCCGTGGCGGCGGGCGAGCCGCTCGGCGCCCATGGTGACGGCGCCGTAGCCGTGATCGGTGACCACGATCTCGCCTCCCGCCGGGAAGGGCACGCCGTTGTAGACGACGCTCGCGCCGCCGCTGGCGTTCGGCACGAGGGCGAGGTCGTCGGGGGCGACGTTCAGGAACCGGGCCACGGCCGTGCGCGCCTGTCCCGTCCGGGCGGCGAGCCCGGGGAACCAGACGACGGGGTTGCGCTCCATCTCCTCGCGCAGCTCCTGCTGCACCGCCTGGGCGGCCAGCGGGACGGCCCCGAAGGAACCGTGGTTCAGGTGTCTGGCATCCGGGTCCAGTGACCAGGCGTCCGCGGCCGGACGGCCGTCGGCGAGCAGGAGGGGGCGGGGGGGCGGTGGTGAGGCCGGTCTCGGTCACGTCTCTCCATGGCGGGGCTTCGGAGGCTCACCGGCGGAGGTCGGATGAGTCGATGGATTCTGGCACCCTGGCGGGCCCCGCAACCAGGGGCCCTTTCTCGGAGATCACCGGTTGCCGGAATCGGCTGTTCGGCCCGGCCTCGGTGACGGGAGTGGACTACCGGTCCGGCCGGTCCGCCCCGGTGGGGACGGACCGGTCGCACGTGCGGCGCGGTCCGGCGGACCGGCCGCACGGGTGGAGCGACGGGTCAGCCGACCGCCCAGCTGGTCAGGCCGGCACCGTAGCGGTACAGCGGGTTGCCGTACGTCGTCGGCACCGGCTGCCCGGCGTCGATCCTCGCCCGGATGTCCGCCCGCTCGGCGGCCGTCGCGCCGAGGTCGTACGGCAAATCCCAGGCCTCGTTCGCGTCGGCCAGGACGTCACCGCCGCCCGGCTTGAGCACCTGGTCCAGGCTGCGCGGCAGCTGCCAGGGCAGCTGGCTGTGCGGGGTGTAGTCGCCGAACAGCAGGCTCGCCGTCGCGGGACCGACCTCCTCACCGCCGCGGTAGGTCACCACGATGGCGTCGGCCAGGTCGTTCCACTCGCTGATCACCATGGGCCTGGGCAGGGTCAGCACGACCACCACCTTCAGTCCCTGGTTCTTGTAGTCCCGGATCAGCGCCGCCTGGTCGGCCGGCAGGTGCGGCCGGAGGTTCGGCCAGGCGGTGGCGTGCGTGTACGAGGGCTCACCGGCGTACACGACCGCGACCTTCGGATCGGCGGGGTTGCCCTGGGAGACGTTCACCCCGTTCCGCGCGGCTCTCGCCTTCAGGGCGTCGAGCTGGTTCAGCGACCCGTGGTCCTCGTGGAAGTAGCTGGACCAGATGCAGCACGCGGCGCCGTCGGTCGCCCGGTCGCCCGCCACCACGATGTTGTCGCCGGAGTTCAGTCTCAGCGGCAGCACACCGTTGTTCTTCAGCAGGGTGTTGGACTCGCGGGACGCCTGGTTGGCCAGCTGCGTGTACGACGGCTGGTGGAAACGGTAGGGGCCGTTGACCGGGTCGCCGTACGGGCGCTCGAAGACGCCCAGCTCGAACTTGAGCTTGAGAATCCGCGAGACGGCGTCGTCGATCCGGGCGAGCGGCACGTTCTGCTCGAACTCCGCCATGGTGAAGCCCGGGGCGCCCGGGTCGGCGCCGCCCATCACGTCGGAGCCGGCGTTGGCCGCCCTGACCCAGGTGCCGGACGGCAGCCAGTCGGTGGTGATCAGACCCGTGTAACCCAGGTTCTGCCGCAGGTAGTCCAGGATCTTCCTGCTGTCACCCGCACCGGGTCCGCCCGGGTCGAGGTACGTGCTGCCCGCGTAGCCCGGCATGATGTTGACCGCGCCGGCCTCCATCGCCGCGCGGAACGGGATCATGTGGTACTTGATCGTCGTCCCGTCGTAGACGATGCCGGCCTCACCGCCCGCGCCCTCGCCCGGCCAGTGCTTGACCGTGGCCAGCACCGAGGACGGGTTGAGCTCCGGCCCGCCCTGGAGTCCCGCGACCAGCGCCCGCAACTGCGCGGCGGCCACGTCGGCGTTCTCGCCGCCGCCTTCCTGGATGCGCGGGTAGAGCACCTTGGTGCCGACCTCGGCGAGCGGCGACAGGGTGCCGCGCGCACCGACCTCCAGCTGCTCCCTGCGCTGCATGTCGCCGAGCCTGTAGTCGAGCGGGTAGTTCCTGCCCGCCGCGAGGGTGCTCTGGAGCGGGTACGTCGTCTGGTAGCCGGCCGTGGTGTCGCCCGCCGTGACCGGCGGGATGCCGAGCCGGGTGGCGGCGGTCGACCTCAGGACGCCGTCGAGGTCCGCCGGTTGGGCGGGCCCGAAGTGCCAGCCGGACAGCGGGAATTCCTGGACGTTGTAGAACATCTGGTACGCCTTCTCCTCCAGCGTCATCCGGCTGAGAAGGTCGCTCACCCGCACGTCGACCGGCTGGCGCCAGTTCTCGTACGGCTCGATCCGGCCGTTCTTGTTGAGGTCACGGGCGCCGTCGACGACGTTCACGCCGTCCGCGACCTGTTCCATGTCGGGCTGGTAGAGGCTGAACGTACGGATGGTGGAGGTGGTCCTGGCGCCCGAGCCGGAGACCGCCACCACGAACCACTTGTACGTCCAGCGGTCGGTGATGTCCCAACTCGGCGTGTAGGTGGTGTCGGTGGGCTCGGCGACCTTGGTGTACAGGTCCAGGAGGTTGCCGGACGCCGTCCAGTCGTAGTCGGTGCGGCTGATGTTGAGCCACACCTCGTAGCGGGTGGTGCCGGCTACGGCGTTCCAGCTCAGTCGCGGTCGGCGGGTGGTGGTGACCATCGCCTTGTCCGCCGGTGCGGTCAGCTGGAACTGGCCTGTCGTGGCCGGGGCCTTGGTCGGGCCGGACAGCAGGGGCGGGGTCGCGGTGCTGGTGTCGACGGTGCCGTAGACCTGGAACTCCCAGAGGGAGTAGCCGTATCCGCTGGCGCGGGCCGTGCCGGTGAGCCGTACATAGCGGCCCTTGCCGGTCACCGGGAGCTTCTCCACACCGCCCTTGCCCGTCGTCGTGGCGTAGAGCCGGGTCCATGACGTGCCGTTGTCCGAGATCTCGAGGCGGTAGCCGCTGCCGTACGCGGCCTCCCAGTTGAGGACGACGCCGCTGAGGGTGCCCGTGCCGCCGAGGTCGACCTGGAGCCACTGGTCGTCGGTGGCGAGGCTGGACCACCGGGTGGTGGTACGGCCGTCGAGGGCGGCGGCCGGGGCGTTGCCGCCCTCGTGCGAGGACGCCGTCACCTGCTTGTAGGCGGAGATCACCGTGCCGGAGAAGTCGCCGCCGCCGGGGTCGGGCGGGGTGGTGGTGCCGGTGGTGCGGACCTGGAACTCCCACAGGGAGTAGCCGTATCCGGTGCCGCGGGCGGTGCCGTGCATCCGCACGTAGCGGCCGGTGCCGCTGACGTCGAGCGTCTTGTCGCCGCCCGTTCCGGTGGTGGTGGAGTAGACGTCGGTCCAGGTCTGCGCGTTCTCCGAGACCTGGATCTTGAAGGCGGTGGCGTACGCCGTCTCCCAGTTCAGCACCACCTGGCAGACCGTCGCGCCGGCGCCGAGGTCGACCTGGAGCCACTGGGGGTCGTCGGCCGCACTGGACCAGCGGGTTCCGGCGTCGCCGTCGACCGCCGCGGACGCCGGGGTGCCCGCGTTCTCGGTGGAGGAGGCGGTCGCCGTCCTGCCCTGCGCGGCGTTGGTGGTGCCGCAGGCGCCGGTGCCGCCGGCGGTGCCGTAGACCTGGAACTCCCACAGGGAGTAGCCCCAGCCGGTGGCGCGGGCGGTGGCGTGGATGCGGACGTAGCGGCCGGAGGCGTCGACGGGAATCGTCTGCCGCCCACCGGTGCCGGTGGTGGTGGAGTAGGCGTCGGTCCAGGCCTCGCCGTCGTCGGAGACCTGGATCCTGAACGCCGTGGCGTACGCCGCCTCCCAGTTGAGCGAGACGGAGCTGAGAGCGGCGGTGCCGCCGAGGTCGACCCGCAGCCACTGCGGGTCGCTCGCGGCGCTGGACCAGCGGGTTCCGGCGTCGCCGTCGACCGCCGCGGACGCCGGGGTGCCCGCGTTCTCGATGGAGGAGGCGGTCACGGTCCTGCCTGCGAGAGCAGGGTGGGTGCGGCGTACGCGGTATCCGGCGTGGCGGTGAGCGCCCCGGCGACCGCGACCACGGCGGCGACCGTCGCGGCCAGCAAGGGTCTTCCGCGCCGGACGCGCCGCAATAAGGGGGACAGGAGGCTCATATGCATCTCCATGAGGGGGGTTGGGCCCTGAAATAGAGCCGGGAGAGCGCTCTCCCGGGAGTCTCACGGAGGCCTCCGACCGTGTCAATGCCTGCGCCCGGGGGACGCCGAAGGGCCGGCTGGGCGGGGTGGGGCGGCGCCGGGCGCGGGATTCGCGTGACCCTGCTCGCGTGGATCACGTCGGCGAAGTCGGCCGGATCAGGGTCCGGGCAGGGGCCTGATGAAGATCCGGCCCAGATCCGCCCGGGTGACAAGCGCAACGGTGGACCGGTCTCGGCGGATCTCCACCGAGGCCGACGTGCAACGGGCCGGCAACTGCCCTTCGGCGACGATCAACGCGTCTCGCAACTGGGCCGCATGCCCGACGTGCGTCAAGGCGCCCTCGTGATCCGGTGCTCCGACCAGATACGCGTCCGGCTCGCGCGGGTCGTCGAGGACCTGGACGTCGGTCTGCGAGACGGTGAGGACGAGGCGTTGCCCGTGGAGCACCTCGACACGGTCGGCGACGCCCTTGCGGATCCACCAGCTCGCGATGCCGGCGGCCTGGGCCAGAACGTTCACACCTGTCAGGTGAAGAAGGCTCGAGGGTCCTTCCGTCCGCGTGACGTCGCGGCGGAACCGGTACATCGGCTCTTCGGGATCTATGCGACCTCCTCGTGTCGACCCCAGTCTCCCCCGGTCCGCGGACGCCGAGGCGGCATCGTCACCGGCGCGACCCCGCCGCCCGACCGGCGCCACCACGCCCGGGACGCGCACCGTGGGCGTGGTGTCGGCCCCAGCCCGCCGCGCATACTGCTTGCCGTGGCCACATACGACAGCATCGGCGCGACCTACGCTCACACCCGACGACCGGACCCCCGTATCGCCGCCGGAATCCATGAGGCCCTCGGCGACGCCGCCACCGTGATCAACGTGGGAGCGGGTACCGGCTCCTACGAACCGGCACAGACGGTGCTGGCCGTCGAACCGAGCTCGGTGATGATCGCCCAGCGCCCGGCGGGAGCCGCGCCGGCGCTGGAGGCGTCCGCCGAGTCGATCCCCGTCGCCGACGACTCAGCCGACGCGGTGATGGCCCTGCTGACCGTGCACCACTGGAGCGACCTGGAAGCCGGCATCGGCGAACTGCGCCGCGTCGCCCGGCGGCGGATCGTGATCCTCACCTTCGACCTCGAGATGAGCCACGGCTTCTGGCTGCTGAAGGAGTACCTGCCGGAAGCGGCCGCGTTCGACGAGCGACGAGCCGTCCCCGTCGAGCGTCTGGTCGCCCTGCTGGGAGGCGCCCGCGTCGAACCCGTCCCGGTTCCGCACGACTGCACCGACGGATTCCTCGCCTCGTTCTGGCGTCGGCCGGAGGCGTACCTCGATCCCCGGGTGCGGGCCGGTATCTCGCTGTTCGCCCAGATCGGCGACGGGCTCCTCCAGCCGGGACTGACGCGGCTGTCCGACGACCTCACCTCCCGCCGATGGCACCGACGCCACGCCGATCTGCTCGACCGTGAGGCACTCGATGTCGGCTACCGGCTTGTCGTCGCCGACGTGTAGCGGCTGGCGCAGGAGTCGTCGCGGCGGGGATGCGAGCAGAACGCCGCGCCCTGCCGCCCTGCTCTAGGGTGGTGGCCATGGCACTCGGTTCGAACGACCTTCTGCCCGACGAGGCGGTGCAGTTCTCCAAGAACGCCAATGCCGTGGTGAACGTCGCCGAAGCCGGGCTGGAACGTTATGGCCACGACCAGATGATGTGGACGGTCGGCATGCGGGGCATGGAGGCGATCGGCGGGAGGCTGCATGTGACGAACTACCGACTCGTCTTCAACGCCCACCCGTTCAACCGCATGCGCGGCCGTTTCAGCGTCTTCCTCCCTGTCATCACCCAGGTCCGCGACACCTCACGCGGGATCAAGAGGCAGGTCGAGATCTCCACGGGGACACACCGGTTCACCTTCGTGGCCTGGGGGATCCCCGCGTTGATGACGGCCGTCGAACGCCTCCGGCAGCCGCCCATGACCCCCGCCCGGGTGAAGTGGCTGGCCGGCACGGCGACGGCCGACCACGCCAAGATCGGAGAAGGCCTGGGACCGAAGCCCGGCCACGCTCTCTCCCCGGACATGAGCCCCATGGCCTTCATAGGCGCGGTGGGACTGGCGGAACTTCAGGAGCTCGCCGGTCGACTCGGGTGACGAAGCCTCCACCGTCGTGCGGTTGACTGGGCGCCGACGGTGTTCGGGTGAAGCAGGATGCATGGGAGCAGGGCTGTGACGAGCGACAACACTCCGCTGATTCCGGACGCGGCGTGGCTGGAGGAGCGGCTGGGCGAGGGCTCGCTCTGGCGACCGGACGAGGCAGCGCTGCCGGCCGAGTTGACCGATGCCGAGTCGAAGGCGTTCTTGCTGTCCGTGGGCTTTCCGGCCGTCCAGGTCAAGGGCGCGGGGATCGACACGCGCCACTTGCGAGGCCGGGACGGACTGGAGCCGTTCGACGCCGACGAGCTGTACGGGAACCGCTACCCCGACGACGATTCACCGCCGGAGAACTTCTGCTTCACCGTGGCCCTTTGGGGCGACCAGCACCTGATGCTCGACGCGGCGGACGGTGACATCACCCACTACGATCCCAACGGGTGGGATCACGGGGCCGGTTGGCAGGGCACGGCCGCCCACTCCCTGCCCGTCCTCGCCGTGCTCCTCGGCCTCGTCGCCCAGTTCGGCGACGCGCTGGACTCGGACGAAGACGCCGTACGCGCGAACGCGCTCGGTGAGCTGCGTGACCGCATGATCGCCCAGGACCCGTGCTGTGTGGAGGAATCCGCGTTCTGGGGCGAGATCTTCGAGTCCATGGCCGAGTGAGTCCGAGGTGCGGCCGGGCGGTCCGGCCCGCCCCGGTCAGGTCGGCCCGCCCCTGTCAGGTCAGGTCACACGTGCTCGGCGGCGTCCTTGATGCGGTCGGCGAAGGCGGGGGCGTCCTTGCGGGCCGCGGCGAGGGCCAGGGGTGCCAGCAGTTTGCCCACGCCGTGTCCTTCGAGGTCGTTGTATACGTGGAGACGGGTGCGCCGGCCGCCGTCGAGCGGGTCGAGGTCGTAGCCGCCCTCGGTGGCGGTGATCAGGTTCTTGGACCGCTCCTCCCAGCGGATGCGGCGCGGAGGGTCGAAGGCGCTGATGCGGAACTCCCGGTCCGTGGTCATCCCCGCGTCCTTCACCTTGCTCCGGTAGACGGTGCCCACATCCGTCGGCCCGTCGGGGGTCCGCTGCATCGACTGGACACGGGGACTGAACTTGGGGTCGTTGGTGCCGTCGGCGAGGAAGGCGAAAACCTCCTCGATGGGGCGGTCGATCTCCACGGTCGCCTCGAATCGGCCCATGATCAGCTCCTTGGTCGTCCCCGAGCCGTCCACCTCGTCGTCTCCAGGGTCGCAAGATCCTCACCGCCGGGCCACAGCAGACACCGCCCGTCATCTTCGCCGCCGGGCCACAGACACTGCCCGTGCCGTTCTCCGGCGCGCGCCGGAGGGTGTTCAGGCGGCGGGCCGGGCCGGGGTCCCGCCCGCCCCGGCGCGCGCCGCCTCGACCGCCTCCCACTGCTCCGTGCCGAGGTAGGCCAGTGCGGCGGGGAAGACGCCGTCCTGTTCCTTCAGGATGTGGGCGCGCAGCAGGGCCGCCGCCGCCATCAGGCGGTCCGGCCAGGTCGGGTCCGAGGGCGTGGCGCCGTCGGCCGCCTCGGCCAGCACCGCCTCGACACGGCGGTGCTCGGCCTCCAGGGCGGCGATCTGGTCGGGGAAGTCCCCGGCCAGGGCGGGGAACAGGCCGTGTTCCTCGACCTGGGTGTGCGGACCGAGGACGCTCGCGATCTCCCGGGCGACCTCCGCCAGCCTGGCCGCTTGACCGGCCTGGTGGGCGGGCCGGAGGTGGCTGATCAGGCGGACCACCTCGTCATGTTCCCGGGTCAGTTCGTCGATCGTCTCCAGGGCCTGGCAGCCGCAGTACTCGCACACCGGTCCCTCTCCTTTCCTCTCGGCCTGTCCGATGCCTGCCGCTCGTCCTTACGCGCGGGTGTCCGCCGTGCGGTGCCCGTGGCGGCGGCCGGTGCGCGGCTCGCGCTCGCCGCCTTCGACCGCGGCGCGGATGCCGGTGAGGGTGTAGGCCAGCGCGGCGGCCGCCACCATCGCGAGCAGGACCAGTCCGGCCGCGTAGGTCCCGTACGTGCCGTACAGCGAGCCCATCACCAGTGGCGGCAGGAAGCCGCCCAGTCCGCCCGCGGCACCGACCACGCCGGTGACCGAACCGACCTTGTCGGCCGGGGTCAGGAGCGCCACCAGGGCGAAGGTCGCCCCGCTGCCCGCGCCGAGCGCGGCCGCCATCGACAGGAAGGCGATCGTGCCGACCGGCGCCAGGGCCGGGGTGAAGGACTGCACGAGCGCACCGGCCACGACCACGGACAGCGAGCCGGACAGCACCTTCGCCGGGCCCAGCCGGTCCGACAGCCAGCCGCCCACCGGGCGCATCGCCACGGCGAGGAGCACGAAGCCGGCCATGCGGTTCGCGGCGTCGGCCTGGGTGAGGCCGTAGCCGGTCTTGAGGTAGGTGGGCAGGTAGACCGAGAAGGCGACGTAGCCGCCGAACGCGACCGCGTAGAGGGCGGACGCCTGCCAGGTGATGGGCAGCCGGGCGGTGGCGGCCAGCCGGCGGGCCAGCGGCTCCGTCGGCACGGTGCGGCCGGGTGCGTCACGCAGCAGCAGCGCGGCGACGACGGCGTACACGGCCAGGGCCGCGGCGGTGATCAGGAAGGGGGTGGACATGCGCTGAGCGTCGACCAGCTTCACCGTGGTCAGGGCGCTGATGGCGGTGCCGCCCATGCCGGCGCCGAAGACGCCGATGGCGAGACCGCGCCGCTCCGGCGGGAACCAGGCGTTGACCAGCGGCACGCCGACCGCGAACGCGGTGCCGCCGATGCCGAGGAAGAAGCCGCCGATCAGCAGGGCGGCGAGGGAGGAGTGCCCGGCCAGGCCGAGGTAGAGCACCGGCACGATGGTGGCCGCGGAGACGATCGGGAACATGACCCGCCCGCCGAACCGGTCGGTCAGTGCGCCGACCGGGATTCGGCCCAGCGATCCGACCACCACGGGCACCGCGACCAGCAGCGACTGTTCGAACGACGACAGGTCGAGGCCGTCCTTGAAGCGGGGGCCGAGCGGGCTGAGCAGCGCCCAGGCCCAGAAGTTCACGGCGAACCCGACCGTGGCCAGGGCCAGCATCATCCACGCCCGGCCCGACACCGGTGCGCCCGACGGCGAACCGCCGCTCTGCGACTTCAACTGCTGGACCATGCTGTCCGTCCCCTCTTGATCAGGTGGCACTGCGCCACTGGGATCGCCTGCGCGTCGCGTCGTCCTGTCCGCGCGACGGCCGAACGTCGTCCCATATCCACTGTCCGCGTCGGGACCTGTCGCGGGCATGGGCCGACTGTCCCTGCCGACCGCGCCGGACGGTCCCGGATCATGGGTCCGGCCGTCCCCCCGACCGTCCGTGTCCGCCCGGCTCGGGGTCCCGCCAGTCGGCATCCGCCCAGGTCCGGGTCCCGCCCGGACGGTCCCGGATCACGGGTCCGGCCGTCCCCCCGACCGGCCGTGTCCGCCCGGCTCGGGGTCCCGCCAGTCCGGACAGCGCCCAGGCCCGGGTCCCGCCCCACCGGGACAGCGCCCAGGCCCGGGTCCCGCCCCGCCGAGGCGCGTCCGGGGCGCGCACGTCCCGGCCCAGGTCGTAGCCGGGAGTACGACGTCCCGGCCCGGGCCGCCCTCCGCGGCGCAACCGCCCCGCCCCAGTAAGCACAGCGGCCCCACCCGGGGCGCGACGCGCGCGACCGGCCCTCCCTGGTCCCGGTGGGTAGGGCCGGTCGGCCCTACCCCGTCGCAGGGGCCCCGGGGGACGATGGGCTGATGTTGCACAACGACGCCTTCCGCGCACTCGACCGGCAGGAGTGCCTGGGCCTGCTCGCCAAGGTGCCGGTCGGCCGCGTGGTCTACACACGGCACGCTCTGCCCGCGGTCCTGCCCATCAACTTCGCCCTGGACACGGACGACTCCGTCCTGCTGCACACCTCGCCGGACTCGGATCTCGTCCGCGCCGTCGACGGTTTCGTGGTCGCCTTCGAGGCGGACGAGTTCGACGCGGCGACCAGGTCCGGCTGGAGCGTGATCGTCACCGGACGGGGCACCGTGGTGACCGATCCCGCCGAGCACGAGCGTCTGCTGCGGGCGGGCCCCACCTCCTGGATGCCCCTGCGCGACGCGGTGTTCGTGCGGATCGAGGCGGAGATGGTCACCGGACGCGAACTCATCGGAACGCGCGCCGCGCTCTGAGACGCCGTCCGCGGGACGGGAGTCGGGCGGAGGCGCCGCGGCGCCTCCGCCCGCTCGTGAACGGGTCAGTCGGTGTCATCCGTCGGCGGTGCCGGGGGACGGCCGGTGACGTGCCCGGGTCCTCGCGGAGTGCCGGCCGCGTCCGGGCCGTAGCCGAACCGGATCAGCACCTGCGGATGGCAGCGCTTGTGTCGTGGCAGGGCCGTCGCGGCCCGCAGGTCGGACCACTCCATCGCCTGGTGCAGCAGCGAGGTGCGCACCCCGTGCGCGGTCGCCGTCAGGAGCACGTACTGCAGGGCCTGGCCCGCGCGCAGCCAGTCGTCCCGCCGGTCGTGGGAGGTCCACAGCAGGCCCAGCTGGACGTGGCGTTCGAACCACAGGGCGGGCCGGCGGGTCACGGGCACGGGTCCGGTGAAGTCGCGCATCGGTATCCGCCGGCCCGCGTCGGACGGCCCGAGGGCGGTGACGGGAATGCCGTAGGGCGTGTCCGCGCCCGGGGCGGTGATCCAGGCGCGGGTCTCGGCGAGGCGGTCCCGGCGGGCGTGGTTGCGTGCCTCGGCGGCGGCGGTCAGGTTCAGCAGCCGCCGTGTTCCCACGATGTCCGGTACGTGCAGGCGGGCTCCGGCGGCGTGCGCGGCCGACATCATCTCGGCCACGATCGGCTCGGGGACCGGGCGTCCGGTGAACGGCATCCGGCTCGTGTGCCGCCGCGCGATGGCCTCGTACAGCCCGGGGACCGACGCCCGGTCGTCGTCGCCGAGCGGGGCGGTCAGGCGTACGGCGGCCAGCAGGCCGGGCTCGTGCGGGTCCGGCAGCAGCCTCACCTCCGGCCGTCGGCCGAGGTGGAGGGCGGCGAGGCGGAGGTTGAACACCGCCGCGCCCACGGACAGGTACTGGGCGCGGTGCATCGGGTCGGTCAGCGGCAGGGTGCACTCCGGGGCCGAACGGACCTCCAGCACCTGGTGCTCGGGGTCGAGGCGAAAGCGCCAGGGCTGTGTGTTGTGGATCGACGGGGCCGCCACGGCGGCCGCCAGCAGCGCCTCCAGGGTGGCTGCGTCCAGGACGGGTCGGGTGCGCATGATGCCTCCTCCAACTTCTGCTTCTCGTGGCCGCGTTCCGTGTTTCGCGCGGCCGTCGGTCATGTGGCGGGCAGGGCGGTGGCCAGCAGGACGACGCCGAGCGAGCCGACGAGCGAGACGACCGCGAGAACCCGGGCCAGTTCGGCGCGGCCCTTGGCGTGGGCGATGCCGTGCCCGGCGGCGGCGAGCATCACCACCGCGAACAGGGCGAGTTTGGCCGCGAGGGTGCGGCCGTAGCCGGGTTCGGCGAGGGACGCCCAGGTGACTCCCCTGTGCTGGGCCATGGCCAGGCCGGTGGCCAGTTGCACGGGCAGGAACACCGCTCCGGTCAGCATCCCGAAACGGCGGCCGGCCGCGGCGGTGAAGCGGTCCTTGGCGTCCGGGGCGAGCAGATGACGGGCCAGCGGCAGGACGACCAGGGAGAGGGCGAGCTGGCCGCCGACCCACAGGGCGGCTCCGGCCACGTGCGCGAAGCGCACCAGGGACCACCAGCCGACGGTGTCCATCAGCCGCTCACCTCCACCGTGCCGTGCGCGCCCGCCTCGGCGTGGCGCATGTCGTGGTCGACGAAGGCGTAGTGGCCGGCCTCGGGGAACGTCGTCTCGACGAAGCCGCCCTGCGCCGGGGCCAGGTCCAGCACCTGCGCGCCGCCCGCGTCCTGGGGCTTCAGCAGGTAGGCGCCTTCCTTGTACACGGTGTCGAAGACGGTGCCGACGACGTGGAAGGCGATGCCGTCGCCGGGACCGCCGGCGACGACCCAGAAGCGGGCCCGTTCACCGGCCTTGGCCTTCAGGGGCTGACGGGCGTACTGGTTCGCGATGCCGTTGAACGCCCAGGCGTCAGGGGTGTTCTGCCGCATCTTCGTCACCTGGGCGGTGCTGCCGGGGGTGCCGAGGTAGAGCTGGGAGGAGACCAGTACGTATTCGTGGTCGGCCTCGGGCAGGCCGGGCGGGTCGATGACGACCGCTCCGTACATGCCGTTGCCGATGTGCTGGAGCATGGGTGCGGTGCTGCAGTGGTAGAGCCAGGCTCCGGCCTTCTCGGCGCGGAAGCGGTAGACCAGGCGTTCGCCGGGCCGGATCGTGCGCATCGGCCCGTCCGGGGCGAGGGAGCCGGCGTGGAAGTCGATGCCGTGACCCATGTCGTGGTCGTCGTTGACGAGTGTGACCTCGAAGACGTCGCCGACCTTGCCGCGCAGGGTGGGGCCCGGGGCGGTGCCGCCGAACGTCCACATCTGCTGCTTCACGCCCGGAGCGACCTCCACCGTGGTGTGGGCGGCGCGCAGTTCGACCTTGTGGAGCTTCCCGGCGGGTGCGGGCGCGAGGCGCGCGTCGCGTGCCCGCCAGCCGGTGGTGAAGGGCGCGCCGAGGTCCAGGCCGCTGTCGTCGGGGGCGGTGGCGTGTCCTTCGTGCGCCCCGCCGCCGGCGCCGGAAGAGGCGTGTCCCTGGTGCTCGCCGTTGCCGCCGGCGGCCGAGGTGTGGGCGTCGTCGGTCGCCGAGTCGTCCTTCACGACGATGTCCATCGTCATTCCGGCCGCCCGGTGGCCGGGCAGGGTGCACCAGGCCTCGCGGTCCTCGGTGACAGGTCCCAGGTCGAGTTCACGGGTGCCGCCCCGGGCGAGCATCGGGGTGGAGGGGCCGTTCTCGACCTTGAGATCGTGGCGCTGGGCGTCGGTGTTGGTGACCCTCAGCCGCAGTACGGTGCCCGCCGGGACCTCGATCCGGGCGGGACGTACGCGCATGTCGGCCAGGATGACGGCGACCGTGCGCGGTGTTCCGCCGCCCGGGCCCGCCGTTCCGCCGGCGCTCGCCGGGCCGCTCGTGTCGCCGCCGCTGTTGGCGACGAGGACGGCCAGCACGGTGACCGCGGCGCCCACGGCCGTGCCCCAGACGGCGGGGCGCCGGGCGATGCGGGTCCGGTCCGCGTCCTGGGCGAGTCTCTGTGCGCCGCGGACCAGTGCCCACACCACCAGGGCGAGGAACGATGCCACGGCCGCTCCGGCCAGCAGCGTGCCCACCGTGCCGACGGGGCCGGGCAGCGGCAGCGCGAGCAGGGCGAGGCCCAGGTTGAGCAGGACGAGCCGCGCTGCCCAGCCCCGTTCGAGGACGGCCCGCAGCGCGGCCCGTTCCCCCGGCCCGCCGGAGAGCACGATGGGCAGCAGGTAGGTGAGGGCTCCGACGAGGATCTGCCCGACGAAGCCGACGAGCAGTACCGGGACCAGGGACCCGACGCCGTCCGCGACCTCGGCGAGCGGCCGTACGGCCAGCAGCGCCAGGTCCGCGGCCACGCCGGCGACGAGCCAGCCCGTGGCGGCGGCCAGCATCCACGCGGCGGCCGCCGAGACCGCGGGCCGCCGTCGCACCGTACGGGCCAGGAGCTGCCCCGCGACGGCGACACCGGCCGCGTACGCGGCGACCCCGGCGACGGCGGCGGGACGCCGTCCCGCGGCCAGTGCGGCGACGGCGGTGAGCAGGCCGCCCCCGGTGAGCATCAGCACCCGGCGCGCCAGGCGTGTGGTGCGCTCGGCCATCCGCACACCCAGCACGGTGGGCCAGAGCATGAACAGCGTGCCGAGGACGGGCAGCCCGATCCAGCCGAGCAGGGTGGCGTGTACGTGGGCGAGTTTGAGTCCGGCGTAGTGCTGGGGGCCTGCCGTACCGGTGGCCAGCAGCCAGCCCGGTACCGCGCCGACGATCAGGGCCGCGGCTCCGGCCCGGTAGTAGTCGGCGATGGGGGCGAGCCGTCCGCCGAGCGCGCCCCGGCCCATGCGGACCAGGACCACCAGGTGCGCGCCGACCGCGGTGATCAGCAGCACGCTGCCGACGCCGGTCAGTACGGGCAGGTCGGCCCAGAGGCCGGTCAGGACGCCCACGGCACCGGCGTTGACGCCGGCCAGCCGGGCGTTGCTCCAGCGCCGTTCGGGGAGCCGGGCGTGGAGCATGGCCACGGCGAAGTGCTCGCTCCACACGAGGACGGCGGTGGTGGCGGCGCCGACCAGGAACATGTGGACGGACAGCCAGCGGGCGGCGGGCAGGGTCTGCTGCAGGCTCGCCGCCAGCAGCGCGAGCACCACCCAGGCCGCGACCAGGACATGGGCCGTCAGATGCCGTCGGCGCGGTCCGGACGCCTTGAACCTGGTGGGCGGCCGGCCTCCCCCGGCGGCCGCGTCATCCTGCTTGGTGTACATGACGCTCCTTGCCGCCCGGTGCGGCGGTCTGGCGGGGCCGAGCTTGGCCCTCCGTGTCGGGGCCGCCGCCCAGCAGCGCGGCCAGCTCCCGTCGGCGGGGGAAGGACCCGGGTACGTATCCGCACCACGGTTCCTCGGCGTAGGGGTCGCCGGTGACGCCGTAGGCGCGCGAGCGCGAGCCGCCGCAGACCCGGCGGAACTCGCACGCCCCGCAGCGGCCGCCGAGCCGGTCGGCGTCCCGCAGGCCGGTGAAGAGTTCCGAGGTGCGGTAGATCTCCGTCAGCGGTGTCTCGCGCACGCTTCCGGCGCCGAGCGGCAGGAATCCGCTCGGGTGCACGGTGCCGGTGTGGGAGACGAAGACGAAGCCACGGCCCGCGTTGACGTCCAGGGGTGGCCGCCGGACCCGGCGGGCCGCGGTGTCCAGGTGCAGTTCGGCGGTCCGCTCGCGCAGTTCCCGGTACAGGGGGCCGAGTCCGAGCACGGCCGCGTGGTCGTCGCCGGCGGCGGCGAGGACCTGGCGCTGCAGGGCGACGCGGCGGAAGTGGTGCGCCTCGGTGGTCTTGGCCGGCACGGTGAGGCCGACGTCGTACACGAAGTTGAGGACGTCCTCCACCTCGGCGGCTGTCAGCGCGCCCAGGGTGCGGCCGCGGCCGGTGGGCACCAGGAAGAAGGCGCTCCACAGCATCGCCCCGTGTTCGGCGACCAGGCGGACGATGTCCGGCAGGTCGTGCAGGTTGTGCCGGGCCACCGTCGTGTTGATCTGCACCTTCATACCGAGGGCGCGGGCGGCGTCCCAGGCGTCCAGGGTCCAGCGGAACACCCCGGGCACGCCGCGGAAGGTGTCGTGGATCTCGGCGGTCGAGCCGTCCAGGCTCAGCGAGAGCCCGACCGCGCCCGCCTCGTGCAGCTCCCGCAGCCGCTCGGCGGTGAGTGTCGGGGTGCCGGACGGGGACACCGCGACCCGGACCCCGGCCTCCTGCCCGTAGGCGACGAGCTCGTTCAGGTCGGGGCGCTGGAACGGGTCGCCGCCGGTGATGACGAACAGCGGGGCGGGCTGCCCGAAGGCGGCGACCTGGCGCAGCAGGTCCTTCGCGGCGCCGGTGTCCAGCTCGCGCGGGTCGCGGGCGGGCACGGCCTCGGCGCGGCAGTGCAGGCAGGCCAGCGGGCAGGCCCGGGTTGACTCCCAGATGACGATGAAGGGCCGCTCCCCCGCGTCGTGCCGCTGGCGCCGGATGGCATGGGCGGTGGCGTTCATCGCGCGGCCCTGCCCGGCGCCCTGGTGCTGTGTCCGGCCGCCCTGGAGTCAGGGCAGACGAGGCGGGCGGCCGGACGGTGACCGGGCCCAGGGCCCTTCCGGCGGATCTGCGTGCGCGGCACCCACCGTGAGCCGCAGCGGTGGAATCGGCCTCGAGGGCGGTCGACATGGTCGTGCACGGGATACCTCCGGGATCGGTCGCCGTCAGCATCCACCGGCGGCGGTTGTCGGCGCGGCGGCCGATGGTCCAGTCGAGCGGGGCCGTTGGTCCCTCGTCGCGGCGGCGCGACCGGGCCGAACGGCCGTGGGACGGGCGACGGCGTGCGGGAAGGGGCATCGCGGCCGTCGGACGGGCGACGGCGTGCGCGCAGCGCCTCGTGGGCCGGGCGTCCCCGGACGGGACGGACGCCCGGCCCCTCTCCGTGCGCGCCGCCGCATGGTCAGGAACGGTTCGGGGAAGGGGTCGTCAGGGCGTCCGCGGTCGCCACCAGGGCGGCTCCCAGACCGGTCAGCGCGGCGCCGAGGGCCGTGACCAGGGTGGTGAGGTGCCACGCCTGACAGGCGGACATCAGCGAGGCGCGCAGGGTCTGGCCCATGAACGCCGTCTGACGGAGGTCGGCGAGCTTCTCGTCGTCGCTGTCGTGTGCCTCGGCGCTGATCTCCGCGTAGGTGCGGCCGCCCGTGGCATGGGCGACGTTGCCGTTGATGAACTCGGCGTAGGCGTGGGCCTGCGGACCGGTCTCCACGCGCCGGCCGGCGTAGGAGACGAGTCCGGCGGGCAGTCCGCGCTCCGGGAACGTGATCTTCTGGGCGGCCAGCTCGGTACGGATCTCCTTCCTGCCGCTTCTGCCGCGCCACACCATGACGGGTCCGGCGACTGCCAGGGCCGTGCCGACCGTCCCGAGCAGAAGCCCGGCTCGACGATGGGGTCTGTTCACGATGATTTGTCCTGCTTTCTACGATATGTGGGGCGGGGCGGGTGTGTGGCTGCCGGGACGTCGCTCAACACCCGTGCCCCGCTGGGAGGTTGCCGGTCAGCAGTGGCTGAGCCGCAGCCGCCAGGCCTCGGGGCCTCGCTCCAGGTACTCCACGCCGAAGACTCCCGGGCTGCGCTGTTCGATCTGCGCGAGCAGGGGCAGCGGGTCGTGCGGGGCGACCAGCACCATCGCGGTGCCCGCGGGGACGGCGTCCAGTGCCCCGAAGACCGTGGCGTGGCGCAGGGCGTGCGGCACGTCGCGCACGTCCAGTTCGGGCTCGGCCGGCTCCTCGGCGCCGCCGCAGCCGCAGACCCCGCCGCAGCCGCCGGTCTCCTCGGTCCGCTCTTCCTCCACAGCCCTTCCTTGCTGGGTGTCCCGGTCCTTCTCGGGGCTCACGCCGTTCGTGTCGTGGGCGAACCGCCGGTGCATGTCCGACAGCAGTGCGGCGAGGGAGACCTCCGGCGTCATGGCGAGCAGCGGCAGGACGAGGCCGTTCTCCTTGGCCACGTGCTCCTCGAAGAGCACCTGGAGGGCCCGCGCGTCGGCGGCGGCGCCGGCCGGGTCGGGCGCGGTGCGCAGGGCGTCGACGAGGGCGGTGAGACAGCGGTGCTCGCCGATCAGGCTCTCGATGAGCAGCCGGGCCTCGGGCCTGGCGTGGGCGACGGGATAGAGCGCGGCCTCCTCGGCGGCGGCGTGCGGCAGCAGGGAGCGGTCGCAGAAGTCCACGAGCCCGGCGTGGATCCGCTCGGCGGCGCCCGGGTCGCGGTCCACGGCGGTGAGCAGCAGGGTCACCCGGCCGGCCAACTCCCCTGCCAGGCGGGCGTGATGTGCTTCGGCGCTCTGGAGGGCCGTGGCGTCCTCGGGGACCGAGGCGAGGGTCAGCACACTCATGACGGTGTCTCCAGCGGGTCACGGACGGCTCGGCCGGCCGGTGCGGATAGGGGGAGCGCACCCCGGGGTGCGGGCGCCGGAGAACTCCAAGGCGTGGGCACCGGGGTGCCACGTCCGGCCGCGAGGAGCGGCCGGACGCGTGACCGAACCGGGCGCCGCTCGCCGTACGGACCGTGCCCGTGGCAGGCGGGGTCGGGGGAGTTGGCCGCCTGGCGGACGGGAACGCGGTCGTGCGGTCGGGCACGTGCGGTTCGTTCGCCGCCCAGCATGCAACGGATACCGGGCCCGGCCACCGGCCGACCGGGCCCAAGCACCGGGACCATTGGGCCCTACCCCGGACCGCCAGGTTGGGCCGGAAGGTCGCCGGGCGGGGACCGCAGGCCCCAGGTGCGGCCGGGGGTGCGGCGCCTAGCTTTCTGGCCATGGAGAACGATCAGAAGGCACGGCACCAGGCACCGCGAGACGGGGAGGGCTGGCCGCTGGCGGCCCGCAGGCTGCTGAACCGCCGCGAGGTGTCCGCCGACGGCCGCGCCGTGTTCGGCACGGGCGATCCGCAGTGGGAGGGCTTCTACCGTGACCGGTGGGCCCACGACAAGGTGGTGCGCTCCACGCACGGCGTGAACTGCACGGGCTCGTGCTCGTGGATGGTGTACGTCAAGGACGGCATCATCACCTGGGAGCACCAGGCCACCGACTACCCGTCGATCGGCGCGGACTGCCCCGAGTACGAGCCGCGCGGCTGCCCTCGCGGTGCCTCGTTCTCCTGGTACACCTACTCCCCCAGCCGGGTCCGCTACCCCTACGTCCGCGGCGCCCTGCTGAAGCTGTGGCGCGAGGCCCGCAAGCGGCTGGGCGACCCGGTGGCGGCCTGGGCGGAGATCACCGGCGACCCGGCGAAGGCCCGTGCCTACAAGCGGGCCCGCGGCAAGGGCGGCCTGGTGCGCGCGGAGTGGGACGAGGTGTCCGAGCTGGTCGCCGCCGCCCATGTGCACACCATCAAGGAGTACGGCCCCGACCGGGTCGCGGGCTTCTCCCCGATCCCGGCGATGTCGATGGCGTCGTTCGCGGCCGGTGCCCGTTTCATGTCGCTGATCGGCGGCACGCTGCTGTCGTTCTACGACTGGTACGCCGACCTGCCGGTCGCCTCGCCGCAGGTGTTCGGTGACCAGACGGACGTCCCCGAGGCCGCCGACTGGTGGAACGCCGGCTATCTGATCATGTGGGGCTCCAACATCCCGGTGACCCGCACGCCGGACGCGCACTTCCTGACCGAGACGCGTTACAACGGCACCAAGGTGGTCGCGGTCAGCCCCGACTACGCGGACAACGTCAAGCACGCGGACGAGTGGGTGGCCCCGCACCCGGGCACGGACGGGGCGCTGGCGATGGCCATGGGGCACGTCATCCTGCGCGAGTTCCTCGTGGACCGTGAAGTGCCCTACTTCCAGGACTACCTGAGGAAGTTCACGGACGCGCCGTTCCTGGTGGCGCTGCGCGAGAACGACCGCGGGCTGGTCCCGGCCGGGTTCCTGACCGCGGCCGACCTCGGGCACGACACGGAGCACGCCGAGTCCAAGACGGTGCTCCTGGACGCGGCCACGGGTGAGCCGGTGGTGCCGAACGGTTCGCTCGGCTTCCGCTGGGGGGAGGCCGAGCAGGGCCGCTGGAACCTCGACCTGGGCGACACCGTGCCCGAGCTGAGCCTGCTCGACAGCGCCGAGGACACCGTGGCCGTGGCGCTGCCCCGCTTCGACGAGGGCGGCACGGAGGGCGGCTCGGTCATGGTGCGCGGCGTGCCGGTACGGCGCGTCGGCGGGCGCCTGGTCACCACCGTCTTCGACCTGATGCTGGCGCAGTACGGGGTCGGGCGCCCGGGTCTGCCGGGCAACTGGCCGACGTCGTACGAGGACGCCGACGAGCCCTACACCCCGGCCTGGCAGGAGACCATCACCTCGGTCCCCGCCGAGCAGGCGGCCCGCATCGCGCGGGAGTTCGCCCGTAACGCGGAGCGGACCAACGGCCGGTCGATGATCGCCCTCGGCGCCGGCACCAACCACTGGTTCCACTCCGACACCATCTACCGCGCGTTCCTGGCCCTGCTCACCATGACCGGCTGCCAGGGCGTCAACGGCGGCGGCTGGGCGCACTACGTCGGCCAGGAGAAGATCCGCCCGGTCACCGGGCTCCAGCATCTGGCGTTCGCCTTCGACTGGCAGCGCCCCACCCGGCACATGGCGGGCACCTCGTACTGGTACCTGAACTCCGACCAGTGGCGCTACGAGGCGTTCGGGCCCGACGAGCTGGCCTCCCCGCTCGGCGAGGGCCGCTTCCAGGGCAAGGGCTTCGCCGACTGTCTGGCGCAGGCGATCCGCCTGGGCTGGACGCCCGGTCACCCCGGCTTCAACCGCAACCCGCTGGACCTGACAGAGGAGGCGAAGGCGGCGGGCCGGCCGGTCGCCGAGCACATCGTCGGTGAACTGAAGTCGGGGCGGCTGAAGTTCGCCGCCGAGGACCCCGACGACCCGGCCAACTTCCCGCGCGTGCTGACCGTCTGGCGGGCGAACCTGCTCGGCTCCTCCGGCAAGGGAAACGAGTACTTCCTGCGCCATCTGCTGGGCACCGACGCGGCGGTCCGCTCCGAGGAGACTCCGCCCGGGCAGCGCCCGAAGGACGTGGTGTGGCGGGACGAGGCCCCCGAGGGCAAGCTCGATCTGCTGGTCGACGTGGACTTCCGGATGACCTCCACCGGCCTGCTCTCCGACGTCGTCCTGCCGGCCGCGACCTGGTACGAGAAGGACGACCTGTCCTCCACGGACATGCACCCCTTCGTGCACGCTTTCACCCCGGCCATCGCCCCGCCCTGGCAGGCCCGCACCGACTACGACACGTTCCTCACCATCGCCGACCGCTTCAGCGACCTGGCCGCCGAGCACCTCGGCACCCGCACCGACGTCCTCGCCGTGCCGCTGCTGCACGACACCCCGGACGAACTCGCCCAGCCCGGCGGGGTCGTACGGGACTGGAAGACCGGTGAGTGCGAACCGGTGCCAGGCCGGACCATGCCCAAACTCGTCGTCATCGAACGGGACTACGCCGCGACCGCGCAGAAGATGCGCGCCGTCGGCCCGCTGCTGGACACCCTCGGCACCACCACCAAGGGCGTCACCGTCCACCCGAACCAGGAGCTGGACGAGCTGCGGCGGCGCTGCGGCACCGTCCGGGACGGCATCGCCGCGGGCCGCCCGTCCCTGGCCACCGCCACCGACATGTGCGAGGCGATCCTGGCGCTGTCCGGCACCACCAACGGCCGCCTGGCCACCGAGGGCTTCCGCGAACTGGAGCGGCAGACCGGCAGCGAGGGCCTGGTGGAGCTCGCCTCCGAACGGGAGGCCGAGCGGATCACCTTCGCCGACACACGCTCCCAGCCGCGCGCGGTGATGACGTCGTACGAGTGGTCCGGCAGCGAGACCGGAGGCCGGCGCTACTCGCCCTTCGTCATCAACGTCGAGCACAAGAAGCCCTGGCACACCCTCACCGGCCGGCAGCACTTCTTCGTCCAACACGACTGGATGACCGAACTCGGCGAGCAACTGCCCGTATTCCGGCCGCCGTTGAACACCCCCCGGCACTACGGGGACGAGCAGCTGCACGAGGACGGCCGGGCGGAGGTCACGGTCCGCTACCTCACCCCGCACTCGAAGTGGTCCATCCACTCCAACTACCAGGACAACAAGTACATGCTCGACCTGTCCCGCGGTGGCCCGGTGATCTGGATGTCCACCCTCGACGCCGAGAAGATCGGCGTGAAGGACAACGAGTGGATCGAGGCGTACAACCGCAACGGTGTCGTCGCCTGCCGGGCCGTGGTCACCCACCGCATGCCCGAGGGAACCGTGTACATGTACCACGCCCAGGACCGCAACGTGAACGTACCGAAGACCGAGGTCAGCGGGAAGCGCGGCGGCATCCACAACTCCCTGACCCGGCTGCTGCTCAAGCCGACCCATCTCGCGGGCGGCTACGCCCAGTTCACCTACGCCTTCAACTACTACGGCCCGACCGGCAACCAGCGCGACGAGGTCACCGTCATCCGCCGCCGCAGCCAGCAAGTGGAGTACTGACATGTCCCGTGGCGAAGCCCCCATCGGACGAGTGATGGCACAGATCGCGATGGTGATGAACCTCGACAAGTGCATCGGCTGTCACACCTGTTCCGTCACCTGCAAGCAGACCTGGACCAACCGCACCGGCGTCGAGTACGCCTGGTTCAACAACGTCGAGACCAAGCCCGGTGTCGGCTACCCCCGCCGCTACGAGGACCAGGAGCAGTGGAAGGGCGGCTGGATGCTCGACAAGAAGGGGCGCCTGGTCCTGCGCTCCGGGGGCCGGGTCAAGCGGCTGCTGTCACTGTTCTCCAACCCCGACCTGCCGGGCATCGAGGACTACTACGAGCCGGTCACCTACGACTACGACAACCTCATCAGCGCCCCCGCCGGCCCGGACATGCCGGTCGCCCGTCCCCGCTCCGTCCTCACCGGCCGGCCCACCGCCATCACCTGGGGCGCCAACTGGGAGGACGGCCTCGGCGGCGCCGCCGAGAACGCGGGCGCCGACCCCAACCTGAGCGGCGAGTGGGCCGAGAAGGTCAAGTTCGAGTTCGAGCAGACCTTCCTCTTCCATCTGCCCCGCCTGTGCGAGCACTGCCTCAACCCCGCCTGCGTGTCGGCCTGTCCGTCGGGCGCGATGTACAAGCGGGTCGAGGACGGCATCGTCCTCGTCGACCAGGACCGCTGCCGGGGCTGGCGGATGTGCGTGACGGCGTGCCCGTACAAGAAGGTGTACGTCAACCACGCCACCGGCAAGGCCGAGAAGTGCACCTTCTGCTTCCCGCGCATCGAGGCCGGACAGCCCACGGTCTGCTCCGAGACCTGCGTCGGCCGCCTGCGCTACCTCGGCCTGCTCCTCTACGACGCCGACCGCGTCGGCGAGGCGGCGGCCACCCCCGACGAGCGGGACCTGCTGGACGCCCAGCGGAACGTGTTCCTCGACCCGAACGACCCCGAAGTCGCCGCCGCCGCAAAGGAGTCGGGGATTCCGGAGGACTGGCTGGCGGCAGCCCGCCGCTCCCCCGTGTACGACCTGGTCTCCCGCTACAAGGTGGCCCTGCCCCTGCACCCGGAGTACCGCACCCTGCCCATGGTCTGGTACGTGCCGCCGCTGTCCCCCGTCCTCGACGCCGTCGACGCGGCGGGCGGCAACCAGGACGACCCCGACCATGTCTTCGCCGCCGTCACCCGGCTGCGCATCCCGCTGGAGTACCTGGCGGAGCTGTTCACCGCCGGGGACACCGACGTCGTCGCCGGAGTGCTGATGAAACTCACCGCCCTGCGCTCGTACATGCGCGAACGCACCCTGGGCGAGGACGGCGACGAGGCGGCGCTCCGGGCCGTTGGCCTCACGGCACGCGAGGCGGAGGACCTGCACCGGCTGCTCGCCGTCGCCAAGTACGAGGACCGCTACGTCGTCCCCGCCGCGCACAAGGAGGACGCCGCCGCGCTGACCGCGATGGAGAACCGCTGCCCGGTCGAGTCCTCCGGCGACCCGGAGGGCTCCCCCCGCGGCCGCGTGATGCTCGGCATCCCCACCCTGCGCCGCAACACCGCCGGAGACCGCTGATGAGCCCCCGCCCGAACGCCGCCCAGGGGACACCCAGAACGGCCACGATTCCCGCGCTCGTGCGCACCCGCGTCCGCGCGGCCGTACGCCGACCCGCCCGGCTCACCCGCGAGGAGGCCGAGGCACGCACCCTCACCCTGCGGCTGTGCTCGCTGCTGCTCCAGTACCCCGACGCCGAACTCACCGCCTCGCGGGCGGTGCTGGACTCCACCGTCGCGGCGCTGCCGCCCTCGCCGGCCGCCAAGCACCTGGCGTCCTTCACCGCCTGGTTCACCGGCCAGGAGCCCGACGCGCTGGAACGGCACTACGTCGAGACGTTCGACCTGCGCCGCAGGAGCAGCCTGTATCTCACCTACTACCTGCACGGCGACACCCGCCGCCGCGGCATGGCCCTGCTCACCCTCGCCCAGCGCTACCGGGCCGCGGGCTGGGACACCGACGGCAGTGAACTGCCCGACCACCTCCCGGTCGTGCTGGAGTTCGCCGCCCTGGCCGGACCCGGCGGCGGCGAGGCACCGCTGCGCCAGCACCGGCGCGGCCTGGAGCTGATCCACCGGGCCCTGACCGACGCCGACTCGCCCTACCGGCACGTCCTGGCCGCGCTGCTCACCCTGCTGCCGCCGGCCAGCGAGGCCGACCGCGCGGCGGTGGCCCGCCTCGTCGCCGAGGGCCCGCCGAACGAGGACGTCGGCCTCGACCCCTACGGCTCCGACGGGTCCAACGGGCTTTACGGAGACGGGGAGTTCGCGCCTCCGGGCACCTTCACGCCGCCGATGCCCGCCCCGCCGACCCGGGTTCCGCCCGCCCCGACCCTTCACACGGAAGGCCCACGATGAACACCGCGCACTCCCTCTCGGCCGCCGCCCCGGCGAGCGGTGCCGATCTGCTCCTGTGGGTCGCCGTCCCCTACATCTGCCTCGCCGTGTTCGTGGTCGGGCACATCTGGCGCTACCGGCAGGACCAGTTCGGCTGGACCTCCCGCACCAGCCAGCTCCTCGAACACCGCTGGCTGCGCTTCGGCAGCCCGCTGTTCCACCTCGGCGCCTTCATGGTCATCGCCGGGCACGTGGTCGGGCTCGCCGTCCCCGACTCGTGGACCGAGGCCGTCGGCATCACCGAGCACGCCTACCACACCACGGCCGTCTGGGCGGGCTCGGTGGCGGGCGTCGCCATGGTCGCGGGACTGGGCATGCTGTGCGCCCGCCGGCTGCTGAACCGCAGCATCCGGCTGGGCACCGACCGCAGCGACAAGCTGCTCTTCCCGCTGCTGTCCGCCACGGTCCTGCTGGGCATCCTCGCCACCTTCGCGCACAACGTCTTCGGCGCCGGCTACGACTACCGCTCCACCGTCTCCGTCTGGTTCCGCGGCCTGTTCGTCCTCCAGCCGCAGCCGGAGGCCGTCGCCGGCGCACCGTTGCTGTTCCAGCTGCACGCCCTCACCGCCTGCCTGCTCTTCGCGGCCTGGCCGTTCACCCGGCTCGTGCACGTGTGGAGCGCCCCGATCGGCTACCTGGCCCGCCCGTATCTCGTCTACCGGCGACGGCCCACCACGGCCACGGCCCCGGCGGGCACGCGCCGGACCCGGTCGGCCCCCGGTTCCCGACGGGCCGCATGACGCGCGCGCTCACCGAGCCGCCCGACGACACCACCGTCCGGCGGCTCGACCGGCGTACCGGGTGGGTGATGGTCCTCACCGGGATCGTCGGCTGGCTCGCGTCCTTCGAGCTCACCCTGGACGACTGGCGACTGCTGCGCGATCCCGCCTATCAGCCGCCCTGCGACCTGAGCCCGGTCGTGAGCTGCGGCAGCGTCATGTCCAGCCCGCAGGGCAGCCTGTTCGGCTTTCCCAACATGCTGCTCGGCCTCGCGGCGTTCGCCGCCGTGACCGCCCTGGGCGTCGCCGTACTGTCCGGGGCGCGGCTGCACCGGCGGCTGTGGCTCGCGCTCGACGCCGGGGCGCTGGTGGGCGTGGTGTTCGTGCACTGGCTGATCGTGCAGTCGCTCTACGAGCTCCGGAAGATCTGCCCGTACTGCGCCGTCGTCTGGGTCGTCACCATCGCCCTGTTCTGGTTCGTCACCCTGCGCTGTCTGGAACGCGGCGACGTCCCCGCGCCACGTGCTGCCGTGGAGCTGCTCAGGGACACCCACTGGCTGTTGCTCGGCGCCTGGTACGGCGTGATCGCGCTGCTCGTCCTCACCCGCTTCTGGGCCTACTGGACCAGCCTGCTGTAGCCGCCCCTACCGCCCGAGCCGGTCCTTGGCCTGGGTGGCGATGACGGCGGCCTGGATGCGCCGTTCCACGCCCAGTTTGGCCAGCAGCCGGGAGATGTGGTTCTTGACCGTCTTCTCCGCGAGGAAGAGCTGCTGCCCGATCTGGCGGTTGGTCAGGCCCTCGCCGATCAGGGCCAGGATCTCCCGCTCCCGCTCGGTCAGGCCGGGCAGGGCGTCGGGCTCGGGGTCGGGCTGCGGTTCCTTGTCCTGACGCAGCCGGGCCATCAGCTTCGCGGTGGCGCTGGCGTCGAGCAGGGACTGGCCGGCGGCCAGCGTGCGTACGGCCGAGACCAGGTCGGTGCCCTTGATCTGCTTCAGCACGTACCCGGACGCACCGGCCATGATGGAGTCCAGCAGCGCCTCCTCGTCGTCGAACGAGGTCAGCATCAGACAGGCCAGCTCGGGCATGGCCGACCGCAGCTCCCGGCACACGGTCACGCCGTCGCCATCCGGCAGCCGCACGTCCAGCACCGCGACCTGGGGCCGCAGCGCGGGTACGCGGACCAGTGCCTGCTCGGCGGTGGCGGCCTCACCGACGACCGTGATGTCCGGTTCGGTGTCGAGGAGGTCGTGCACCCCCCGCCGCACCACCTCGTGGTCGTCCAGCAGGAAGACCCGGATCGGGTTGTCGGGGCCCGGCTGCTCGCCGTCCGCCATCGGTCGCTCCTCGTTCTGCGCTGTCTGAATGCCGCACCGGACCTCGCCCGTCGGTCCGGTACCGGTACGTGTCTGGCACAGATCTTGCGCGATCGCGGGCGGAAGAGCCAGTGCCGCCCGGCCCTGCCGCCCCTGGAACGCACCTTCCGTCGGCCGCATATCGGCACGAATGCGGTGCTACCGGGGCATTTGACCTCTGGCTGTGGGAGGGAGCACACACGGACAGGGGCACCTCCGCCGTAGAGCGGAGGTGCCCCTGTCCGACCTGCACACGGCCTCACCGCAGCCAGCGGTGACGGCTGACGAAGGGCAGTCGCGCCCAGGCCCTGCCCAGCCCCCAGGTGGCGCCGGCGCCCGCGGCGGCGAGGCCGACGAGCACGACGGCGTAGACGAGGTGGTAGTCGGCGAACGGGTTGGTCGACATGCTCGCGGACCCGTCCGACAGGTGCCTGGCCGGCGGCCACTCCGCGACCCACATCAAGGCCATCATCGCCGTGCCGGCGGCCGCCGCGATCCGCAGTCCGACACCCGCGATCAGGGCCAGGCCGACGCCGAGCAGCCCCAGCATGAACAGCCAGTCCGCCCAGGCGGCCCCGGCCCAGTCATGGAAGGCGGACTCCATCGGGCCGACGGCGACGCGGCTGAGGAATCCCTCGGTCGGCGAGCCGCCGTCGATCCAGCCCTTGCCGGACGGGGTGGCGTAACCGAAGCCGAACGTCTTGTCCAGGAACGCCCACAGGAAGACGAACCCCATCAGGAAGCGGAGCCCGGCCAGCACGTACGCGCGGGACGCGGTCGCCGCCGTGGCCGTCGGCTCGGCGGACGCGGGAGAGTTCACGGCCCGACGCGGGGACGTGAAGCGGAACCTCGGGTACCGGTGGGGGTGGTTGTGCACTGCCATGGTCGTTCATCCCTTCCAGGGCTGGGACGTACTGGTGACGGACGGCTCTCGCCGCCCCACCAATGTCCCGCGCCGCCCCCACCGCCCAGAGGGGCTACAGGCCCCTCCCCCAGGCCCGAACGTCCCTGCCCACCGGGCCTGTTGGCGGCATCCCCGGCGCTCGCCTCCGCCGGAAGAGGGCAATCCCGGCAAGCAGGCGCGGTCCGGAACGGCCGCGCCGGGGCGGCACCGTCGGCCGGAGTGTCAGCCCACCGCGGTGGCCGGCTCCGGTGCGGCGACCACGCGCTGCCGTTCGTGTTCGATCCGGGCCGCCTCCAGGAGGCTTCGCCAGGACGTGACGAGCGGCCGGCGCCGCAGCAGGGCGCGGCGTTCGCGCTCCGTCATGCCGCCCCAGACGCCGTGCTCGATGCGCTGGTCCAGCGCGTGGGCGAGGCACTCGGTCCGCACGGGACAGCCCGAGCACACGCCCTTCGCCTGGTTCTGGGCGGCTCCCTCGACGAACAGTCCCTCCGGGTCCGTGCCCCGGCATGCCGCCCGACCGCCCCACTCCGCCTCGTCCCACATCAACGACGCCACCCCTCTCCCCACTCCGGCCCGTCCAACCCCACCTGATTCACCAGGCAGTTCCGAGACCGTACGCCAGTCTCGTCGAACAGAGGACGGCCCGAACGCGACCACGACCCCAACGAGTGAACACCTCTTGCACACCGAGCGAACGGCTGCTTCACCCCGAGTTGGCCGGAGTGCCGGTCTCGTCGCACGGGTCCATGACGTTCCCGCTCCCCGACGAGAGGCGGGCAACTACCCATGAATGCTGCGCTTTTGTCCATGTACGGCCTCCTCTCCCGGGGCATGACGCGGGCCAAGGACAATACGGCACGGGAGCGGCACATGTTCAACCGGACCAGCGGCAAACGCAGGCCGAGAAGAATCACCCAGGCGTGGTACTGGCATGCGAAGCACTACGTGGTGACCGAGTTCGTCCGGTCCCGTGCCGTAAGGACGGTGGCGGGCAACGCGGGCACGTTCTTCAGCACGCTCGAGGACAGCGCCGACGTTCACTCGGGCGACTCCGCCAGCGCGGACGGGGATCGGTTTCCGGCGGGGTCGAGAACGTCGGAGTGATGTTCCGCCGGCGCTCCCGAACGCGGTCGCACGGCGCATCAGGGCGGCCCCAGCGCGCCCGCCACCGCTGACGCACCCTCACGTGATCTGCGCCTCACGGGCAACCCCGGCCATCCCGCCGACGTCTTGCCCGACGACAGCTGAAGCCTTGGCTCCGGGCCCGGGCTTCTTTCCCCACGCTCTATACACATCCTGTATACGCACCGTGTATACACGCCATGTATACACCTGGTGCCCCACTCGGTGTGGAGATCGACCGAAAGGCATCGATGTACGGCAAGGCATTCGCGCCGGAGTACCAGGGCGCACTCACCACCCTCTCCGTCAACTCGTCTCTCACCGACGTACTGGCCGCCGGCACCGAGCAGTTGAAGGCGGCCGAGCAGGCCGGACAGCCCGGCGAGGCGGCGCGTTCCGGGCTCGCGGTCGCCGAGGCGCACCGTCGGCTGGGCCGCGTGGAGGAGGCCGACCAGGCCTGGAAGGCGAGTTACCGCGCGGCGCGTGAGGCCGGGGACACGGCGGCGATGGCCTGGGCCCTGTGGAGCGGCGGCACCCTCGCCCGGCAGCGCGGGGCGTTCGCCCTGGCCAGGCGACTGCTCGAACTCGCGGCCGAACTCGGCGAGCAGGGCGGTGACATCGTCGTCCGCGGCTACTCGCTGGCGGGCCTGGCCGAGACCGGCCGTATCCAGGGCGACTACGAGGCTGTCGGCCGGCTCCACGAGCAACTGCTGGCCGAGGCCCGGCGGCGCGGCGAGGCACGGCACACGGTGTGGGCCCTGGAGGGCATCGCGCAGATGCACCGCAACACCGGCGGCTACGACACCGCGTACGACCTGTTCGAGGAGGCCGCCGGGATAGCCGAGGAGGCCAACGACCATCGCGGTCACGCCTGGGCCCTGCGCGGGCTCGCCGACGTGGTGTCCGTGCGCGACGGCGACACCGAACGCGCGCTGACCTGGCTGTCCGAGGCGGAGACGACGTGCCGGACGATGAAGCTGTCCAGCGCGCTGGCCTACAACCACAAGATGCGCGGCAACGTCCTGTACCGCGCCGGGCGGTACGCCGAGGCCCGCGCGCTGTACGAGCGGTCGCTGGCGGAGTTCCGCGCCATGCGCGAGCCGCGCGGGGAGGCCCTGTCCCGGCTGGGCCTGGCCAAGTCGCTGGCCCGTCTCGGCCGCGACCGGGCCGAGACCGCCGCCGAACTCGCCGACCTGGCCACCACACTGGACCGCATCGGTCTCAAGCACGCCCGGGAGATGGTCGCCAGGGCGCACGAGGAGCTCGGTCTGGCGGGGGCGAGCGGTACGGTTGCGGCGACGTACGCGGGTGCCGGCACTCCGGCGGACGGCACCAACTCCCGCGCGGAGGTCGCACGGTGACCGCGCTGTCCTCCACGGCCCCGGCCGACGCCCCCGCCGCGCTGGACCGCTGCCGGTCGCTGGTGCGGCCCGCACTGGCCGCGGCCGTGGCACGGCTGCACCCCTGGGTAGGCGAGATGGCCGCCTACTCGCTGGGCTGGTGCGAGGTGGGCGGCACCCCGGCCGTCGGTCAAGGCGGCAAGGGCGGCAAGGGCGTACGGCAGGCACTGGCCGTGCTGGGGGCCGAGGCCGCCGGTGCGCCCGCGCGGGCCGGTGTGGCCGCCGCCGTCGCGGTGGAGCTGGTGCACGTCTTCTCCCTGCTCCACGACGACATCATGGACGGCGACGAGGCCCGGCGAGGCCGCCCGGCCGTGTGGAAGGCCTACGGCACCGGACCCGCCGTCCTCGCGGGTGACGCCCTCTTCGCCCTGGCCGTGGAGACGCTCGCCGAACAACCGGGCGGCGCCCACGCGGTGCGGACGCTGTCCGCCGCGCTGAGCGATCTGGTGCGCGGCCAGGCCGACGACCTGCTGTTCGCCGCACGCCCCTGGACGGGCCCGGAGAGGGTGACGCCCGACGAGTACCGGGCCATGGCCGAGCACAAGACGGGGGCGCTGCTGGGATGTTCCGCCGCCCTCGGAGCGGTCCTGGGCGGCACCGACCCCGGCACGGCCGCCGCTCTGGACCGGGCGGGCCGACACCTCGGCGTCGCCTTCCAGATCGTCGACGACGTCCTGGGCATCTGGGGCGATCCCGCCGTCACGGGCAAGCCCGTGCACGGCGACCTGCGGGAACGGAAGAAGACGCTGCCGGTGCTGGTGGCTCTCGGCACTCCCGCCGCCGGGCAGCTCGCGAGGCTCCTGGACACCGATCCCCAGGCCGCCGCTGAGCTGATCGAGAGAGCAGGGGGGCGCTCGGCGGCGCTGGACGAGGCGCGTCGGCATCTCGCCGCCGTGGAGTCGGCGCTCGCCGGGGTGCCGCTGCGCACGACGGCAGTCGACGAGCTGCGGTCTCTGCTCGCCTTCCTCGTGAGCCGGGAACTCTGACGCCACCTCGGCCGCTGTCCGCGAGACCTGGCGGCGGGAGGCGCCGGACCTGTGAGCACCGGCGCAGCCGCGTTCGTCACACCCCCGAAATACTCCTGTTCCCTGCCCTCCAACAATGCTATCTATGGTGGAGAGCGTCGAAGTCCTTGGAAGTCCACCGCACGGCCGCTGCTGTCCGAAGGTGTCCCGCCCTCCTACGGACAGGAGCCCCGTGTCACATCGTGCAGTTGTCGTCCCTCCGCCCTGGCTCGGGCACGCGTTGCGCGCCCAGCGGGGGCCGGTTCCGTGGAGTGCGGTGGTGCGTGGGGCGCTGGCGGCGGGACCGCTGCTGGCCGCCGCCCTGGCCGTCGGGCAGGTCTCGCTCGGGGTCGTCGCCGCGATCGCGGCCATGCTGGCCGGGATCAACGACCGGCCCGGGAGCCGGCGTTCCGCGGTGACACGGCTCGGGGTCCCGGCGGTCGTCGGCGCGGCCGGGCTCGCCGTGGGAACGTACGCCGGTCAGTCGATGGGAGCCGTCGCGCTCAGCCTCGTCCTGCTGGCGCTCGGGACACTCGCGGGATGTGTCAGTGCCGTAGGGCCCGTGGCGTCCTCGGCGGCGACGCAGTTGCTCGTCGCGGCGGCCGTGGGCGCCGGGATGCCGCTGCCCGAATCCGGCTGGCAGCGCGGACTCGCCTATCTCGCCGGGGCCGGCTGGCTGCTCCTGCTGCGCCTGGCGCTGCCCACGCCCGGCGCGCTCGCCGGTGACTTCCGGTTCGACGGCGAGCGGGCGGCCGTGGCCCGGGTGTACGACACGATCGCCGACCTCCTCGACGCCGTCGGCGGCGGGGACGCCGTGGCCCGGCGCACCGCGCTGACCGCCGCGCTCGACCAGGCCCAGGACGCCCTCGCGGGGCCCCGGCTGCGACGGTACGCCGCGTCCGCCGCGGAACGCGGACTGCACGCGCAGTACGCCGCGGCCCTGCCGCTCGCCGAGGCCGCGACCGCGCTGGCCTGGTCCGCCGAAGCCGTCGACGCCCGGGCCCCCGAGGCGCTGCGGAGGCTCGCCGCCGCCGTGCGCGGGGCCACGCACACCGGTCCGCTGCCCGCGCCCCACCGTTCCGCGCCCGCGCTGCGCGCTCTCGACGACGCGCTGCTGGCCGCCGCCCAGGCCTTCGACCGCGGCGACGGGGGCGTTCCGCACACACGCGGCGCCGGGCCCGCCGGTGCCGTCCGCACGGCCCTCGGTGTCGGCGGGCGCGAGTACGGCTTCCGCGTGGGTCTGTCCTTCGGGGCGGCCGCGGCCGCCGCGCAGTGGCTGCACCACGCGCAGTGGTACGGGGCGCACACCCACTGGTACTGGCTGCCCGTGACCGCGGTGTTCCTGGTCAAGCCCGATCTCGGGCCGCTGGTCTCGCGGGTGCTGTGCCGTGCCGCGGGGACCGTGCTGGGCGCTCTCGTCTTCGCCGCTCTCGCCGCCGTCCCGCCCGGACCGGCGGGGCTCGTCGCGGTGGTGACGGTGTGCGGGGCGCTGCTCCCCGTCGCCACACGGCACTTCGCCGCGCTGACCACGGTCGTGACCGTGCTGGTGCTGGCGCTGGTCATGGCGGGCGGCGAACCGCAGGCCTCCACGGGCCGGATCGGCGAGACCCTGCTGGCCTGCGTGATCGTCCTGGTCGTGGGGCACCTGCCGGTGCCGCTGCCCGGGGATCGCGGCGGAAACGTCCGGGCCCGCCTCGCGACGGCGGCCGAGGCCGCACAGAACTACCTCGCGCACGTGCTGAGCGGCGCCGACGACCGCCCTCGGCGCTGGGGGCTGCGCCGCGAGGCGTACCGCACGCTCGCCGAGGCCAGAGCCACGATCGCGCTGACCGCCGCCGAACTGCCCGCCCTCGCCCGGCACGCCGACGGCGCGGAGGAGGCCGTCGCCCTGCTGGAGCGGCTGGTCGACACCGTCACCGCGTGCGCCGTGCACCTCGACGACACCGGTGGACTGACTCCGCGGCACACCCGTCAGATCGACGCCGTACTGGAACGGCTCGCGGTCCACCAGGAGAAGGCCGGCCTCGCGCTGCCCCCGTTCGTCCTCCCGGTCCCGCTCGCCGAACGGGCGGTCACCGCCGGTTAGGTCCCGGCGACCTGTCGGCGGAGCGGCAGGCCGGGGCCGGCGACTGGCCGAAGGGGCGGCAGGCCGGGCCGGCGACAGGCCGACGAGGAGGCAGGCCGGCCGGACCGTGGCGCGCCGAGCCACGGCGGAAGGGCCGGTACGTGTGACCTCCCCGCTTCGCGGGCACTCGGGCGGGGTGAGTGGGGAGGTGCTGCAATGAGCGCTGGAGAGAAGGCCAAGGCCAAGGCCGAACAGGTCGCCGGAAAGACCGTGCGAACCGTGGCCCACGCGATGCACAAGGAAACCCTCGCGGCCAAGGGTGCCGCCCTCGAGACGCGCGGCAAGATGCGCGGGGCGAAGGAGAAGACCAAGGACTCCTTCAAGCACTGACGACCGGCGCGCCCTTCGCGCCGGTGCCGCCCATCGGGTGGCGGTCCGCCGCGCGGCCAGGTCCACTCCTGGCCGCGCGGCGGACCGCTGCGCACGCACCGGTCTCATAGCCGCCGCACGGCCCGACCTGGAACTCTTCGACCTGTTCCCGCCCGGGTGCCGCACGCCCGGCCTCGGCCCGGCGGCCGAGCGGGGAGCAGCACATCATTTCGGCCAGGGCGGCGGCGCCAGTAGTTGCCACTCAAATCGAACACATGACGCGGCACTACTCCCGTGCGCCTCCGGCGAAGCCACCTCGGAGCTCCCACCGTCAGGGCGTGGCCGGCCGAGCCCGCTTGAGTGCCGCCCACTCATGTGACCGGGTGGCCCCGGTGATGTGCTGGCCACAGCCAGCACGACCGCCTCGCCGCACACCTCACCCACTGCCCGGCACCGACGTACCCCTCGGAGTCACCGCCCTGGCCGTTCAGGCCCGACGGGCACACCCCCGCGTACCCGCACGTCCGCGCCGCCAGGCGTTCCCGGCACACGTTCCCGGCACACGAAGGACACGAAGGAGTCGGCTTGATGAGGACCTCGGACCCGTATCCAGGCGGGCTCGGCGGCCACTTGTCGTTCCCGTTCCGGGCCGAGCACGCGGAGGCCGCGCGATGACGGACCTGTGGCTGCTGCCCGAGGACACGGCGGGCGTCTTCGTCGAGCGCATGGGCGAGGACCGGCTGCTGGGAGAGCAGGAACGGGTCCGCATGGAACGGATGTTGATGCCGCGCCGGCGTCGGCAGTTCCTCGCCGGGCGGCTGTTGTGCCGGCGCGCGCTGAGTGCGCGCACCGGTCATCCCGTGGACGGCTGGGAGTTCCCGGTGAACGAGTTCGGGCGGCCCGAGCCCAGTCCCGGCTGGTACGGCGTGCGGTTCAATCTCTCGCACACCGACGGCCTCGTCGTCTGCGTGGTGACCGACGGCGCGGCCTGCGGCGTGGACGTGGAGGGCCCCCTGTCGCAGGAGTCGGCCGCCCACGTCTCCCGGTTCTTCTCCCCCTCCGAGCGGTCCGAACTGGCCGCCCTGCCCACCGCCGAACGTGCCCGGCGCACAACCGAGTTGTGGGCGCTCAAGGAGGCGTACCTCAAGGGTCTGGGCATCGGTGGGCGGCGCGACTTCGACGGGTTCTCCTTCGCCCCGCGCGGTGCGGCCCGCATCACCGTCCACGACCCGCAGCACCTGCGCGACAGCGGCCCCGGCTGGTGGTTCGAGCTGCTGCGCACCGCTTCTGGACACACTCTCGCCCTCGCCGTCGAGGGCAGCCGGGCCGACGCCGTGCGCCTGGTGGACCTGACCGATCCGACCAGCCTGGACGAGCACTTCGCCGTGTCGGGCGTCTGACCCCTACTGGAGTCCTCCCGTGAACCCCATGAACCGAAATCTGGACCTGACCGTCGCGCTGTTCCCCGGGCAGGGCGCCTACCGTGCCGGGGCCCTCGCGGGCCTGTGGGAGCGCGGCGTGAGCGCTGTGCGGGACACCTTCGAGGTGGTGGACGAGGTCGCCAAGGAGCGCCTCGGCAAGGAGGTGTCCTCCGTTCTGTTCCAGCCCTCACCGCCCAGCCCCGCCGTCCTCCTCCAGCAGTCCCCGGACACCCTTCAGCTGGCGATCTTCGCCACCTCGGTGGCCACCCACCGGCTGCTGACCGGGAACGGGGTGCGCCCCTCGCTCCACATGGGGCACAGCCTGGGCGAAGTGGCCGCGCTGGCCTGCGCGGGCGCCTACGACCTGGCCGACGCCACCGCCGTGCTGTGCGAGCGGATCTCCGTCGTTCGCGCCCACGACCGCCGGGGCGGCTCGATGCTCGCGCTGCGCTGCGGTCTCGAGCGGGCCGAACGGCTCGTGGCCCTGATCGACCACGCGAACCTGGTGGTGGCCGTCGACAACGCCGTCGACCAGACGGTCCTGTCGGGGCCCGCCGACGCGATCCACACCGCCGAGGCGATCGCCCGGCACCTCGGCATCACCACCGTCCCCCTGCGCTCCCCGCACCCCTTCCACAACCCTCTGCTGGCCGGTGCCCGGCGCGAACTCGCCAGCCGTATCGCCTCGTTCGAGCGCCACGAGCTCACCGTGCCGGTCTACTCGCCGATCCTCGGCCGCTTCTACCGGGACGGCGACGACCTCGCCGAGCTGCTCGCGCTGCACCTGGTCTCCCCGATCGCCTTCCGTACGTCCCTCACCTCGCTGCACGCGGCCGGCGCACGGGCCTTCGTCGAGATGGGCGCCGGACGGGTGCTGACGAGCCTGGCCGAGGCGGCACTGCCGGGTGCGCACACGGTGGCACCGCTGGCGGGGCACGACGACGAGGCCGGGCTCGCGGCGGCCGCGAAGGCGCTGCTCGATCCGCTGGGCGCGCCCGCGGCCGTCCGGTCGGTCGCGGCCCCTGCGGTGGTGCGGGAGCCGGTCCCGGCCCCCGCGGTGGTGCGGGAGCCGGGACCGGTCTCCGCTGTGGTGAGGGAGCCGGTCGCCCAGCCCGTCCAGGCCGCGCCCGGCACGGCGTCGGAGCCCGTCGACGTCGACCGCGACCAACTCGCGGGTCAGGTAAGGACGTTGTACGCCGAGGCGATGGAGTACCCGCACGAGGTCTTCACCGACGACGTCCTGCTGGAGGCCGACCTCGGCGTGGACTCCGTGAAGCAGACCGAGCTGCTGAGCCGGCTCGGCGACCGCTTCGGCCTCGGCGCCCCGCCGAGCGGACTGCGTGTGGCCGACTACGACACGTTCGGCAAGGTCGTCGACTTCGTGGCCGCCGGTGTCGCGGGCGGCGGCTTCGCCGAGGGCGAGGTCACCCGATGAGCGGCCGCGAGCCCGAACCCCGTCACGAGAGCGCCCGTCCGCCCGTACCGCACGACGAGTTCACCGGGCGCATCGCCCTGGTGACCGGCGGCGCCGGCAGCGTCGGCAGGGTGATCGTGGAACGCCTCGCCCGGCAGGGCGCCACCGTGCTCCTCAACTGCTTCCACTCCTACGACGCCGCCAAGGGCCTCGCCCGCACCCTCACCGGGCAGGGCCTGGACGTCAGGGTCGTCAGGGCCTCGGTCGCCAAGCCGGAGCAGGTCGAGCGGATGTTCGCCGAGATCGGCGAGGAGCACGGCCGCCTGGACATCCTGGTCAACAACGCCGCGGCCGGCTCCTTCGTACCGTTCGAGGAGATCACCGAGGAACTGCTCGACCGGACGTACGCCACGAACGTCAAGGGCCCGCTCTGGTGCGCCCGTTACGCCCGCCCCCTGCTCGCGCGGGCCACCCGCCGGGGCGGCGCCATCGTCAACCTCTCCTCCCTGGGGTCGGTCACCGCCCCCGCCAACTACCTTCCGGTCGGCATCTCCAAGGCGGCGCTGGAGTCGCTGACCCGCTACCTCGCCGCCGAGCTCGCCGAGGACGGCATCCGGGTCAACGCGGCGTCCTGCGGGCTGATCGACAACCCCGTGGGCCAGATGTTCCCGGCCTTCGAGGACGTCAGCGCCAACACCGTGGCGGCCACGCCGCTGGCCCGCCTCGGCAGCCCCGAGGACCTCGCCGAGGTCGTGGTGTTCCTGGCCTCGGAGCGCTCCGGCTGGGTCACCGGGCAGACGCTGCTGGCGGACGGCGGTCTCACGCTGCTGCGGTCGGCGATGTCGCCGAGCCCGTCTCCTGTACGGCAGGCGTCCGCGGAGGAGACGTCTGCCGAGGGGCGGACGGCGGAGGAGACCGGGCCGGGGACGGCAGCCGCACGGGCGACCGCGCCCGGGACACCGGCCGAGGGGACGGAGACCGCGGAGACCGGCGCGACGACGCCGGTCGTCGTGACGGCAGACGAGGCGCCGGAGACCCGGGCCGCGGCCGACGTGGCAGCCGGGACCGGAACCGGGCCGACGGCCGACGAGGCGGCCGGGACCGGGGCCGGGGCGACGGCCGACGAGGACGACCCCATCGCCATCGTCGGCATGGGCCTGGCCGTCCCCGGCGCCTCCTCCCCGGACGAGTTCTGGCGACTGCTGCTGGAGGGCCGCGAACTCTTCGTCGAGGCGCCCTCCGACCGCTGGGACATCGCACGCTTCCACGACGAGGACCGCGGCGCGCCGGACAAGACCTACCAGCGCCGCTCCGGCTTCATCACGTCCTTCGAGCCGCACGAACGGCTGCGCGCCGAGGGCCGGGCCACCGCCGGACTCGACCACACCACCCTGTGGCTGCGGCACAGCCTCCACCAGGCGCTGGAGGGCGTTCACCGCGCCCCTGACGCCCGCTTCTCCTTCTGTGTCGGCTACACGCCCGACGGCAGCCAGCACCTCGAAGAGGCCTTCGTGCTGCGGTCCGCGCTGGACACCCTGGCCGAGGACGGCGACGACGCGGTCGAGGGGCCGATCGGGCAGGCGCTGCGCGGCCGCTTCCACCGCGGCGACGACCCGACGGCCGGGTATCTCCCCTACCGGGTCGGGGAGGACGCCATGGCCGGCATCCTGCCCGACGGCACCCGGCTGCACATGGTCGACACCGCCTGCTCCTCCTCGCTCTACGCGATGGACATCGGCGTGCGTGACCTGCTGTCCGGGCAGAGCGACATCGCCGTGTGCGGTGGTTCGTTCGCCCTCGCGCCGAGCGGTTCGGTGCTGTTCGCCAAGCTCAACGGACTGTCCGCGGGCGGCGCCGTGCGTGCGCTGGACGCCGGGGCGGACGGTGCGCTGTTCTCCGACGGCGCCGGTCTCGTCGTGCTCAAGCGGCTGTCCCGGGCCCGTGCGGACGGCGACCGGGTCCTCGGGCTGCTGTCGGCGATAGGACTGTCCGCGGACGGACGGGGCAAGGCGATCTACGCTCCGGCACCCGCCGGGCAGGAGCTCGCCGTGGAACGCGCCCTGGAACGCGGCGGCCTTGACGCGTCGGACGTGGACTGGATCATCGCCCACGCCACCGGTACGCCGGCCGGCGACGAGGCCGAGTTCACCGGACTGCACGCCCGCTACGCCGGTGACCGGCCGATGTACGTCACCTCGAACAAGTCCCTGGTGGGACACAGCGGTTGGGCGGCAGGGGTGGTCTCCGTGATCCACGCGCTGCTCGCGCTGCGGCACGGCACGATCCCCGCCCAGTACCGCTTCGAGCGGCTGCCCGAGGCGCTCAGCGCGCTGTCGGGGGCGCTGAGGGTGCCGCAGGAACCGGTCGCCTGGCCGGCCCGGGCGGGCCGTACCCGCCGGGTGGCCGTCTCGGGCTTCGGGTTCGGCGGCACCAACGCCCATCTGATCCTCACCGAGGACCATCCCTCGGCCGCCCGGTCCGGCAGCCCGATCGCGCTGCCCGCGCCCGTCGACGACGAACTGGTCGTGGTCGGCTGGTCGTCCCGGCTGCCCGGCGACCCGGACGCGGCGGCGGTCGCCGCCTGGGCCGCGGGCGAAGGGCCGTCTCCCGAGGCGTCGTTCGGGACCGTCTACCCCGTGCCGCCGTTCCAGGAGCTGCGGATGCCGCCCCCGACGGCCCGCACCACGGACCGCTCGCAGCTGATGCTGGTCCGCTGTGTGCAGCAACTCGACGAACGGGTGAGGGAGTTCTGCCTGAACCGGCGGATGACCGCCGGAGTCGTCGTCGGACACACCGGCGCCACCCGCAACGCGCTGCTGTACAAGACCCGCGCCTATCTCGACGAGATCGCCCACGCGGTGGCGGGAGCCGAGGAGCCCGCCGTGACCTCGAAGTTCCTCCAGCGTCTGGAGGAACGGGCCACCGGTCTGATCGCCGCGCCCACCGAGGACTCGTTCCCGGGCGAGATGCCCAATGTGATCGCCGCCCGGCTGTGCAACTACTTCGACCTGCGCGGTCTGAGTCTCACCGTGGACGCCGGCGAGGCCTCGCTGCTGGAGGCCTTCGACGTCGCCGGGCTCTATCTCGGCTTCCGGGAGATCGACGTGGCGCTGGTCGCCGGTGTCAACGGCGCGGCGCTGCCCGGCTGGAACGACGCGGGCGGCCGCCCCGCAGCCGAGGGCGCGTTCCTCTTCGTGGTGACGCGCCGCTCACTCGCCGAAGAGGCCGGACTGCCCGTACTGGCCGTCATGGAAAGGAGCGCGGCCGCATGAACGCCACCCAGCGGAACACGACCCTGCTGGGCGCCGAGGGCGCCCGCGAGCTGATCGCCTTCCTGACCGGGGCGGACGGTGCGGCCGCCACGGCGGTCCTGGAACGTCCGGTGCGCCGGGGCGGCCCCGTACAGCGGCTCACCCTGCGCCGTCCCGGCCCGCCCCCGGTCGCCGCGGAGCCCGAGGAAATCGCAGAAACTGCGGAAACCGCGGAGTCCACCAGGTCCGCCGAGTCCGCAGAATCTGCCCCGGCCCAGCCGCACCTCCTGGACCGCCATGTCCTGCGGCTGGCCCCGGCGCCCGACCCCGGCCTCACCCGCCCGGCACCGGACCTGTTCCCGGCCGGCACCGCCGTCCTGACGAACACCGGCCACCACGTCGCCGGAGTGGAGACGCTTCCCCTCGACGCGACGCTCGAGGACGTCGTCGCACGGACCCGGCCCCGGCACATCCGTGTCCTGGTCGATCTGCACACCGAGCGGGCGGCACCCTCCGAGGCCCTGCTCGACCTGCACGACGCGATGTTCCGCACGGCGAAGGCATGCGTCGAGCGCGCGGAGCGCCCCGAGTCGTTCTCCGTGCTCGTGCTAGGCGGCGTCGACGACGCGCGGGTCCCGCACGCGTGCGCGGGCCTGTTCACGGGCTTCGCCAAGAGCCTGGCGCTGGAGTGGCCGGACACCTCGGTCCTGGCGGTCGTGCACGAGACACGCGACCTGGTCACGGCCGAGCCGGACGCGGCCCGCGAGCACGCGCTCCCGCAGATGCTGCCCGTCGTCTACCACGTGGGCGGCACCCGGCTGCTGTGGCAGGCCGTCACCGAGCCCGGTGAGCACGTCGAGCCGCAGGCCGTCACCGGACCCGGCGAGCGCGTCGAGCCGCGGACAGGCTCCCGCGACCGGGTGGTGGTCGCGGCCGGCGGCGCCCGCGGCATCGGCGCCGAGCTGCTGCTCGCCCTGGCCCGCCGCGACCGGCCCCGGCTGCACCTGATCGGTTCGACCGACGTCGACAGCGACGAGGCCGACGAGCGGCTGGAGCGCAAGGACTTCATCCGCGCCCGCACCACGGGCCCGGAGCGGCTCACCGTGCGTGAGGCCAACATGGCCTACGACCGGCTGGGTTCCGCCCGCGAGGTCCGCGCCACGATCGCCGCGCTGCGCGAGCTGTGCGGCGCCGACCGGGTCACGTACCACCGCTGCGATCTGCGTGACGCGGAGGACGTTCGGGCCACCGTACGGCGGATCACGGACGCGGAGAGCGGGGTCGACCTGCTGCTCAACATCGCCGGAACGAACCGGGCCGCCTCTGTCGAGCAGAAGCAGCTGAGGGACTTCCACACCGTCCGCGATCTGAAGGTCCGCTCCTACGCCCACCTCAAGGCGGCCTTCGGCGACCGGCAGCCGCGCCTGTGGTGCAACTTCGGTTCCTTCGTCGGCTTCACGGGCCAGACCGGCGAGACCGACTACGGCGCCGCGAACGACTACTTCAACACCGCCGCCCTGCACCATTCCGCGCACGGGGCAAGGGAGTTCACGCTCGGCTGGACGCTGTGGCGCGATGTCGGCCTGGGCGCCACCCCGCTGATGCGGACCTTCCTCGCCAAGAGCGCCCAGTTCACGGCGATGCCCACGGCCGAGGGCGTCGACCACTTCCTGCACGAGCTGGACCAGGCGGACCACGGACGGCACACGCCGGTGACGGTGTTCTTCGGCGACGCCGAACGCGCCGCGATCGAGGCGGCCGCACCGGGCTATCTGGACTTCTGCCGCGACCGGCCCGCGTCGCGGGCGAGTTCCCCGGTCCCCGCCACCCCCGCCCCCGCACTGCCCGAGTTCTACGTCGACGACATCGTGGACCGCGCCCCCGGCCGGCTCACCGTCGTACGCCGCTTCGGCCTCGACCGCGACGGCTATCTGAACGAACACGTCGTCAACGGTCACCCCACCCTGCCCGGCACGTTCGTCCCCGAACTCGCCGCCGAGGCCGCCATGCACCTGGTGCCCGGCCGCGTTCCGGTGGTCGTGGAGGACGTACGCCTGGAGTCGTTCCTGCGGGTCTACAAGGCCGACCGCGACGAGACCAAGAAGATCACCGCGCGGCTGCTGTCCGACGGGCCGCGGGAGTCGGTCGTCGCCGTCGAGGTGACCGGCGACGTCGTGGCGCCGGACGGGCGGGTGCTGGTGAAGGACCGCAGGCACTTCAGCGCACGTGTCCGCCTGCGCGACGAACCCGTGGCCGCGCCGCGATGGCAGCACTGGGACGACAACGGGGCCGAGCCCCTGTCCGATCCCTACCACGTGCCCAACCCCGCCGTGCTCCTCAGCGGTGTCTTCGTCTCCACGGCCGGCACCCGCACCCATCCGTCCGGCCGGCGCGCCCACTACGCGCCCGACCGGCCCGGCATCGACCGCTGGTTCTCCGGACTGGTCGTGCCGTCCGTGCTGCTGGACGGTCTGGCCCGTGTGTGCGTCCTGGACCGGACCGAACTCCCGGGGCACGGCGGCGACTGGACCCCGCTCGCCGTCCCGCGCACGATCCGCCGTATCGACCTGTACGGCGGCCACACCGACGCCTCGCTCGCCGCCGCCGGGACCCGCGTGGAGCTGTACTCGCTGCCCGCGCGCCTGGACCTGGAGAGCGGCGCGGCGAACCGGGCCGTGGCGGTCGATGCTGCCGGTCACGTGGTGCTCCAGATCAAGGACATGACCGGTGTGGTGCTCGGCCACATCAACCAGACCACCGGCGCCTACCGCGAGCGTCCGCGTGGCGCCGACCTCGCCCGACGGGCGTCGGCACAGGCCCAGGAGGCGACAGCGTGACGCGTCAGAGCACACCGAGGGGCAGTGACACGGACACCGCCCCGCGCTGCCCCGTGACCGGAGCCCTGGCGGGCGAGGCACCGCCGCCGGAGCCCGACGGACCGACCGGACTCCCGCTGGCCTGGCCGGTGGTCGGCTCCACGATCCTGTACGCCGCCGACCCGCCGGGCTTCGCCGTACGCGCCCAGCACGCCCACGGCACGGTGGTGAAGCTGCCGATGGTCCCGCACAACCCCACCGTGCAGGTGACCGATCCGGCGGCCGTCCGGCAGATCCTCCAGGGCAACGCGGACAACTACTGCCGAGGCGCCTACTACGAGGCCTTCCGCCTGTTCATGGGCCAGGGCCTGCTGACGCTCGACGACGCCGACTGGCGCGAGCACCGCAGGGTCGTCAACCCGGCCTTCACACCGGGCGCGATCGCCGCGCGTTCCGACGAAACCGACGCCGCCCTGCTGGAGTTGACCGCCCGCTGGACCGAACACGCCCGTACGGGACGCCCGTTCGACCTGTACGCGGAGTCGATGAGGCTGACCTGCCGGGTCATCGGTCACGCCCTGGTGGGCCGTGATCTCTCCCGGGACGGCGGTGAGTTCGCCGACGCGCTGAGCGTCGCGCTGGAGGCGATCTTCAAGGAGGTCGGCTCCCTGGAGAAGCTGGCGCCCTCCTTCGTCCCCACCCCCTACCGGCGCCGCGTACGGCGGGCCCGGCGCACCCTGGAACGGGTCATCGCCCAGGCCGCCCGGGACGCCGACGAGGGTTCGGGCGGTGAGGTCGCCGCCCTGATCCGGGACTCCGACCTGCCCGAGGACGCGTTCTGGTCCGACCTGGTGACCCTGATGCTCGCCGGAGTGGAGACCACCGCCCTCGCCCTGGCGTGGACGCTGTACGAGACCGCCCGCCATCCGGAGGTCCGCGACCGGCTGGAGGCGGAGACGGACCAGGTGTGCGGAGTGCGCCCGCCCACGTCCGCCGATCTCGACTCGCTGCCGTACACGGGCCGGGCCGTCGACGAGGCCCTGCGGCTGCATCCGCCGGTGTGGCAGTTCCCCCGGCAGACGATCGGCGACGACGTCCTCGCGGGCCGGCGCGTCCCCGCGGGTACACCGGTGCTGATCTCGGTGTACGCCGCCCACCGCAACCCCGGGCAGTGGCCCGACCCGGACTCCTTCGACCCGGACCGCTTCACGGCCGAGGCCTCCGCCGGACGCGACCGGAACGCCTACGTGCCCTTCGGCGGCGGGCGCCGCCAGTGCATCGGCAAGAGGATGGGGCTCGAACTCCTGCGTCAGGCGGTGGCCACGGTGCACGGCCGCTTCCGGCTCACGCTGGTCGACGAGACGCCCCGCAACGGCGCGTTCATCACCCTCTTCCCCAAGAACGGCATCCGGGTGACGGCAGAGGAGCGCCGCCGATGACCTCGACCGCGCTGCGCGGGAGCGCTGACCGGGACTGGCCGGCGCTGCGGCCGCATCTGTCCGCCTTCGACCCCGAGGCCTTCGTCCGCCCGGTGGGGCGGTTCGTCTGGGAGCCCGTCGAAGCACCGCGTCCGGCCCCCGCACCGACGCCCCTGGCCGGGCGCAGGCTGCTGCTGGTGGGCGGGGTGCGGGACCTGGCCGACGCGGTCGGCGCCGCCCTCGAGCGGCGCGGCGCCCGCGTCGTGACCCACACGCCCGGGAGCCTCCCGGGCGCCGACGGCTGGGACGGCATCGTCGATCTCAACGTGGTCGGCCGGACCTACGAGCTGGGCGACACGTCCTGGCGCCGGGCGCTCGCCGGCACCACCGAGGCCGTACGCGGCGCCTACGCGCGCTGGGCCGCCGAACACCGCTACGGCCATCACGTCTATGTGGCCGTCACCCATCTCGGCGGGCTCGGCGGCCACGGCGACGGACCGGTGCCGCAGCCGCTGAGCGGCATCTGGGCGGGGCTGGCCAAATGCCTGCCCCGTGAGCTGCCCGCCGCCGGGCTCGTCGTGGTCGACGTCGACCGTGCCGAACCCGAGGTGATCGCCGAGGCGGTCGCCCAGGAGTACGTACGACCGGAGGACTTCGAGGTCTGCTACCGCGCGGGGCGGCGCCATGTGCTCGCCGGTCGCCCCGCCCCGACCCCGCCGCCCGGCGGGGCGACGGCACCGCGGCCGGGCGACACGGTCCTCGTCACGGGCGGCGCCCGGGGCGTCGGCTTCGCGGCGGCCCGCGCCTTCGCCGAGACCTTCGGCTGCCGGGTCGTGGTCACCGGCCGGGGCGAGCGCCCACGGCCGGAGGGAGAACTCCTGCTGGGCGACGAGGAGTTCGCCCGCTGGCGTCGCGGGCGGCTCGCCACCGCCCGGACACCCGCCGCGCTGGCCGGCGTACGCCGCGAGGTGCGGCGCGCCGAGGACGACCGCGCCGTGCACCGCAACCTCGCGGGCGCGGCGGCCGACGGGCTGCGCGTCGACTATCTGCGCTGCGACTGCACCGACCCGGACCAGGTCGAGCGCGTCTTCGCCGCGCTGGGCGGGGGGCCGACCCACATCGTGCACAACGCCGGCATCGACGAACCGGCCCGCTTCGACCGCAAGTCGGCCGACGACGTCGTCCGCACCGTCGACGTGAAGGTCGCCGGCTTCGCCAATCTGGTCACGGCCGTCCTCGCACGGCCCGAACGCCGCGCCCGGCTGCGGCTGTTGAGCAACGTCGGCTCGCTGGCCGGCCGCATGGGCGGCATGGTGGGGCAGGTCGACTACGCGGCGGGGAACGAGGCGCTGGCCCGGCTCGGCTTCTGGGCCCGGGACGACCTCGGGCTGCCCGTGCAGACCCTGTGCTGGCCGACCTGGGAACGGCTCGGCGTCATCGCCAACTACGCGGCCGCCGTACGCTACGTCTCCACCCTCGACCCCGCCGAGGGCGCCCGGCTGTGGGCCGCCGAACTCGCCTCCGGCCACACCGGCGAGGCCGTCTTCCTCGGCCGGATCGGCGCCGTCCTCTCCCCCGGCCAGCTCCGCGGCTTCGGCACCCTCACCGGCCACCCCGACCTGCCGCGCCTGCACGCGCTGGACCACTATCTGGGCAGCGTCGAGCGGTACGAGATCTTCCGCACGCTGCGCACCTCGCTGTCGCTCGAAGCGCGTCGGCATCCGGTCCTGTCCGAGTTCCGGGTCGGCGGGGACCTCGCGGTCCCCGTCAGCGTCGTCCTCGAACACGCGGTGGCCGCGGGCGACTGGGTGGTGCCCGAAGGCTGGCCCCTCCTCCACCTGCGGGAGCTGCGCTCCCTGCGAGTCCGCCTCCCGCGGCTGCGGTTCACCGACGACGTACTCACCCTGCACCGCGAGGCGCGGGGGGTCCGGCGTGACGGCGACTGGTGCGTGGACGTCTCCGTCCGCGACGACACGGGCGAGGACGTCGCGTCACTGACCCTGGTCTACGGCGAGCAGCCGCTCGACGGTCTCCCGGACGCCGGCCCCTCGATCCGCGCACCACGAGCGGGCCGGCGGCACGGCGGCCATCTCGCCTGGGAGGGCGTGCTCTTCCCGGACGCCCCCGGCCTCCTCGACGGCGAGGGCCCGGTCCCCGCCGTCTACCCGGCCGATCTCTGGACCGTCCCCTTCCCGCCCTTCCCCACCATCGACCCGGCAGCCGTCGAGGCGCTCGTCCGCGCGGCCGACCAGCACTCCCCCAGGGCCACCCCGGGCACCCTGACCGCCCACCGCCTCACCGCGACACCCGGCGCCCAGCGCGTCGAGCATCTCGGCCACGACGACGAGTCGGACAGCTGGACGGGCACCCGCGACGACGTCCCGGTCCTTCTGGCGGAGGGCGTGGCGATCTCGGACTGACTCCCCCACCACCTCACGGATCGACGGCCAGGCCCGGGCCACGCCCGGGCCTGGCCGCCCGCAACCTCAGCTGTTCCGGAAGCCGCGCGCCGCGGCCACCGGTTCGGCGGGCAGGCCGGGGCCGGCGCAGGTGTCCTGAACGAACCACTGGCCTGGCGCGCATGAACGTGGAGGGGGGCGTTACCGCTACGTCGGACCGGCCGATCTGAAGGCGTCCGTCCGGGCGGCGGCCACCGGATCGGCTCGGCGGCCGACTTCGACGGCTGGGTCGCCGAGCGGTCGGCGGCGGACCTGGCCGAAGGAGCCGGTGGCCGCCGGGGAGGTCGGTCCGGTCCGGCCGGGCTTCGAGCCGTTCTGAACGCCTGGCGGCCGCGGGCGTTGTTTGCCGGAGAATTCCGGACCGGGGCCAAAGGGACGCGCGGCAAGGAAGACTGGCGGTGTGTCAGATCTACGAACGGCCGTGGACCGCACGCTGGAGCGTTGTGAGGCGGCGTGGACGCCGGACGTCGAACGGTGGTTGGCCCGCGCCGGAGAGGAACCGGAGAGCTGGCTGCCGTCGGCGGCCGGACTGCTGCGCGCCTCCTGGAACGAGGGCGGCCGTGACTGCGCGGTCGCGGCACTGGCGGTCATGGAGTACGCCCTCGACGTAGGGGCGCGCCAGGACGCGCGACGGCCTCGCTGGGTGCTGCATCTGTGGCTGGCCGAGCGCACGCTGGCGTTGCGCTTCGACGACCACCGGCTGTCGGACGACGTCCACCACTATCTCGCCGCCCAGACCCAGGGCCGGCCGGCGGACGATCCGGTGGCCGTCGCGGCGACGTATCCGGAGGAGCCCTCGCCGCGCCACTTCGAGCCGCCCCGGCCGTCGCATCCGCACGCCGCGCTGCTGGCCGAATCGCTGCCCGAGGACGACCTGGTCCGGCCCTGTCTGCTGACCAGGCTGGCCCAGACCGCGATCTTCCGCCTGGAGTCCGGCGACAGGTCCGTACTGGAGGACGCGGGGCGGTGGGCCGACGCGGCGTTCGCCGGGGTCTCGGCCGACCATGTGGAGGCCGGTGCCGTCAGCTGCACCGCGGTCCACGTGGCGCTGACACGCTTTCGCGACCGTCCGGCCGACGCGGCGGGCATCCGGCTGGCGCTGAAGGCAGGCCGCTCGGCGCTGCGGGCGGTCGAGCACGCCCGACGCCACGGCACCCGCGAGGTCGACGACGAGGCCGCCTCGGCCCATCTCATGTTCTCCCTCGCCCTCACCGCGTCCCTGCCGCGCAACCCGGACGAGGAAGTGGTCCACGAGGCCATCGCACAGCTGGAGGCGTACCGGGCCTGCGCGCCGCCCGACGACAACGGGATGTACGCCGGGAACATGCCCGCGCTGCTGGCCACGCGGGCCGTCTTCACCGGGTCGGCCGCCGACCTCCGGCGCTCGGACGAACTGTGGGCCGCGCTGCAGCGGGACCTGCCCCCGGAGCACCCCCTGCTGCCGCACGTCATCCAGAAGCGGACGATGTGCGCCAAGATGGAACAGCTGGTCAAGCGGTCGCCGTTCAATCTCACCCGGCTTCTCAAGCTGGCGCAGCCGTTCCTCGGACCGCTGCTGTGGGGGGTGCAGTTGCCGCCCATCCAGATGTATGTGCCGCCGGGGCGGCCCGGTGTGCGCTCCCCCGGTCCGGGCCCGGAGGACTTCGCCCCGTTCACAGGTGTCGCACGGCCCGCCACGGCGGACGCGCCGCCGCCTCGCGCCGGGCACGCCGCCGTCGCGTGGCCGCCCGCGCCGCCCGAGGACACCGGGCCGTCGGAGCCCGCGTCGAAGGAGGACCTCGAAGGCCTGCCGCCGGACGTCACCGCCGCGCGCGCCGCGCTGCTGGGCAACGGCGTCAGCGATCCGCGCCGACTGGCTCTCGCCGTGGACCAGTTGGAGGCCGTGCTGGCCGGGCCGCTGACCGACGGGCGGCGAGGCCACTTCGGCGGCGTCCTCGTGCAACTGCTGGTCGCGCGGTTCACCTTCAGCGAGGACCCGGAGGACCTGGAGCGCGCCGTACGCCGCGGCGACGAGCAGCTGGCCCTGCTCCCGCCCACCAGCGCGCGGTACGAGGAGCTGCTCTGCGCGGTCGAGACGCACCGGATCGCCCACGGGACACTGCACCAGGACATGCCGACGATCGCCCGTGCCTGCGACGGGCTGGCCTGGGCGGTGCGGCGGTTCCCGGAGATGTCCGCGAGCTGGCTGGGCTGCGTCATCCCCTACGCGCACGCCCTGGCACTGCTGTCCTGGATGCGCCGGGACGTGGCCGGGACCCAGGAGGCGGCACGGCTCACCGATCTCGCGGCGCGCGGCCTCGAAGCCCTGCCGGAGCGGCCGGAGTACTCGCCCGAGCTGGCCGAGCTGCGCGAGCTGCTCCGTCCCGCCCTGGCCACCGTCGCCGAGGGCGTCCGCCGTGCGCACGACGCCGTGACCTGGTACCGCCACGGCGACGAGGAACCCGTCTCGTGGGACCCGGCGGCCGACCGGGTGCTGCCGCCGCAGGCCCGGTTCGACAAGGCGCGCAACGCCCTCGGCGAGGCGGTGGAGCGCCACGACTGGGCCCTGGCGACGGACGCCGCCGAGGCCGCGCTCCAGGCGCTGCCGCTGATCGTGTCCCAGGCGCTGAACCGTGACGACCGCCAGGCCATGCTGCGCACCGCGCTGCTCGGCCGCCGCTATCCGGGACCGGCCGGCACCCGGCGCTCCACCGACCTCCCGGACCGGCTCGCCGGTACGAGCCTGGCCCGCACCGCGTGCGCCGTGGCGCTGGCCGCGGGCCGCACCGAGCAGGCCGCGGCGCTGCTGGAGCAGGGACGGGCGGTGCTGATGGGACAGGACATCCAGGTCCGCAGCGATGTCTCCGACCTGGCCGCCGTCCATCCCGGGACGGCGCGCGAGTTCACCACCCTGGCCCACCGGCTGCGGGAGGCGGAGACGCCGGTGGCGCCGGACGGCCTTGACCCGCGGTCGGCGGCGGGCGGCGACGGGCCGGGCGAGGCCGCGCGGATCCGCGAGCAGCACGCGGTGGCCGAGGAGTGGCAGCGGCTGCTGGCGCGGATCCGGGGACTGCACGGGTTCGAGCACTTCCTGCTGCCGCCGAGCGCCGAGCAGATGCGGCACGAGGCGAAGGAGGGGCCGATCGTGCTGATCAACATCGACCGGCTGCGCTCCGATGCCCTCGTGGTCACGACCGAGGGCATCCGCCTCGTTCCTCTCGACGTCACCGAGGGGCAGCTCGCGCACACCGCGCGGCGTTTCCTCGCGGCGGTCTCGGTGGGGGCCGGTGAGTCGCCCGCCCGTCGCAAAGAGGCCGCCGAGACGACCTTCGCCACCCTCGAATGGCTGTGGGACGCGATCGCGGAACCGGTTCTCACGGCGGCGGGTCTGACGCGGCCGCTCCCCGAGCGCGTCCCGCGCGAGGCGGTGCCCAGGCTGTGGTGGTCGGCGTCCGGTCCGTTGGCCCATCTGCCGCTGCACGCCGCCGGTCATCACCGGGCGGTCGCGCCGGGCGCCGGGCGCACGGTGCTGGACCGCGTCGCCTCCTCGTACACGCCCAGCATCAGGGCCCTGCGGCACGCCCGGCAGGCCCCGGCGCCGGGCGGGGGCGCCGGGCCCTTCCTGGCGGTTCGGCAGCCCACCGGTGCCGGCGGCCGGGACGGCGCGTCCGTGGCCGAGGTGGCGTCGATGGCCCGCACCCTGGGCGCGCTGCGTACCGTGCAGGGGCCGGACGCGACGGTCGAACGGGTTCTCGCCGAGCTGTCCTCGGCGGCCACCGTGCATTTCGCGTGTCACGGCCTCAGCGACGCCGAGGACCCCTCCAGGAGCCATCTGGTGCTGGCCGACGGCCCGCTCGGGGTGCTGGACGTGGCCCGCAGGCATCTGCCGAACGCCCAGCTCGCCGTCCTGCTGGCCTGTCACACGACGCGCACGGACCGCCTCCCCGACGAGGCCGTCCATCTGGCGTCGGCGTTCCAGACGGCCGGATATCCGCAGGTGGTGGGCGCGCTGTGGGAAGCGACGGATCTGGTGTCGGTGCGGCTGACGCGACGTCTGTACCGCTCTCTGCGCACGTACGGCACGGGACTGGACGTCACCGACACCGCGCGGGCCGTGCACGAGATCGTCCGTGCGCTGCGGACACGGCACTCCGACGCACCGCGCGTCTGGGCGCCGTACGTCCACACCGGGCGCTGACGGAAGACGAGCCTGACGAAAGGACGACGGTGTGAGCACATCGGACAACGCGGCCGTGATCGACCCCGAGACGGCCGAGGCGGCGCGTCTGGCGCTGGGGCTGATGCTGGAGGAGTGGCGGCTGCCGCGGCGGAGTTGGGAGGTGGAGGTCGCCGACCTGCTCGACAGGCTGTCGGCGGCCGTCTCCGCCGGGGACGCGGCGGCGCTGGACACGCTGACCGTCGAGCTGGACGAGCTGTCGGACAGCCGAGTCGCCCGGATCGAGGGCCCCCAGGACGCGCCGCCGCCGCAGGACGCCAAGGTGCCGTTGCCGGAGCCGTACCGCGAGCGCGTGGTCGCCCTCGTCCACGCGCTCGACCCGGACTCCCCGCCCGGCGGCCCGCTGCCCGGCCGGGCCGGGCAGAACTGACGGGCGACGCGATGCTGTCGCTGCTCGCCAATGTCGCGATCGGTCTGCTGACCAGCCTGGTCGGGCTCGGGCTGGGCTCGTTGTGGGAGCGGGGACGGCGGAGAAGGGCGCTGTACCGCAAGGCCGCCTTCTTCGGCACCCGGCCGGGTGAGCACTGTGTGATCGTCGTCGGCACCAAGCACGGGCAGCCGGGGACGACCCAGCAGCGGGATCTGCGGGCGGTCGTCGAACTGACCGTGCTCCTGAGCGAACTGGGCTGCCGGGTCAGTGTGGAGTCGGGCGACCTGCGCGGCAGCAACGGCGACCGGGCCGAGTTCTGCGTCGGCGGGCCGATCGGCGGCTCCAATCCGCGCACCGGCGGCCATCTCACCGCCCATCTGCCCGGGTTGACGATCACACCGTTCAGCGACCGCCCCGACTCGGTGGCGATCGTGGTCGGCGGGGAGAGCTACTACTTCGACCGGGGGCGTCAGGAGTACGCGGTGGTCGCCAAGTTCACCCCGCCGGAGTCGAGCCGGCCGGTGCTGCTGGTGTGCGGCCAGAGTTCGGTGGCGAACCAGGCGGCGGTCCACTTCCTGCGGCGCGAGTACGCGCGCGTGGCGACGTCGGTGACCTCGCTGGACCGCTACTGCCTGCTGGTGAAGGTCTCCCACATAGACGTCTACTCGTTCCACCGGTCGGAGCTGGCGAGGGACGTGTCGGTGGAGGCGTTCGCGACGGCCGGCTGAGCGCCTGGGCGCGGGAGCACCCGCCCCCCGCGCCCGGACATGACGGGAGCACCCGGCCCCCCGCGCCGGGTGCTCCTGGTGCCCCCGGCCCTACGGACGGCCGAAGTGGGGGCCGAGGGGGGCCGCTCAGATCCCGGAGTACTTGAGGGCCGGGTCGAGCACCGTCAGCGTCTCGATGTACCGCCGGATCTTGCGGTTGGCCTTGATGCCGAAGGAGCCGAGGTTACGGCCGACGCCGAGCAGGATCTCCCGGTGGTCGCCCCGGTTCCACATGTACATGTGCACCGCGGACTTCTGGATCTCGGCTCCCCGGCCGCCGAGCAACGCCATCACGGCGAAGTCGGGCAGGTCCTCGGCCACGCTGTCGAACACCGAGCCGCTGGGCTGCTCGAAGGTGGTGCCCGCGCCCGTGATGTTCTCGTTCCACCAGCTCACCCGCATCGCCTGACGGAAGACGTCGGCCGCCTCCGCCATCGACAACTGGGTCCTTATCTCCACCGGTGACTTGGCCATGCGTTGCGCTCCCTGCTAGGTGTGTCCGCGCAGTTCGTCGTCCCTGCGCCGCTTGCTCTGATCGCTGCTCTTGTCGCGCCGGGGCCCTGGTCGGGCCGGGGTGCCGGATCGCTGCACTCGTCGCGTCGGGGCGGGTGACCCCTGCCCGGCGTCGCGTCGGGGCGGGTGGCCCCCTGCCCGGCTCGCCCTACTTGTCCTCGAAGACCTTCTCGCTGAACCGGTAGCGCTGACCGCTGTCGATCCAGTTCCTGCAGGCGGGGTTGCGGCACTCGTAGGCGACCCACGAGCCCATCGGCTGTCGCTGTTCGCTCTTGACGCTCATGCGCTGTCGGCAGATCTGGCAGCTGCGGCCCTTGGCCATGTCTCTTCTCTCCTGGGGAGTCGGTGGTCTCAGAAACGGGACGGAGGCAGGGGAACGAAGGGAAGGAGTTCCTCGGCGACCCAGTGGACGGGGGTCTGGAACGCCTCCCCGATCCGGATGTAGAGGTCGTACAGCGTGTCCGCCGTCACCCAGCCGAAGCGGCCCCGCGTGGGGTCGGTGTCGCTGGTCGGCGCGTCGACGACGGCCACGAAACGGCCGTCAGGCGTGGCGGCCGCGTAGACGACGTTGGAGTCCGGGGCGCCGGTGATCCGGGCGATCCGGCGCAGCTCGTCCGGTGCCAGGGGCGCGATCCGCGCCTCCCCCGGAGCCGGCCGCGGCCGACCCAGGAGCCAGGGCTCGGAGCGGTTCTCCTGCCAGAACCGCCAGTCGTCGGCGGACAGCCTGCCGCTGGGCACCCCGTTCGCCCGGAAGAACTCCAGCGCGGCCATCCGTACGGCGTCGTAGGCCGGGCTGCCGAAGTCGGAGCCGACCAGGTTCCACACCGTGCGGGCGGCGCCGAAGAGGGCGAAGCCTCCGGCGGGCAGTACGGCGTCCGCGAGCGCGCGGGCGAAGCCCTCCGGGTCCGACTGCGCGAACGGCAGGAACGGGGCCTGGAGTTCGGCCCAGACGTCCGAGGCGTCGATGTCGGTGCCGACGGGGTCGAACTCGAAGCGGCCGAACCGCTCCATACGCGCCACCACATCGGCCGGCAGCCGTGTGGCGCGAGGCGTCCGGGGGAACAAAGCCATGGTCTTCTCCTGGCACAAGAGCAGGAACCGGCCGATGCGGGCGCACCGGAGCCGGGCGCAACCTGTGTAACAAGGGACGGAGTCCGGCCTCAACGGTTCTCCGGCGAACCGGACCATCTCCGGAAAACGGGACCGGGACGCGGCGTCGGCCGTGTGCGAGACTCGGCGGCGACTTCGGCGGCAAAGACGCTGTCGAGAAGGGGAGTTGAGCACGATGGGGCGTCCGCAGAAGGAGATCGTCCTGGACGGGTCGCCGACCCGGCTCTTCGCGTACTGGCTTCGGGACCTGCGCGGATCGGCCGGCTTCACACTGGTCCAGCTGGCCCGCCGCACCGGGTTCGGCAAGACGACGGTGAGCGACGCCATGCGCGGCGAGAGCCATCCCAGCCGTCCGGTCACGCTGGCGATCGTCCGGGCGTGCGGGGGCGACGTACCGCGGTGGGGGGTGTTCTGGTCGCAGGTGCGCCGGGCCCTGGACCCCGACTGCCCGGACGGCCCGGCCGAGATCACCCCGCCGCCGTGGGAGGACGCGGTGGGCCGGGCGGGCGGTGTGCACGCCGAGCACTGCCCGGCGGACTGCGGGCGCACCGAACCGCACGGCTGGTACACGGAGTCCGTGTCCACGCTGCTGCGGCTGGACACCCCCACGCCCGAGGCGCTGGAGCGCAGGGTCGTGGTCGCCACCTGCGACGGTCTGGCCCGGATCCCGGTCGGCGTCAGCGTGCCCCGGCGCGCGGGTGACACCACGCCCGCGCACGGGCTGGAGACGTCCGTCGTCCGGGGCGGACGGCTGGAGGACGAGGGGCCGCAGTACGAGAGCTACTTCGAACGCGTGCTCGTGCTGCCGGCGCCGCTGAGGGCCGGCACGCGGCATGTGTACGAGGTGCGGCTGCGGATTCCGCCGGCCCAGCCGATGGCGCCGCACTTCGTGCACGTTCCGCTGACCCGTAGTGAGCACTTCCGGCTGCGGGTCCGCTTCGACCGGGCGAGGCCGCCGCGCGCGGTGTGGCGGCTGGCGGGGGTGCCGACGGCCGTCATCTACGAGCGGAACCCCGGCGCACCGGTCCTGCGCCCGGATGAACGGGGCCTGGTGGAGGCCGAGTTCAGGGCGATGAAGGTGGGTTACGGTTACGGGCTGTGCTGGCGGGAGCCGGACGCGGGATAGTCCTCAGCGGTGCGCAGTCTGGCGCGGACCTGCTCGGCGTCGGGATGGTGCAGTTCCTCGAACAGGCCGAGTGCCTCCTGTCGGAGGGCGGTCGCCTCCTTGTCCCGGCCGAGTTCCGCGTGGGCGTCCGCGAGGTGGTCCAGGGCGTGGGCCTCGCGGTAGCGGTCGCCGAGGGCGCGGTCGAGGTCGAGGGAGAGCTCGTAGTGGCCGATCGCGGCGTCGGGCCGGCCGAGGCCCTGTTCGGCGCGGCCCATGCCGATCAGGATGCCGGCCTGCCCGTCGAGGTGGCCGAGCCGGGTGTAGAGGTCCAGGGCGCGGCGCGCGTGGCCGAGGGCGACCGTGTGTTCGCCGAGGCGTTCCCACTGCTGTGCCACGGAGGTGAGGCCGTCGGCGAGGGCGAGGAGGTCTCCGGTGCGCTCCGCCATGGCGAGGGCGAGCCGGGCGTGGGGCAGTGCCCGGCGGGGGTCGCCGCGGGAGGCGTGGACCCGGACCAGGGAGAGGCGTGCCTCCCTGACGCCCTCGTCGTCGCGCAGGCGGCGGCAGGTGCGCAGGGCTTCGTACAGCAGGTCGAGCGCTTCCTCGGTGCGGTGCAGCCGCGAGAGGGCGTCGGCGAGCCGCCGGGTGGCGGTGGCGCGTGCGGCGTCGTCCGAGGCCCGGTCCGCGGCGTCACGGGCCAGGGCGTGCACGGCGGCCCGCTGCGCGCGGCGGCCGGAACGGCGCAGATGGACGGCGCAGGCGTCGGCCAGCCGCCAGGCGTACGGTTCCAGGCCCGGTGTCGCGGCCGCCTGGGCGATGACGGCCTGGAGCGAGGGCAGTTCCGCCTCGAACCAGCCGGTCGCGCCGGCGCGGTCGTCGATCGGCGGCTGTCCGGCGGCGGGCCCCGGTGTCTCGCCGGTCGTCGGACGCCAGGGTTCGAGGTGGTGGTCGGCCAGGCGCGCGGTGTCCAGGTAGTGCCGCAGCATCCGTTCGGTGGCGTCCCGGCGCTCCTCGGGCGGGCCGCTGTCGAGGAGTTCCACGGCGTAGAGCCGGAGCAGGTCGTGCAGGGTGTAGCGGCCGGGGGTGTGCTCGCGGACGAGGTAGGCGGCGGTGAGGCTGTCCAGGAGCATGGTGGGCGGGTCGGGGGCGCCGATGAGGCCCGCGCAGGCCATGGCGTCGATCTCGGGTCCGGGGTGGCAGCCCAGGAGCCGGAAGAGACGGGCGGCGGGCGGCGGGAGCAGCGCGTACGAACCGTGGAAGACGGTCCGCAGGTCGTCGTCCGCGTCCTGGGTGCCGAACAGCTCCAACGGCCTTCGGTTGCGGCGCAGTTCGCGGACGAGCGCGCCGACCGAGCCCGGGGGTGCGGCGGCGGTGCGGGCGGCGGCGACGCTGAGGGCGAGCGGCAGCCGGGCGCACAGGTCGACGAGTTCGTCGGCCTCGCGCGGTTCCAGGGCGACCCGCTCGGCGCCCGTCTGCCGTTCCAGGAGGGTGCGGGCGGCGTAGCGGGGCAGTACGTCGAGGGCGATGCGCAGGGCGCCTTCGCGTACGACCAGGCCGTCGAGACGGTTGCGGCTGGTGACGACGGCGACGGAGCCGGAGTCGCCGGGCAGGAGCGGCCGTACCTGGTCGGTGGAGCGGGCGTTGTCCAGCACCATGAGCACACGGCGCCCGGCCAGCAGGGTGCGCAGCAGCCCGGAGGCGACGGCGGTGTCGGTCGGCACGGCGGCAGGGGTGACGCCGAGGGCCTGGAGGAAGCCGTGCAGTGCCTCGCCCGGGTCGACGACCGCCTCGCCGCCGTAGCCTCGGAGATCGACGTAGAACTGGCCGTCCGGGAAGTGGGTTTGCGCGCGGTGGGCCCAGTGCAGGGCGAGCGCGGTCTTGCCGACGCCGCCGGTGCCCTCGACGACGGCCACGCGGGCACCGCCGGTGACGCGGCCGTCGGGCGGGCTCCGTAACGCGTCCATTCGGGCGAGTTCGGCGTCGCGGCCGACGAACACCGGGTGGCTCAGGGGCAGTTGCCGCGGGGTGGGGGCGGCCGGGGTCCGGGCTGCCTGGGCGCGGGCGGCGGTGGGGCGCAGTCGCCGGGCGGCGTCGGCCTCGTCCCGCAGGGTGGCCAGCCGGCCGGCCTCCGCGCCGGGGACGCCCAGCGCGTCCAGGAGTGCGTCGAAGACGACGCCGCCGGGCAGGGTGGTGCCGTTGAGGTAGGCGTACAGGCTGCTGGTGGAGACGTTGAGGCGTCCGGCGAGTTCGCGCCGGTCCAGTGTTCTGCCGGAGCGCTTCTCGGCCTGGAGGACGGCACGCGTCAGTTCGACCGCGAGTCGCTGTGCCGGTGCCGCCGCGTCCTCGTCGGGTGGCCAGGGGGCTTCGTTCACCGCCGTTCCTCCGCGCAGGGTTCCACGGCTCCGCTCCGCGCGGATCCAGACGTTTCCAGTGTGCTCCAGAGCGGCGGGCGCCCGGACCGATCCGCGTGTTTGCCTGCGGTTTCCACGCCGAGGGGATATCGGCCCTCGGCCTGCCGCAGGAGGACGACAGCCGTGCAGACCCACTGAACACCGTACCGCGCCCGCCCCGGCCCTCCATGTCCGCCGACAGGACGTGGAGGGCCGATCCGTGCCCGTGGTCAGCCGGCCGTGCCGGGGCGGACACAGCCGAGTACGGTGGCGGCGGCCGTGGCCCAGGTGTAGCGGGCGGCCATGGCGTCGCGGAGTTCGGCGGCGTCACGGAAGGCGGCCTCGGGGTTGCGCACGACGGCGTGGACGGCCCGCGCCCAGGTCTGGACGTCGGCCTTGCGGGAGCCTCGCGCGCCTTCCACGTCGACCACGGCCCGGTCGGCGACCGGCAGCTTCTGGGCGCGCAGCAGCATGCCCAGTCCGCTGCGGCCGCTGACCAGCACGGGCACTCCCGCGGCGATCGCCTCCGCGCCCGCCAGACCGAACGCCTCCGCGCGGGAGGGCATGAGGACCAGAGTGGCGCGGGCCAGGTCGTTCCTGATCCGCCGGGGATCGGCGGAGTAGCTGCGGGGCACGACGTCGACGGCGGAGTTGCCCACCCACTTCCTGACCTGAGCCGCCAGCGCGTCGGCCTCACCGACGGGCACCCCGCGTACGAACAGATGCCACGAGCCGGGACCCGCCGCGTGGGGAGCCGCCTTGCCCACCGCGCGGGCGGCGATGTCCAGCCCCTTCAGATCGGCGTCGTCGAGCCGGCCCAGCAGCAGGATCTGCGGGATCTCCCCCGGTCGCGGCGGAGTCGCCGACGGCCCGCCGTCGAAGCCCGGGTCGATGCGGACGGGTGCGGCCAGGTCCTCGTACTCGGGGGTGCGAAGGTGGGGCCACAGCGCCCGCTCCAGCCGGTGGCCGACCGGCATCGGGTGCAGCGCACCGCGGCAGAGCCCGAGTTCCAGATCCGTGCGCTCCTCCGAGCGGACGGCCAGGTCCCCCTCGGCGTGCGGTTTGTGGGCCTCCGCCTGGTCCGGCTCGACGTGCAGGAAGTGCAGGCGCGCGGCGTTCTTGTAGTAGCGCTCGACGAGCACCTTGGCCGCCGGTCCGGTGACCCTGCCGTGGCCGATGACGAGATCGGGCACGAACCCGTCGGCGAACACCGGAGGTACCGACAGCGCCGCCTCCCTGGTGAGTCCCAGCTGGGCGACGCCGACGAGCCGCACCTCGCATCTCGCCGCGTCGGCCCGCTCCTCATCGCCGGCGGTCTCGACCATGACACGGACGTCCGCGCCCTGCCCGGCGAGCGCGGTGCACAGCTTGCTGTTGAACGAGCTCAGCCCCCCGCGCGCCGGGAACCACTCGTCGGCGACGACCAGCACCCTCACCGGCCGGCCCGGCTCGAACCGCGGATCGCCCACGCCGGACTGCTTCAGCTGGCTGAGGATGTGGTTGAGCCACCACAGAAACGACTCGGTGAAGCGCCGGTCGTGCTCCGCCACGGCCCCGCCGTCGAGACCCGAGGCCGCGAGGGCCGTACACGCGTTCTCCCAGTTGCCGTCCACCGCGTCATGGAAGTAGTGGGCCTCGGCGGTCGAGGGCAGTTCGCGGTCCGTGACAGCGCCGTGCGCCCGCACGACGGCCAGCGGTCCCGTCGATCCCGCGGCCCTGGCTTCCGCCAGCCGGCGATACGCCCTGTGCTGGTGACGGATCGCCGTCACATGCATCAAGTAGCGGACGAAGTACGGCATCTCCGGGTTGCCCGCGTCGGACCACGCGCAGGCGCTGAGCCGACGCTCCGCACCGGCCCCGGCGAGCAGCCGCACCAGCCGTCGCGGGTCCGCGTCGCCGCCGCGTTCCGGTTCCAGCACGTCCACGCCGTCCGGTGCGCCCAGCGCCGCTATGCCCAACTCGATGGTCACCGAGCCCAGATGGCTTTCCCCGAGCGGACCGGTGATCGTCTCCAGCCGCTGGCGCAACCCGGACCACTCCCGGTCCGGACCCGCGCCGAGCAGGACCGACAGATTGAGGATCTCCCGTTGTCGGCGCAGGATCGCCTGGTCGAGCCGGTCGGCGGACTGCACGCCCGCCACCGCGACCGAGCCGTGCTCCGACGGACCGGGCAGCAGATCCGGCACCAGGACGGGCAGCGCGGAGTACAACTCCGTGTCCGCGTGCTGGAGTTCACGGAAACGCCGCCATATCTCCCGCACCGAGGACAGCCCTTCCTCGACACGTGTGCCGTCCAGCGGGACGAAGAGGTGGACCGCGACCTCCTGCTCGGTGACCTGACCGTCAGTCACCTCGTATCCCGTCACTTCTCGCTCGGGCACGTGCCGGTACACCCCCGCCTCGCGTCGCCGCTCCCGGCGTACTCGCTACAGTTGAGTTCATGCAGTCTAGGTCGGATTCACCCGGTACAGGCGTCGACGCCGCATTGCTCGACCGGGCAAAGGAGTTGCTCCGCGACGTCACCCTCTGGCGCCTTCCCCCTGCCGCCTGGACGCGTCCCGCCGCCGCGGTCGAGGCGCTCGCCGCCGCGTGGGAGTCCGGGGACGGAGTCGCTCTCGGCAGGGCCGTGTCCCGGCTCGAAGTCCTCAGCCCGAACCGGGCGGACCCCATCGTCGACCCGGCCGACGTGCCGCCGCCGCAGCCGCTCGTGGAGCGGCTGACCTCCCTGGTGCACATCATCGCCGACCCCGGCGAGGGCACGGCCGGGAAGGCCGACGGCGACGACGAGCGGCACTGAGGCCAGGCCGCCGACCCCTGTGAAACTGTCCCTTGCCAGTCGACCGCGTCTCGCGCTGGCGTTGTGGCGCGCTCACCGGGCCACCGTCGACGGCCGCTTCCCGCGCCGCACGGACCGGGCCGTCGACCTCCTCGAAACCGCCCTCGGGTCCGCCGGACGGGAGCACCGGGTGGCACTGCTGGAGGGGATCGCCGCGCTGCACACCGAGTCGGCCCGACGCGGCGGAGGCCCGGCAGCGGCGGAACGGGCCGTGGAGGCGCTGCGGCGGGCCCTGGCCGAGGTGGGAGGGGACGGGACGGCGCCCCACGAGGGGACACGCCACGGAAGGTCACGCCACGAGGCGGCGACGAACGAGCGGCGGACGCGAGCGGCGGGACCGGACGAGCCCGGACCGGACGAGGCGGTGATCCTCGCCCGACTCGCCGACGCGCAGGAAACGTTGTACGGGATGACAGGCGATACCGACCGTCTGCGGGAAGCCGTCGCCACGGCGCGCCTCGCGGCGGAGCGCGCCCCGGACGACCCGCTGACCCTGATGATGGTCCTGACCTCGGTGGCCGGACTGCTGCTGCGCGCCGGATCCGGCCTCGACGATCCCGCCCTCCTCGAGGAGACCGTCACGTCGGTCGAGAAGTCGCTCGCCGCGGGCGGCGGTTCACCGCTGCAGCTGGCCCAGGCCCACCGGCTGCTGTACGAGCACGACGGCGAGGCCGGGACGCTCGCCCGGGCCGAGGCCGCGGCACGCGACGCGGTGGCGCGGTGCGAGGAGCACGGGCTGGACGCGGCCGACGAGTACGCCGAACTCGCCCAGGTGCTGCGCTACCGCTTCGGCGACACCGGCGATCCGGGCCTGGCGCGCGAGGCCGCCACCGCGGCCCGCGAGGCGCTGGCGCGGACGGCCGAGGGCGACGAGGAGGGCTCCAAGCGGGCCTGTCTGCTGGCGGGCGCCCTGACCGAGTGCCACTACGCCGGAGACCCGGGGGCGCTCGCCGAGGCGGTCGCCGTCGTCCGCGCGGCCACGGCCGCCGAAGCCGCGACGCCGTATCCGGAGTCGGCGGGCGGGGACGGTGTCACCGCCGTCGGAACGCGGGGCGACTCCGCCGCGCGCGGATCCGACGCCGACGGCACGGCGATCCGCACCCACGCGACACAGGGCCACTCCGCCACACCCGGCAGCCACACCGACGACATGGCGACCCGAACGGCCGAACCCCGATCCGCCCCCGCCTCGGGCGACCCGCGCTCCGACGTCTGGCAGATCACCGCCGCGGTGCTGTGCGCCTGGGCGGAGCAGCACGCGGACGGCGGCGCGGCGGAGGAGGCCGAGGGGTCGGCGCGGACCGCGCTGGTCCTGGCCGGGGGCGACGACCAGCGGCGCGCCGTCGCGCTCGACACCCTCTCCGACGTCCTGCGCTGCCGCTACCTGCTCGGCGAGGACCCGGAGCTGCTGGCCGAGGCGATCGCGTACGGCGAGGCGGCGGCCTCCATGGAGACCGGCCCGCCCGGCGACCGGGCCGGACGCATCGGCAACCTCGGGGTCCTGCTGCGCCTGCGGCACGAGGAGACCGGCTCGCCGACGGACCTGGACGCCGCGATCGGCCGGTACACCGATGCCCTTGCCCTGCTGGGCGACGACCACCCCGACGCCGGGATGCACTTCACCAACCTGGGCTCCGCCCTGGCCGCCCGGACCCGGCTGCACGGCGCCGCGGACGAACTGGACGAGGCGATCGCCGCCGGCCGGGCCGCCGTACGCGGCGGCGGTCCCGCCCACCAGCGGGTGCTGCGGCTGAGCAACCTGGGCGGGGAGCTGTACCAGCGCTACACCCGCGACGGTGACCTCGCCGACCTGGACGAGGACATCGACCTCCAGCGCGAGGCCCTGCGCCTGGTCCCGCGGGACCACCCCGACCGTGCCGGCCTGCTCGGCAATCTGGCCACCGCCCTCACCGAACGCCACGAGGTGCTGGGCGTCCGCGGCGACCTGTCGGAGGCCCTCGCGCTTCTGGAGCAGGCGATGGCGGCCGGGCCGGCGCCCCGGCGGCTCGCGACGCTCGCGGGCGCCCATGGCCTGGCGCTGCACGCGCACCACGGCGTTACCGGTGACCCGGACGCGCTGGAGCGGGCCCTCGTCAGCCTGCGCACGGCCGTGGCGAGCACCGCGCCCGCCGATCCGTATCTGCCGCTCCTGCTCGCCAATCTGGCCACCTCGCTGAGGGACGCGTCGCTGAGAGACGTATCCCCGAGGGACACGTCGACGCACCGCACGGCCGCCGCCACGGAGGCGGTGGACACGGCGCGCGCCGCCCTGACGGCACTCGACGACGGCTGGCGGGCCACCGCGGTCCGGGGCAGTCTGCTGCTCGCCCTGGCCGCCCGGTCCGGCGAAGGAGACCTCGACGAGGCTGTGCTGCTGGCCCGCCGCGTGGTCGCCGACACCTCACCGGACGACCCCGACCTGGCCCGCTCGCTGGCCAACCTCGCCTACGTACTGAACCTGCGGCACGAGGCCGACGGCGGGGCCGGCGACCGAGCGGCCACACACGGCCTCGAGAGACCCACCGACCCGGCAGCGGAACCCGCCCCGCAAAGACCCGCCCACCCCGCAGCGGAACCCGCCCCGCAGAGACCCGCCGACCCGGCGGACGAAGGCGTCACGAAGGCGCCCGGCGAGCCCGCAGAAGAGCGCGACGCCCAGGAATCCGCCGACCTCGCGGAGGCGCACGACGCTCTGCGGGCCGCCGCGCTGACCGGGACCGGCCCGGCCGGCATCCGGCTGAACGCGGCCCGCGGCTGGGGCAGGCTCGCGGCGCGCAGGGGCGACGCGCGAGCCGCCGCGGAGGCGTTCGCCCTCGGCGTGGAGCTGCTGCCGGACGCCACGCCCCGACGGCTGGAGCGGCCCGACGCCCAGCGACGGCTCGCCGAGGCCGCGGGGCTGGCGAGCGACGCCGCCGCGATGTGTCTGGCCTGCGGCGATCCCGAGCGTGCGCTCAGCCTGCTGGAACTCGGCCGCGGAGTGCTCCTCGGCCGCCTCTCGGGCATCCGTGCCGACCTCGCGGAACTCCACGACGCCGATGACACTCTCGCCCGGCGGTTCGAGGAGCTGCGCGACGCGCTCGACCGGCTGGACCACCCCCCGCTGCCCCTGCCGGACCGGCCGCCCGCGGCGGGAACCACCGGCCGGGAGCGGGAACGCCGCCGGGACCTGGAGGCCGAACTCGAGCTGGTCGTACGCCGGATCAGGGCTCTGCCCGGCCAGGAGGGGTTCCAGCGGCCGCCCTCGGTGGCCTCGCTGCTCGCCGAGGCCGAGCACGGTCCGGTCGTCGTGGTCAACGTCAGTGAGTACCGCTGCGACGCGCTGCTGCTCACCGCCGAGGGACTGCGGCACGTGCCGCTGGACGACCTCGACGCCGACGAACTGGAGCGCGCGGCGGACCTGTTCCACACGGACGTGGTCACCGCGCTCGACACCCGGGCCGCCCAGGAGGACGTCGACGCGGCCAACGAGCGGGTCGTGGCGACGCTCGACCTCCTGTGGCGGGAGGTGGCCGCCCCGGTCCTCGCCGAACTGCGGCTGCCCCATCCCGACACCCGGGTCTGGTGGGTGCCGACCCAGGCGCTGTGCCGGCTGCCGCTGCACGCCGCGACGGCGGCCCCGGACGCCTCGCAGTCACCGCCCGACGGCACGGCCGCGAAGCCGCCCGCCGACCGCACGCCGTCCCCGGACGCCGTGGCGGACGGCACTCCGGGGCTCCCGGAGTCGCTGGTGGACCGGACCGTTTCCTCGTACACGCCGACGGTCACCGCGTTGCACCACGCGCGGGCCCGTGGCGCGGCGCCGGAGCACGCGGTGGCCGCCGTGGTGCACGCCGACGTGCGGCGGCCCGGCCTCGCGGAGCTGCCCGCCGCGCTCCGCGAGGCCCGGGCCGCCGCGGACCGGCTGGGTGTCGAACCGCTGGACCTCGCCGAGTGTGAACGCGCCGTCCTGATCGACGCGTTGGTCACGTGCACGTATCTGCATCTGGCGCTGCACGCGGTGGCGGACCAGCGCGACCCGGGCGCCAGCAGGTTCCTGCTGCCGGACCTCGACCTGACGTTCGCGGAGATCGCCGCGCGCCGGGGCGGCTGGGGGCGTCTCGCGTACCTCTCGGCGTGCGAGACGACGTACACGCCCCGGGACCTCGCCGATGAGGCGATCCATCTGACCTCCGCGTTCCTGCTCGTCGGGTTCTCCGGGGTGATCGGCACCCTGTGGCGGACTCCGGACGCGGTCGCCGAGACGACGGCACGCGAGTTCTACGACGCCCTGGACGACGTCCCCGACGAACCGGCCGTCGCCCTGGCCCGCGCGGTGCGACTGAACCGCGTCAACTACTCCGACGACCCGGCGGCCTGGGCGGCCCACCACCACGTGGGCAGCTGAGAACCCGTCCGGCCCCGCACACCCATTGGCGCCGGTCCTGCAAACCCACTGACGCGGGCCCTGCACACCCATTGACACGATCACGCCAACATCCTCATCCTGAGAGCGCTCTCAGAAGCTCAGAGGCAACTCCCCCCACCTCGATTCCTCACGGATCCCCCACCCCGGAGGAGCTCCCATGCGTTCCCCACGACGTCTCAACACCAGGCTGTTCGCCCTCCTGGCGATCGCCTCGGCCATCGGCACGACCGTCGGCGTCACTCCCTCGACCGCCGCGGAGGAGGCCGTACCGGCCACGATTCCGCTCACGTTCACGAACAACTCCGGCCGTGGCGAGCAGCTCTACATCTACAACCTCGGCACCGAACTGGCGACGGGCCGTCAGGGCTGGGCCGACGCCGGTGGCACGTTCCACCCCTGGCCGGCGGGGCAGCCCGTGCCGGTCCCCGCGCCCGACGCCTCCATCGCGGGGCCGGCCCGCGGACAGAGCCTGACGATCCGGCTGCCCAAGTTCTCCGGCCGCCTCTACTTCAGCTACGGACAGAAGCTGGTCTTCAGGCTCGCCACCGGCGGACTCGTCCAGCCCGCCGTCCAGAATCCGAGCGACCCCAACAGGAACATCCTGTTCAACTGGTCCGAGTACACGCTCAACGACTCCGGGATCTGGCTCAACAGCACCCAGGTCGACATGTTCTCCGCCCCCTACTCCGTCGGCGTCAAGCGGCCGAACGGCAGCGTCGTGAACACGGGCCGCCTCAAGCCGGGCGGCTACCGGGGCTTCTACGACTCCCTGCGCGGCCAGCCCGGCGGCTGGGGCGGGCTGATCCAGACACGCTCCGACGGCACCGTGCTGCGCGCCCTCGCCCCGGGCCACGGCATCGAGGCCGGCGCGCTGCCGGCCGGGGTGATGGACGACTACATCAACCGCGTGTGGACGAGGTACACCTCGTCGACGCTGACGGTCACACCGTTCGCGAACCAGCCCTCGGTGAGGTACTACGGCCGGGTCAGCGGCGGCGTCATGAACTTCACCAACGGCTCGGGCGCTGTCGTCACCTCGTTCCAGAAGCCCGACTCCGACAGTGTCTTCGGCTGCTACAAGCGGCTCGACGCACCCAACGACCTCGTCCGCGGCCCCATCTCCCGCACCCTGTGCGCCGGGTTCAACCGGTCCACGCTGCTCACCAACCCCAACCAGCCGGACACCTCGTCGACCGGCTTCTACCAGGACTCGGTCACCAACCACTACGCACGCAAGATCCACGCGCAGATGGCCGACGGCAAGGCGTACGCCTTCGCCTTCGACGACGTGGGCGCCCACGAGTCGCTGGTGCACGACGGATCGCCGCAGCAGGCGTACGTGACCCTCGACCCCTTCGACTAGGGCCCTAGGAGTCCCGGACGGCAGCGCGTCCCGGCGGTGTGCCGCACACCGCCGGGACGCGCTGCGCGGGTCAGGCCGTGAGGCGGACCGGCAGCTCGAAGAGGTCGTTCTGGGTCACCACGGGCTTGTTGCGCAGGGCCGACGCGGGCACGGCGAGGTCGAGCGCCGGGAAACGGGCGTAGAGCGCGGGCAGCGCCACCGCCGCCTCCAGCCGGGACAGCGCCGCTCCGGGGCAGACGTGCGGGCCGTGCCCGAAGGAGATGTGGCGGGTGGTGACCTCGCGGGTGACGTCGAAGTCACCGGCCGTCGGGCCGTGGGCCAGCTCGTCGCGGCCTATCGCGCCGTACGACACGATCAGCGCGTCCCCGGCGGGGATCACCTTGTCGCCGACGGGCACGTCCTCGGTGGCGAACCGGATCAGGACGTGCGAGGTCGGGGTGGACCAGCGCAGCGTCTCCTCGACGACCGCCGACCACGGCACCTCGCCGGACAGCACCAGGGCGCGCTGGTCGGGATGCGTGGAGAGGTTGACGATCGCGTTGACGATCAGGGAGATCGTGGTCTCGTGCCCGGCGGCGACCATCAGCTGGAGCGTGGCGACGACCTCCTCGTCGGTGAGGCGGTCGCCGTCCTCCGAGGCGAGGATGAGCGCGCTGGTCAGGTCGTCGCCCGGTGCCGCCCGCTTCGCCGCGACCGTCTCGGCCATGATCCCGGCCAGCTCGGTCAGGGTGGCGATCACCTCCTGCGGCGGGGTCTGCGTCGAGAAGAACTTCTCGAACAGCACCTTCAGCCGGGGCAACCGGCTCTCGTCGATGCCCATCAGGTCGGCCACGACGTACATGGGCAGCGGGTAGGCGAAGGCGGCCTTGAGGTCGACGACCTCGCCGTCGGCCGGCAGGGCGTCCAGCAGGCCCTCCGTCAGGTCGGTGATCCGCCCGCGCATCTCCTCCACCCGCCGGGGCGTGAGGGCCTGGGCGACCAGGGTGCGCAGCCGCCGGTGGTCCGCGCCGTCCACGGTCAGCATCGACCGGCCCGGGTTGACCAGGCCGATCAGGGGCCAGTCCGCGGGGATCTCGCCGCGCCGCCAGGCGCTCCACCGGTCGATGTCCTTCACCAGCCGGGCGTCGGTGAGCAGGGCCTTCGCCTCGGCGTGCCGGGTGACCGCCCACATGGGAACGCCACCGGGCAGCTCGACCGCGGCCAGCGGGCCCGCCGCGCGCAGCTTGGCGCTCTCGCCGTCCAGGTCGCTGACGAAGGGGTCCAGGGGAATGCGTACGTCCGCTGTGCCGGTCGTCATGGTCAGTTGCCTCCCAGGGCAGGGGTGGGTGTGAACCGCACGGGCAGTTCCGTCAGTCCCCGCAGCCAGGGGGAGGGACGACGGGTCAGGGACTCGGCGGGTACGGCGAGATCGATGTCGGGGAGCCGGTCCAGCACGACCTCGATGGCGGTGCGGGCGATCACCTCGGCGATCTCCTGGGCCGGGAAGGGGCAGCGGTGGTCGCCGTGGCCGAAGGAGAAGTGGGCGCTGTTGCCGCCGGTCAGCTCGGAGGTGTCGGTGCGGATCTGCGGGTCGGCGTTGGCGCCCTGGAGGCCGAGCAGGAGCAGGTCACCGGCCTTGATGTGGCGTCCGGCGAGCTGGGTGTCGCGCGAGGTCCAGCGTCCGGCGACGTTCTGTGTGGGGGCGTCCTCCCACAGGACCTCGTTCATGGCCTCGGCGACGCTGTGCCGCCCGCCGAACAGGGAGGCCGCGAACCGGTCGTCGGTCAGCATCAGCCGCAGCGAGTTGCCGATCCAGTCGGCGGTCGGCTGGTGGCCCGCCGCCGTCATGACCATGAGGTCCTGCATGACCTCCTCCACGGTGAAGCCGCCGGGTGCGGCGAGCATCCGGGAGACCACGTCGTCGGCGGGCTCCGCGGCGCGCCGCGCCACCAGTTCGGCCATGGAGGTGGCCAGATGCCGTTGTCCTTCGAGGGCGCGCTCCCGGCCGTCGATCATGTCGTTGAGCGCGGTGACGAGAGCGCTGCTCTGGTCGTCGGAGAAGCCGTACAGCCTGGCGAGTACGCGGACCGGCAGCAGCATCGCGTACTGCCCGACCAGGTCGGCGGAGCCGGTGGAGCACACCGCGTCGATCAGCTCGTCCGCGAAGTGCTCGCAGTGACGGCGCAGCAGCGCGGGTTCGACGCCGGCCAGGGCCTTGCCGATCATCCCGGCGCGCTCGCGATGCCGCTCGCCCACGGTGTAGAGGATCGACGGCTGGTCGCGGCCGATCATCGGCAGCAGCGGCCAGTCGGCGGGGATGCTGTCCCACTGGTTCCACAGGCTGGAGTCACGGCTGTAGAGCACCGGGTCGCCGGTCACCTGGTGCAGTTCGCGGTAGCCGACCACCAGCCAGGCGGGGACACCGCCGTCCAGCAGGACGGGGGCCACGGGGCCGTGGTCTCGGCGTATCTCCCGGTACAGGCGGGCCGGTTCGGCCTGGAAGCGGGATCCGCTGAGCGGGACGGCGTCGGAGGTCACACGGTCTCCCGGAGGGGCGTGGCGATCGGTTCGGCCCGGTGGCCGAGCTGCTGCTGGATGTGCTGGACCAGGGTGATCAGAACCTGCTTGGCGGACTCGCGCAGGCGGGCGTCGCACTCGACGATCGGCACGCGGGGGTCGAGGTCCAGCGCCTCACGGACGTCCGCGACGTCGTGCCGGGGGCCGCCGAAGTCGTTGCAGGCCACGATGAACGGCGTGCCGTGGCGTTCCAGGCGGTCGATGGCGTACCAGGAGTCCTCGATGCGGCGGGCGTCGAGCAGGACGACGGCGCCGAGGGTGCCGGAGAACAGCCGGTCCCACAGGAACCAGAAGCGCTCCTGGCCCGGCGCCCCGAACAGGTAGAGCACATTGCGGGCGTCGAGGCTGATGCGCCCGAAGTCGAAGGCCACGGTGGTGGCCGTCTTCCCGCGCACCTCGCTGATGTCGTCGACGCTCTCGCCGGCCTGCGTCATCGTCTCCTCGGTGTTGAGGGGACGGATCTCGCTGACGGACCGGACCATGGTCGTCTTGCCGACGCCGAACCCGCCGACGACGACGATCTTCAGACCGTTGTCGGCGGAGGCACTCAGCGGGGTGCGGGTGTCAGAGGCTGCGGAGTCCAACGAGCACCTGCTCCAGGAGGTCGGGGTCGGGAAGGGCGGAGGTACGGGGGTGACGCGCGCTGACGCGTCCCGCGTCGTGGAGGTCGGACAGGAGGATCCTGGTGATGCTCACCGGCAGGCCCAGTTCCGCGGCGATCTCCACCACGGCCGTGGGTGCCTCGGCCATGCGCAGGATCGCCTTGTGCTCCGACTGCATGCCGGGCGCCGGCTCGCTCTCCGCCATCACCAGGGTGACCAGGTCGAACGGGCTGTCCGGCGCGGAGCGGCTGCGGCCTCCGGTCAGGGTGTAGAGGCGGTCGGGGACGTCGTCCCTGCCGGGTCGTCTCATGAGGTGCGCGGCTGGGCGGTCAGGTGCTCGCCGAGCTGCTCCACCAGTTCGCTCATGTTGTGCCCGACCAGGCCCGGTTCGGCGTCCTCGGTGGTCACCACCGCCAGGTGGGCGCCGTCGCCGGCCTCGACGATGAACAGGGTGCCGCCGTAGAACTCCGTCATCGACGTACGCACTCCACCGCTGCCGTCGCCGAACTCGACGGACGCGCCGTGCGACAGGGACTGGATGCCGGCCGCGATGGCCGCGAGCTGGTCCGCCTGGTCGACCGTCAGCTCGCCGGTGCGGCAGAGTTTCAGTCCGTCCCGGGACAGCACGAGTGCGTGCCGAGCGCCCGGCGTGCGCTCCAGGAGCCCTTCGATCAGCCAGGTGAGCTTCTCGTCGACGGTGGTGCCGGTCATGAGGTGGTGTCGCCTTCCGGGTCGGAGGAGGTCGCCCGGGGGGAGGGGGCGGGGGAACGGGTGGCTGCGTCGGGGCCGTCGGGCGGGCCCGGGATCAGGTGCTGTCCGGTGCTCTCCGAGGCGGACTCGGCCGTGCGGATCGCGCGGCGGAACTCGCCGAAGCGCGTCGCCCTGGTCCTGATGTCCTCGGCCGCGCCGGTGCGCGGCGCGTCGGCCCGCGGCACGGCGCGGGACCGTTCGGCGGCGGCGAGGGTACGTCCGCGGCGGCGCTTCGGCAGGCCGCCCGGCGAGCGCACGGCCTGCTCGGTCTCGCTCCGGGCCGGCTCGTGCTGCTCGGCGGCCTCGGCGCCGGCGGCGGGCACGGCCGCCCGCGCCGCGGGCGCCTTGGCGTCCGGGGCGGGGGGCCGGACCGCGGGCGCCTGGGTGAGGATGTCCTGGGGGATCAGCGCGAGTACGCCGGTGCCGCCGCGGGCCGAGGGACGGAAGGAGATCTTCAGCCCGTGCTTGCGGGCCAGCCGGCCGACCACCGCCAGCCCCAGCCGGGTGCCGGTGAGGCCGCCCAGCTCGGACATGTCGCCGGCGACGGCCTGCTCCGCCCGGCGCAGCTGGATGTCGCTCATGACGAGCCCGGAGTCCTCGACGGAGACGATGACCCCGGCCGGTACCTCTTCGACGTAGACGTGCACCTCGGCGCTGGGCGGCGAGAAGTTGGCGGCGTTGTCCAGGATCTCGGCCAGGGCGTGCATGACGCCCTCCGCCGCGTGGCCGACCACCGCCGTGCCGGTCACCACGTGCAGCCGGACGCGCTGGTAGCCACTGATCCGTCCCATCGCGCCGCGCAGGACCGACTCCATGGCGATGGGGCGCGCCCAGCGACGGCCGGTGCGGGCACCGGTGAGCACGGCGACGGAGTCGGCGAGACGGCCGGCCTGGGCGGTGCGGTGGTCGAGGTGCAGCAGGTCGGCGAGCACGTCCTCGTCGCTGTGCCGTTCCTCCATCGCCCTGAGGTCCGCCAGGGTGCCGGTGGCCAGCGCCTGCATCCGGGCGGCGGCGCTGGCGGTCGCGGAGAGGGCGGCGGCACGGTCGGACACGGCACGGTCCACCTCGGCGGACAGGCTGCGCACCTCGTCCTCCAGCCGGGCGCGCTCGGCCTCTGCCCGGCGGACCAGTCCTTCCCGTTCCCGGGCGGACTCGGCGAGCAGCGCGGCCCGTTCGGCCTCGGTCCGCCGGGTCAGTTCGTCCCGTTCGCGGGCCAGTTGGGCGAGCAGCGCGGCGCGTTCGGTGTCGGCGGACCGTGTCTCGCGCTGCCGTTCCTGCTGCCACTGGGCGGTGAGGCTCGCGTGCGCTCCGGCCAGCCTGGCGGCTTCCTCCTCCAGCGCCCGTGTCCGGGTGCGGGCGGACCGGGCGGCACGCAGCCCGTGCACGGCGACGGTGACGGCGACGCACAGCACGACCGCGGCCGCGCCGCCCGCCCATCCCGCGGGTGCCCGCGCGGACAGCGGTACGGCGGAGACCGCCCAGCCGACGGCGGCGGCCGACACGACCGCGGTCGTCGCCGCGGTGAGGAGCAGTGGCTTCACGGCCGGTTGATCGCCGGAAGAGGCGTACGCGGTCATCAGTCGGGTCCTCGGTGGCCGCGTCGAGAGCGGCTTCGAATAGGTCCAGGAGGGTTTCGAGGTTGCGTGATTGAGCGCCAAGATCGCTCAACAGGGCGTCACTATACGAGAGTTCGTGTTCGAGTGTGAGGGGTTCGCTTGACCTGATGGGGAATTGCGAGAGGAAACTTTTGAACTGGGCGGACGGGGCCGGTACGCACTACTCCGCGGAGGCTCTCGCGGCCGTCAAGGACCGCATCGCGGCCGTGCGGTCCGTCGACCGACCGTGGCGCCGGGACTCGTACACCCCCGCATGGTGATCGCGACGGTCCGTGTGTGGCACGACGAGGAAGGGTCGCGCCGCCTCTTGCCGGCGGTCCTCGTGGCACGGCGGGAACTGCCGGGGAATGCGCCGGCCGTCACCAACTGGCGCTGCCCACCAGGTAGGTGACGCCGATGACGACGGCCAGGATCAGCGCCGGAACGGCCAGGCCCTTCGTGATCGCGGTCGTCGTGTGCGTGCCGCTCGCGGCCCGATCCGTGTAGTGCTCCCGCCGTGCCGCCACATCGTGCCGGGCGACCGCGCCCACGACGAGCGCCACCGCTGCGGTGATCAGACACACGGTGAGCGGCGGGAGGGCTCCGTGATCTCGGATGCTGTCCTCGATGTTGCCCTGGCGTCCCTGGTCGCTCCGCTCCGCGACGGCCAGTGCCGCTGCCTGGACGGCCCGTACGAGCGTGACCACCGCCGTGACCGCGAGGGCGAGCGCGGCACCGGCCAGGAGGACGGCGCGGCGGGACGGGGAGGGCGGCTCCGTGCGTGTCTCGTCCGGGATGATCCGGGGCGGCTTCCCGGGCCGGCGCGGGATGCGCGAGGGCTCGACGACCACCGTGTCCCGCTCGCTGTCCGGCTTGGGCGTCTCCCGTGTGACGTCGTCCGAGTGGCCGGGGCCGGGCCCCGGGTGGTGTCCGGGCTCGGGCGACGGGCCGACCACCGCCCGGACGCGGATCACCGACTCGTCGGCCACGCCCTTCAGCACCACCTCGCCGGACAGGGGCCCCTCGGCGGTCGGGGCGACGTGGACCTCGAGGCCGTCGCGGGTCGGATCGACCCTGAGCCAGGACTGTTTGGGCTGGGCCAGGCAGTGGCGGGCCAGCGGCGGGCCCTGCATCGTCACGGACAGTTTGCGAGGGGGCGACCCGATCGGCACGCGGCCGAAGTCGAGGTGGTCGGGGGAGGGGGCCAGGCGGATCTCGCTCAGGGCGTCGGACGCCAGATCGGCGATCTGCTGGATGTCGTTGCGCGCGACCTCCTCCAGATGCTGACGCGCGCCTTCCGCCTTGGGCAGCTCGGGGCGCAGAAGCCGTTTGCGCAGCTCCATCACGGCACCCTGCCGTGTGATGACGTCGTCGCTGTTCATGGCCGCCTGGAGGGAGGGTGGCGAGGGAACGGCGACGATCTTGATACGTCCGCGGCGGCTGTGGGCCAGAACCAGTTCCCCTTGCATCTCCGCCGCCTTCTTGGGCGTCTGATGGGGGTTCTGCTCCCGTACGTGCCGGTAGACGTACTCGTACAGGTCGTCGAGCGAGACGTTCCCGTCGGCGTCCAGGTCGGCCTCGCCGGTCTCCAGGCCCTCGACCACCGCGTGAGTGAACAGCGAGGGCCGCGGGGCGGAGTTCTCGGCGAGCTGGCTGCCCTCGAAGGCGTACTCCATGGAGTCCGACGCGGTGATGACGGCCCAGCCCCGCCCACTGGCCGGTTCCTCCTTCGCGAAGGACTCCAGGACGTTGACGTCCCCGGAGGCGCGCACCGAGGCCGACCCCCGGGAGAAGGCGCCGCCGTAGCAGCAGTCGAGGAACAGGACGGTGCGGCCCGCCCTGGTGCCGGACATGCAACTGCGGACGAACTGGGAGGCGACGGCCGTGGCGGCCAGCAGCGGGGGCTCGGTGTCGCTCGCGGCGAAGTACAGCTCGCCGGACTCGCTCTTGAGGCCGTGGCAGGAGAAGTGCAGCAGGAGTGTGTCGGCGCGGCGCCGGTCGATGAAGAAGCGCTGGATGCGTCTGCGCATCAGGTCGGCCGAGGCGTTGTGCACGACCTCCACCTCGAAGTCGCCGATCTGCGGGTCGTGCAGCACCCTCTCGAGCGCCGCGGCGTCCTGCGCGGGGGCCTTCAGCTTCTTGAGTCCCTGGTCGGCGTACCGGTCGTTGGCGATGATCATCGCGTGTCTGGAATCCGTCATGGTTCGGCTCCGGCGACGGAATGGCGCTGGACGAAGATCCTGAACGCCTCGGCGACCTGATCGTCGGTCGCCTCGGACACCTCCAGGACGTCCTCGCCCATCTGGAGACGCAGGGACGGGTGGGTGTCCTGGCGCCGTCCGAGCCAGGACCGGATCACTGTCATCACCTGGTTCAGGGCGGTCGCCGAACTGCCCAGGCTCACCAGCAGGGCCCCGATCTGCGTGACGTCCACGGCCCGTGCCCCGGCGGGGACCTCCCCGCCGGGGAGCGCCGTGACGTCGTCCACGTCGAGATCGAGCAGTTCGTCGCGCAGATAGCCGGTCAGTTCCTCGACGCGTTCGGCTTCCGCGTCCTCTTCGGTGAGGAGGATGTGCAGTGTGTTCTCCACCGGGTCAGCCCCTTTGCTGCGTGCTCGTCGGGGCGGCGCAGAGTCGAACCCTCGGTGGCTCTGCGTCATCAATTCCAGTTTGTGCTGCTCAGAGCCGGGCGGCAAGTCACCGAGGACGGAATGAACTTCACGGTTCAACCATACGATTGCCTCTTCAACCGTACGTTTGCCCGTTCGACCTCCGTGCGGGTGCCGAGGCGGTGACCCGAGTACGGTGACGCCGTCGGGCACCGGTCACTTGCGCCTCCACGGAGCCCGGTGAGCCGCCGGGGACGGCTGCCAGAGGAGACGCTCCCCGGTCGCGCGGGCGATGACGCGCAGATGGGGGCCCGTGTTGCCGACGTACCAGAGGGATCTCTCCTCCGGCTGCCAGACGTAGGCAGGCACACCCGCGTCCAGCAGACCCGGCAGGCGTGGCTCGTCGAGTGCCACGGCCGAGAACTCGTACAGCGCCGGCAGACGCGGGGCGATCACCCCGTAGTCGAGCATCCGGGCGATGGCGTGTTCGTCGAGGACGGTCTCCCTGGTGGGCGTGATCACCGGGTACTCGGACGGGAACGACCGGCCGAGGTCGAGGAACCACTTCACCGTCCGGGAGCGCGGGTCCACCAGCCGGGGCCCGAGCCCGGCCAACCGCCCCAGTGCCAGCCGCGGTTCCACGAGCATGGCATGGGTGAACAGGACACGCAGCAGGGCGACGTTGATCATGAATCGCTCCACCTGCGACTCGGCCGCCGCCAGGTCCTCGTGGCGGAGGTAGCCGGACACGATGCTGGCGTTGTGAGCGCGGTACCAGGAGGCGGGCGAGGGAGAGCGGACGCACTGCATCCAGTACTCGACGCTTTTCGACCGCGGCTCACCTCTGACGCCGGCGCACAGCAGGCCCGCCTCCACCTTGTCCCTGAGGAGCTCCTCGTTGACGGAACGCCACCACGCGCTGCCCGGAGGGTCCGAGGACTCCGGCGCGAGCACTCCCCGCGCTGCGGACCAGCGCAGAAAGCTCAGTTCCGCGTGGCCGTAGCGGCGCAGCGGCCCGGACGAACCCGTGTAGAAGTCCCGTGCCAGCGCCACGCGTCCGTGTACGTCGTCCCGCACCGGCGCGATCCGGGCCTCCGCGCGAGACTCTGCGTCAGACACGACTCTCCGATCGGAACGCGGACGGGCGACGGCATCGGCACTCTCAGGACCAGCGCCTTCACCGGCCGGCCGGGACGGGGCGCACGGCACGACGGTATCGCGATCACCCCCGGTCGGGAGGAGCCGGCCTGTCGCGACGCGGCGAGTTCATGACTCGACGCAGGCGGCGGTGTGTGGTCGTTCGCCGTCGCCGAGGGCGAGGCCGAGGTCTCGGACGTCACCACGGTCCCCGGGGACGCGGTCGGGCGGGAGCTGCCCGGGATGATCCCCGAGCCCGCGCGGCCCGAGGACGAAGCCGCGTTCCTGGAGGAGCTGGCCGCCGGGCGCCGGGTGGTCATCCGGCTGGAGGTGGACCGGCTCTACGGCACGGCGCTCGACGTCGCCGGATGAGACGACGGCCCCGGTGGTGCCACGCCTACTGCGGCGGACCACCGGGGCCGCGGCCGGACGGACGGTCGTGGTGGGGACCGTGGTGGGGACCCGGGTCAGAGGATTCCCGCCCGGCCGGCGGCGGTGATCCAGGACGGGAACTCGGACAGCAGCCGGTCGTAGAGCTCCTGGTCCGGGACGGTGCTGATGTCGTCCACCGCGAAGAAGCCCACGTTGTCGACGCGTCGGCCGGGCAGGGTGTCGAACCGTTCCAGGACGCCGTAGTTGGAGCGGCCGAGGCCGACGAACTGCCAGAAGATGGGCTCCTCGACCGCCTCGCGCAGTTCCCTCTCGATCGCCGCGTCGCGGTAGACGCCGCCGTCGGAGAAGAACAGCACGAGGGTGCCGACCGGTGCCGGGTTCTCCCGCACATACGCCCTGACCTCGGCGATCGCCTTCTGCTCCTCGTTCTGGATGCCGACCGCCCGCATGTCGACCTGCCCCGGCTCCATGCCCCTCCTGGGCTTCTTGCCGCGCCGGAACAGCCCGATCTCCCCCACCCGCACATGCAGTCGCAGCCACTCGGGGAGCTCGCCCAGCCGCAGGTCCGGCAGCCGGGCCGGGTTGCTGGCGAAGGTCCAGGCCTGCATCTCGCCGTCGTCGTCGAGCTGCGCCGCGACCGCCGCCATCCGCTCCACGACGTCCGTCACCACGCCGCCCGAGTACAGGAACGACATCGAGCCGGAGGCGTCCAGCACCAGGATCACCCGTGCGGTGACGCCGGTCGCGCCGTGCTTCCTGAGGCTGACCGCGACCTGTTCCTTGCGCAGGGACAGCCGTTTGCGCATGTCCACGGGGAGTTGCTCCTCGCCCTTGAACAGACGGGGGCCGGGCGCCGGAGCCGAGGGCGCCGCCGAAGCGGGCGGCGGCTGGACGGCTGCCGGGGGCTGGGTGACCGCGGCCGCCGGGGGCGGGGCGGCCGCGGCCGGAGGCTCCTCGTCGACGGTGATCCCGAAGTCGGTGGCCAGGCCCGCGAGTCCGGAGGCGTAGCCCTGGCCGACGGCGCGGAACTTCCAGCTCCCCTGGCGCCGGTAGAGCTCACCGCCGATGAACGCCGTCTCCGTGCCGGCCGTCATCTCGAACCGGGCGATCTCGGTCTGTCCCGCCGCGTCCAGGAGCCTCAGGGTGAGACCGGTGACCTGGCCGAAGGTGCCGCCGTCGGCCGAAGCGCACAGCATCACGCGCGCGATGCCGCCCTCCAGCGCGCCGAGGTTCACCTCGAGGGTGTCGGTCATGACCCCGCCGACGGCTCGTTTGCCGGTGTGGGTCACGGCGCCGGAGGTGTGCCGGGGCTGGTTGTAGAAGACGAAGTCGCCGTCGTCACGGACCCGTCCGGACTCGGTCAGCAGCAGGGCCGACGCGTCGACGTCCGGCCCGCCGCCGCGCTCGGACCAGCTGAGTTCGGCACGGACGACGGAGGGGGCCACCGGCAGGTTGGAGCCCTTGCTCATGGATCGCGCTGTCATGGGGCCCAGTCTGCCGAGTCGGCGGCGCGCGGGCACCCCTGGGGCGCGGTTTCCCCGGGGGCCGGACCGCCCGTGCGTCGCCCGACCGGCCAGGGCCTGGACACAGTGCGCGCACCCCCGCACGTGTGTCCAGGCGTGGCCGTCAGCGCGCCAGCGGTCCGCCCACCACGTCCAGTACGGCCCCGCCGAGCAGCCCGAGGACGACGGATCCGGCCGCCGCCCCGTACGCCACCACGGCGGCCGACCGGGACGTCGCACCCGGGCCCGCCACGCCCCCGGCGTCCGCGCGCGCCACGAACGCCGGCGCGATCCACCTCAGGTAGTAGAAGAGGGAGGCCACCGTGTTCACGGCCGCGACGACCACGAGCCAGGCGTAGCCGCCGTCGAAGGCCGCGCTGAAGACCTCCAGTTTGCCGAGGAACACGGCGGTCGGGGGCGTGCCCACCAGGCCCAGCAGGCAGACGACGAGAGCCGCCGGCAGGGCCGGGTGCGTCCGGGCCAGGCCGCGGTAGTCCTCGACGGTCCGGGCGCCGGGAAGCGCGCAGACGACGGCGAAGGCCCCGAGGTTGGTCAGCGCGTAGGCGGCCAGGTAGAACAGCAGCGCCTCCTGGTCGAGCCCGGCGCGCCCGGCGACGGCCACGGGGAGCAGCAGATAGCCGACCTGGCTGATCGTGGAGTACGCGAGCAGGCGTTTGACGTCCCGCTGGAAGAAGGCGGCCAGGTTGCCCAGGGTCATCGAGGCGACCGAGAGCACGGCCACCAGATCGCCCCACGGCAGACCGGCCCCGGAGAGCGGCACGGCGCCGAGCCGGTAGAAGGCCACGAGGGCGCCGATCTTGGGGACGGTGGTGAGGAAGGCGGCGACGGGCGCCGCGCTGCCCTGGACGGCGTCCGGTACCCAGAAGTGGCCCGGCACGGCTCCGGCCTTGAACAGGACACCGGCGAGCAGGGGGATCGCACCGGCGGCCACCAGCGCGGCCGGTGCCTCGGCGAGCGCGGTGCGCAGCGAGGGGTACGCCGTGGTGCGTCCGGCGGCGAGCAGGACGGTGACGCCGGTGAGCATCAGCACGCCGAGCAGCGCGCCGACGACGTAGTACTTGAGCGCCGCCTCGGTTCCGGGGGCGTCCTTGCGGAACCCGGTGAGCGCGTAGGCGGGGACGCTGGCCAGGAGGTAGCCGGCCGCGAGGAGGAGCAGGTCCTGGGCTCCGGCCATCATCAGCGCACCGGCGACGGCGAGTTGGAGGAGTACGTAGAACTCCGTCTCGCGCGGGTGGGCGCGTACGCGGGGCGCGGCCAGGGCGAGGACGAGGAGGGTGGCGCCGAGGATGACGATCCTGCCGGTGGCGGTGAGCGTGTCGAGGGCGAAGGACTCGCCGAAGGCCGTCTCGACGGGGCCGGCGGCCGTCGCGGCGGCGACGATTCCGGCGGTGCAGGCGACGCCCGCCAGGGCCCCGGTCAGCCATTGGCGGTGACGCGGCAGCCACGCGCCGAGCAGCAGGCCGAGCACGGCCGAGGCGGCGAGCAGGACTTCGGGCAGGAGGTCGGCGGGGTTCTCGTTCATCCCGGTCATCTCGTTCATCGCGCGAGCAGCTCCAGCAGGGTGCGCGAGGCGGGTTCGACGACGTCCAGGACGAACCGGGGAGCGAGGCCGAGGACGACGCCCAGGGCCAGGAGCGGGACGATCGCGAGGCCCTCGTGCGGGCGGATGTCCGGGAACGGCCGGTCGGTGCCCGGCGCGGCGAGCGGCAGCCGGAGCGGCCCGAGCAGCATCTGCTGGAGGGCGCGCAGGAACAGGCCCGCCGTGAGCAGGATCCCGAGCACGGCGAGTCCCGTGGCCACCGGACGCGGCCCCAGGCTCCCGGTGAGGATCTGGAACTCGGCGATGAACCCGGAGAACCCCGGCAGCCCCAGCGAGGCGAAGGCGGCCAGTCCGGTCAGCGCGGCGAAGACGGGGGCCCGTCCGGCGATGCCGGAGTAGGCGGACATCCGGTACGTCCGTCCGCGCTCGTACAGCACGCCGGACAGCAGGAACAGGGCGCCGGTCAGCAGCCCGTGACTGACCATCTGGAAGACGGAGCCGGTGACGGCGAGGTGGCGGGCCTCCTCCGGCCCGGTGCCGACGGCACCCGCCGCGCCGATCGCCAGGACGATGTAGCCCATGTGGTTGACGGAGGTGTACGCGATCATGCGCTTGAAGTCGGTCTGGGCGAGGGCGACCAGCGCGCCGTGGAGCACGGAGACGACGCCGACGACGACGAGGACGAGCGCGTACTCCCGCCAGGCGTCGGGCAGGACGGGCATGGCGATGCGCAGGAACCCGTAGGTGCCCATCTTCAGCAACACCCCGGCGAGGATCGCGGACCCCGCGGCCGGGGCTTCGGTGTGGGCGGGCGGCAGCCAGGTGTGGAAGGGCACCGTCGGTGTCTTGACCGCGAGTCCGACGGCGACGGCCAGCAGGACGAGGGCCCCGTACGTCGCGCGCCCGGCCAGGGGGTCGGCGGCCGTCAGCTCGACGATGTCGAAGGTGTGCGGGTCGGCGGCCAGGTAGAGGCCGATGAAGCCGAGCAGCAGGGCGAGGGAGCCGGTGAAGGTGTAGAGGAAGAACTTCAGCGCGGCCCGCGCGGCGCCGCGGTGTCCCCACCCGGCGATGACGAAGTACATCGCCACGATGGACAGGTCGAAGAACACGAAGAACAGGATCAGGTCGAGGGCGACGAACAGCCCGAGACAGGTGGTCTGGAGGAACAGGAACAGCGCGGCGAACTCCCTGGGCCGTCGCTTCTCGCGCCAGGCGTAGAGCGCGCAGGCGAGGAACAGCACGCAGGTGACGGCGACCAGCGGCAGGGACAGGCCGTCGACTCCGACGTGGTAGCTGATGCCCGCGCTCGGAATCCAGCGCGCCCGGGTCTCGTACTGCATCCCTCCGCCCTGCTGGTAGCCCGCCCAGACGATCACCGTCAGGATCAGGTCGGCGGCGGCGGTCGCCGTCCAGATCCACCGGAACAGGGCGGCGGGCGCGCCGCGCGGCACGCACAGCAGGAGGGCCGCGACGGCGGTGGGCAGCAGGACGATGGCCGTGAGCACGGCGGTCACCTCACGAGGACGAGGACGACGGCGAGCAGGGTGAAGGCGGCGACCGCCTGGGCGAGGTACTGGTGCAGTTGCCCGGTCTGCGGCCGGCGCGCCCAGCGCCCGAGCACCCTGGCACCTGCCGCCACGCCCTCCACGGCGCCGTCGACGAGCACCTCCACCCGGGCGTCGGTCCACCGCGCCAGCCGGACCGAGCCGCGGGCGGTGCCCTCGACGGCGCGGTCGAGGACCCGGTCGTCGAGGGCGGCGAGCAGACCGGCCAGGCGCAGCACCGGGCGGACCAGGAGCCGGTCCGCGACGGTTTCCAGGCGCAGCCAGCGCGCAGCCCACGCGTCGGCCCGGCCGGGCAGGGCGAGGAGCCGCGGACCGCGGACCCAGACCACGGCGCAGACGGTGACCGCGAGGGCGCCCGAGAGGACGAACTCCCATGGGAGCGGGGCGGCTTGCGGACCGACGCCGAGCACCCGGTCGACCGCGTCCCGTACCGGCGGGAAGGACGTGACCGTGAGGACGGCGCAGGCGACGGCGAGAGCGATCAGCGGCAGCCGCTCGGTGAACGGCGAGGGCCGGACGCGGCCGTGCGGGACGGGCCGGTCACGGTCGTACGGGGCGGGCCGGCCACGGTGGCGCGATTCCGGCCGGTCACCCTCGTGCGCGACAGGCCGGTCACCCTCGTGCGCGGCAGGCCGGTCACCGTCGTGCGCGGCGGGAGCGGGCCGCCAGACGAACCACAGGGCCTTGGCGCTGTAGGCGGCGGAGATCACCGCGGCGGCCAGCCCGACGGCGTACAGCGCCGTGCTGTCCTCCAGGGCTCCGGCGAGGAGCACGTCCTTGGCCGCCCAGAGCGCCAGGGGCGGGATCCCGGCGAGGGACAGGGCCGCGACGCCGAACGTGATCCCGGCCGTGCGGTACCGCCGGGCGGCGCCCCGCAGCGCCGGGAGTGCCCTGGTGCCGAGCGCCGTCAGCCAGACGCCCGCGACGAGGAAGGCGAGACTCTTCGCGGCGGCGTGCGCGATGAGCTGAAGGGTTCCGCCGGTGACCGCACCCGCCCCGGCGGCGAGCACCATGAAGCCGATCTGGGCGCAGGTCGACGCGGCGAGCAGTTGCTTGAGGTCGGTCTGCGCGACGGCGACCAGGCCGAGCGCCACCGCCGTCACCGCTCCCGTCCACGCCACCACGGGCCCGCCCCAGCCGGACCGCGCGAGCAGCGGCTCAAGGCGCAGCAGCAGATACGCCCCGGCCACGACCATGGTCGCCGAGTGCAGCAGGGCGGAGACCGGGCTCGGGCCCTGCATGGCCCTGGACAGCCAGAAGCTGAACGGGAGCTGGGCCGACTTGCCGAACGCGGCCGCGATGACCCCGGCGGTGACGACGTCCGCCCAGGCGCCGGTCAGGTCGGGGAGCGCGTCGAGGGCGAGGGACTCGGCGGATCCGCCGGCCAGGGCGGCTCCGGCGGCGAGGTAGAGGCCGAGGTCGGCGGCCCGGGTGGTGAGAAAGGACGTGTCGGCGGCGGCGCCGCGTTCGGGGTCGCGCCACCGGTAGCCGATCAGCGCCCAGGACGTGGCGCCCATGACCTCCCACGCCATCAGCAGCACGGTCAGGGTGGTCGCGGTCACCGTCGTCAGCATCGCCCCGGTGAACAGCAGCATCAGCCCGAAGAACCGGGCGCGCGGCTCGCCCGGTGCGATGTCCGCGACGCTGAAGAGGAGGACGGCCGAGCTCACCGCAGTGACGGTGACGGCCATGAGGCCCGACAGACCGTCGACCGCCAGTCCGGCGGGCAGCCCCTCCAGCAGCGGTGCCTCGGCCCGGGGGTGCTCGAAGGCGACCGCGACGGCGAGGCCCGTCGCGGTGACCGCGGTGCCCACCGCGATACCGGGCGCGTACCGGTCCGCCGGGCGGCCCACGGCCGCGAGCAGCGTGCCCACCGTCAGCGGCAGCGCGACGAGCGCCCACAGCAGCGCGCTCACTCCCTCAGCTCCGCCGCCATGTCGGTCATGTCGACCTCGCGCGCCCGGAACAGCGCGGTGACCACGGCGAACCCGAGGGCCATCTCCACCGCCATCACCGTGACGGCCAGGACCACCAGCACCTGCCCGTCGGCGGCGGCCGGGGCGATGTAGTGCCAGACGGCCGCCGCGCCGACGATGACGCCGCCCAGCATCAGTTCGAGCCCCATCATCAGCATCACGATCGACTGCTGTGTGAGCGCGCCGAACAGGCCGACGCTGAACAGCGCGGCGGCCAGCAGCAGGAACAGCTCCAGGGTCATCGGCCGATCCCTCCGCGGACCGGGTCGTCGGCTCTCCGCGCCTTCAGGTCGTCGCCGAACCGGTCGTAACGGCCCCGGCGGGTGGCCAGGACGACGCTCGCGACGATGGTGGCGAACAGGGCGAGCCCCAGGGTCATCATGGTGAGCATCTGAGGACCCATCAGCGACAGGCCGAGGTCCATGGCCGGGTCGGCCGAGGGTCTGCCGCGCCGCGGTGGCCAGGGGGCCAGAACGGTCCCCGCGGCGAGCAGGACGAACAGCGCCGCGCAGATCCAGGCCGCGCCCTTCTTGTTGTGGAGCATGGTCATCGGCATGAGCCCGGCCGGATTCATCATGTACATCACCATGAACACCGCCATGAGGGCCATCTCGATCGTCATCATCAGCACGATCACGACACCGAGGTAGTCCAGTCCGAGCAGCAGCACCTCTCCGCCCACGCACAGCAGCGAGGTCAGCAGCGCGAACGTGGCCCGCGCCATGGAGCCGAAACGGAACACCATGACCGCGCCGGCCACCGCCGGCAGGGCGAGCGCCCAGAAGATCACGCCGTCGGACACGGGTGGCACCTCGCTCTCACCGGTTGATCACGACCACGGCGACGAAGAGCGCCTGGAGCAGCGACAGCGGCACCAGCACCATCCACGCCACCTCCATGTACCGCTCCATGCGCGCCACCGGCAGCGCCCGCCGCCCGGCCACCAGCAGGGCCAGAACGGCGGCGGTCTTCAGCAGCGTCCACGCCCAGCCCGGCAGCAGCGGGCCGTGGCCGCCGCCCAGGAACAACGGCACACCGAACCCGGCGGTCACCACCAGCAGCAGCCACCGCCCGCCGAGGAGCACCAGCCGGTCCACGCCCGCCAGTTCGGCCGCCGCGCCACCGGCCGTGTCCCGCGCGAGGGGGTACGCGAACGGCCCCCAGAACGCCATCGCGAGCGCGCTCAGCAGATAGACGACGAACGCGGCGGGCATCCACACCACGAACCACACGCCGTCCTGCGCCGCGACCACCTCCCCGACCCGCAGGGACCCGGCTCCCAGCGCGGCCGTGGTGATCGCGAACATATGGGGGAGTTCGTACGCCAGCCCCTGCGCGAGGAAGCGGTACCCGCCGATCAGCGACAGCGCCGAGTTCGGCCCCCAGCCCGCCAGCCACACGGCCGCCCACGCCAGCGCCTCCATCGCGTTGAACCACACGATGCCGACGGACGGATCGCTCACCGCGCGAAACCCCCAGGGCAGCACCGCCCCCGCGAGCACCGCGGCCACCGGGACCAGCACCACGCCCAGCCTGCCGAGCAACCGGTCGGACACCGTCGTACGGCGGGGCTGCTGGACGAGCAGGCGCAGGGTTTCCCGCAACGGCTCCAGCGCCCGCAGCGCGGTCCCCCGCGTGCTCCCGGCGCGTCCGCGCTCGGCCGACGCCGTCAGCACCGCGTCGAATCCGGCCGTGACCAAGGCGGCGACGGAGAGTACGGCGGGTAGGGCGACGGCCGCCCACAGGGGCGCTGCGTCAGGCATGGGCCCCCTCGGTCAGCGGTGCGAGCGCGAGTTCGTCGAGGTCGGGGTCCAGGCTGGCCAGGATGATCCGCGCGCAGGCGAACTCGGAGCCGGTCAGCAGCCCGGGGAGCACGTCGAGCAGCGCCGCCGAGGGCAGTCGTGGTCCGTCGAGCCGCCCGCGCGGGCCGGTGCGGTCGTCGGGCGGCAGGGGCTGTGCGTCGTCGAGCCCTTCGAGGGCGGCCTCGATCTCGCTCAGCCACCTCAACAGCCGGTCGTGGGCGTCACCGTTCGCGGCGAGCGCCGGGCCGCTCACTCCGGCGGCGCGCGCCCGGCCGGCGGGCAGGTGTCCCAGTCCGGCGAGGGACCAGCGCAGCGGGCGGGACCGGCGGACCCGGTGGAGTGTCCGGTCCAGCTCGCCGCCCGCGCGCTCGCGCGACGCCCCCGACAGCAGTTCGTCGCGCAGCCGTCGGCATCGCGCCGCGGCATCGGCCCAGCCGGCTACGGCAAGGAGCCGCCCCGCGCTGTCGAGATGTGCGGCACAGCGTCGGCGCGCCGCGGCGTCCCTGGTGACCTCGTCGCCCCGCGCGGCCCGCAGCCAGGGCTCGTCCCAGAAGGGCAGCCGATCGCCGCCGGGCGGCAGGGGTACGTGGTCCACCTCGACGGCCTGCGCGACGTCTCCTTGCAGGGTGAGCCTGAGGATCAGCCCGGCCGGCCAGTCGGGCAGCGCGGGTCCGAGCGGGAGGTGCAGCTGATCGAGGGTCAGGGCGTCGCGGTCCTGAGCCCTTCCGGCCATCGGCAGACCGGCGATCTCGCCCATGGCGTGCATGTCGTGCGGGCGCTGCGCGTCGTGTGTGCCGTGCATGTCGTGTGTGCCATGCACGTCATGGGTGCCGTGTGTGTCGTCCGTGCCCTGCGAGCCATGCGGGCCGTGCGTGTCGTGTCCTGAGGGCTCCGGGTGGGCGTGGCCGTCGCCGTGTCCCGGAGGAGCCGTGTGCACGGCCCGGTCGTCGCGACCCGTCACCACCCTGTCGCTCAGCTCCCGGCGCGCCCTGCCGAGTGCGTGCGCCGACCCGCCGCTTTCCGTCACGGCGACACGGACGGCAGGCTCCGGCATCGACTGCTCGACGCCGTCCAGCCACCGTGAGTCCTCCGGCCCGGGGACGCCGCAGACGACCAGGAGATCCGCCGCGGCGGGAGTACCGGCCGACGGCCACCCCCGTCGGCGTACCTCGCTCTCCACCTCGAGCCGCAGTGCCGTGGCTCCGGGCAGGGTGACCGCCAGGACGGCCGGACGGCTCATGGCCGTACGCCGGGCAAGGCGCCTCAGGTCCACCGCAGAGCCCCCTCGCGCCAGGCGTACGCCACCGCGGCGAACAGGATCCCGAGGAAGAGGAACATCTCCACGACCGCCGGGGTGCCCACCTCCGCGACGACCTTGGCCCACGGGTACATGAAGAGCATCTCCATGTCGAAGGCCAGGAAGATCATGGTCACCGGGTACCAGCGCACATGGAATCGGGACACGGCGTGCTCGCCCGGCCGGAGGCCGCCGGAGAAGGGACCTGTCTCGAGCGGGGACCGCACGGCCGCCAGCCACCCGCGCAGCCCGTAGAGGGCGGCCAGACCGGCGCCGGCCACGCCGAGAAGCACCAGCATCGGCTGCCACGGGTCCATCCCGCCCGACCTCCGTTCTCGGCGTCCACCCGCTCATGGTGCGCGACCGGCGGGCCCCACCCCGGCAGGCAGGGCCAAATCGCCTGAAACTGCCGCATTCGGCCAGGGTGCCGGGGGCGGCTCCCCCGCCGGTCCGCAGGCGCGCCGGACCTCGTCCGCCTCGGTGAACGTGGCGCGGTCGCGTCGAGTAGCGCCGTCCGCGTCGCGCCGGACGTCCTCCGCGCCGCCCGACGGCGACCCGCGGGGCGTCGTTCCACCGTGCGCTGTATCTCACACGATGTGCCGACACGTACTGCACGAGCCCCGCGAATGGGAAGGTTGGCTACCGGATGCGAGGCCGCGACGACGCGGCGGCGGCCGCCGTGGGCTCGAACGGCGGCGCACAGGGTGGCATCCGACGGCGTGACAACGGAAGAGGGGGCACGGGGTGGAGTTCAGGCTGCTGGGGACGGTGTCCGTGCTGAAGGAGTCGGGCGAACTGCCGCTCGGCCCGGCCAAGCGGCGCAGTGTCCTCGCCGTGCTGCTGCTGCGGGCCAACTCCGCCGTCCCGGTGGGCCGTCTGATCGAGGCGGTGTGGGAGGAGCGGCCTCCCGCGCGTGCCCGTACGGTCGTCCAGGGCCATGTCTCGCGGCTGCGGGCCCTCTTCGACGAGCACGCGGCGGCGGAGTACGGCGTCGAACTGGCCACGCGTGGAACGGCGTACGAGCTGCGTCTGCCCGAGCCGCTGCTGGACGTGCACCGCTTCGAGGAACTGGTGCGCCGGGCCAGGGGCCACAAGCACCCGGCGGACGCCGTGCCGGTGTTCCGCGAGGCCCTGGGGCTGTGGCGCGGCCCCGCGCTGACGGGCACGGTGACGAGCGAGCCTCTCACAGCCGCCGCCGAGGCACTGGAGGAGACGCGGCTCGGTGTCGTCGAGAACCTCGCCGCCGCCTACGGACGGCTCGGTGACCATGTCGCGGCGGCGACGCTCCTGCGCGCGGAGTCCGTCGCGCATCCGTTGCGCGAGTCGCTGGTGGCGGCCCTGGTGCTGGCCCTGTACCGGGCGGGCCGTCAGTCGGACGCGATGGAGTGCTACCACCGGACGCGGGCGCAGCTCGCGGAGGAACTGGGCGTGGATCCGGGTCCGGCGCTGCGCGCGGCCTATCAGGCCCTGCTGCGCGGCACCGGCCCGAACGGGCAGACGCCCGAGGCGCAGGCCGTCGCGGCCTGCCGGCCCGACGCGCACGGGGGCGCGGTGGCGCTTCTGAACGACCCCGGCACCCCGCCCGGTGAGGGCGCGGAGGCGGTGCTCGCGGCGGAGGGGAGCGTGGCCGAGGAATCGGTGGCGTTCCCGGCGCCGGACCTCCTCCCCCGCACTCCGCGGGGTTTCGTCGGGCGGGCGCCGGAGCTCGCCGCGCTGGACGCCGCCGTCGCGTCGGCCAGGATCGCGGTGGTCACCGGTCCCGCCGGGGTCGGCAAGACCGCGCTCGCGCTGCACTGGGCGCACGAGCGCGCGGCGGCCTATCCGGACGGTGTGCTGTACGCCGACCTCCGCGGCTTCAGCCCGGACGAGGGGGTCGAACCGGGCGACGTGCTGCGCGAGTTCCTGGCCGCTCTCGGTGTGCCGCCCTGCCGCGTCCCGGAGTCGGTGACCGCGGCGGCCGCGCTGTACCGCTCGCTCACCGAGAAGCTCGCCCTGCTCGTGGTCCTGGACAACGTCCGTGGGGCCGACCGGGCCCGGCCGCTGCTGCCCGCCGGTTCCCGGAGCGCGACCGTGGTGACGTCCCGGCTCCGGCTGGGCGGTCTGGTCGTCACCGAACTCGCCCGTCCGGTCCCGGTCGACGTCCTCGGACCCGACGCGTCCACCGCCGTGCTCGCGGCGGCCGTGGGCCCCCGGGTCGACGCCGAGCCGTCCGCCGCCCGGCGGCTCGCCGCGCTCTGCGACGGTCTCCCGCTCGCGCTGCGGGTGACCGCCGCGCAGCTCGCCGCCCGGCCCGGCTGGCGCCTGGCCGACCTGGCCGTGGAGCTCGCCGACGAGCAGCGCAGACTGTCGCTGCTGTCGGTGGACGACTCCGGGGGCTCCGGTTCCCAGGGGGTCGCCGCCGCGCTGCATCTGACCGTCGAGGGCCTGCCGGAGGAGGCCGCCCGGCTGTTCCGGCAGCTGGGGGTGCTGCCCGGCCCGGACCTGGACCGCGCCGCGGCCGCCGCGCTGATGGACCGGATGCCCACGGTCGCCGCCGAGGCCCTGGACCGGCTCTGCGACGCCCATCTGCTCACCGAGTACGCGCCCGGCCGCCACACGCTGCACGACCTGGTCCGGCTCTACTCCCGCGGCCTCGACGCCGACGAGGACGCGCTGCTGAGGCTGCTGGACCACTACACGGTCACCGCCCTGGCCGCCACGCGCGCCGCCGAGCCGGACGACCGGGCGTGCTGCTCCCTGCCGTCGAACGCCCGTATGCCGCGCGCCGGGGCGCCGCTGTTCGCGGGCCGGGACGCCGCGCTGCTGTGGTACGCGGCCGAACGCGACAACCTCGCCGCCGCCGTCGCGGCGGCCCGTGCGGCGGGGCACCACGACCGTGCCTGGCGGCTGGGCATCCTGCAGTGGCCGTACATCCTGTGGAACGCGCACGACGGCTGGACGCCTCTCCTGGAGGACGCGGTCGACTCGGCCGCCCGCGCCGCCGACCCCGACGGCGAGTCCCGGGCCCGCGCGCTCGTCGGCTGGGTGCTCACCCAGGAGAACCGGCTCCAGGAGGCACTGGGGCATCTGCGGCTGGCGCCCGCGCTCGCCGCGCGGGCCGGGGACGTGTCCAGCGAGGCGACCGCGCTGGTCAATCTCACGGTCGCGCTGGACAGGTTCGGGGTGAGCGAGGAGTCCCTCGCACACACCGCCAGGGCCGTGGCGCTCGTGCGGGGCAGCGGGGACGTGATGACGGAGCTGCTGGCCCTGGAGCACCGCGCGCGCCAGCTGATCACCGTGGGCGACCCCGCGGGCGCGCTGGCCTGCGCGCGTGAGGGGCTCGCGCTGGACGGCGACACCGTCAACGGTCTCGTGGGCATCCGGCACAGCATGCTGACGGCCACCGCCGGTGCGGCGTTGATGAGTCTGGGGAAGACCACCGCGGGCATGGCCGCGCTCACCCGGGCCCGCCAGCTGGCCTCGGCCCACGGTTACAAGGAGGGCGTGCAGCGGGCGGAGGCCGCCTTCCGGCAGCTCGGCATCGCGACGGCAACGTGGCGTTAGCCGGGCGGTGGGCGGGCGGTAGGCGGACGGCGAAACGCCCGGTGAGTCTGTGACCGACCACGAGGACGTCCCTGGACAGCGGCCGACCAGCGCGACCAGGGCACGTCACCGGGGCGGGGGCGACGTGACGTACGGGGGTGCCCGGCCCCGGACGACCTGGCGCAGAAGGGAGACGGACGATCGTGCGCACAAGGCGGGTGGCGGTGACCGTCCACGCGAGCGATCCGCTCAGCCGGACCGGACTCATCAGCCATCTACAGCACCGTCGCGGAGATCGAGTTCCTCGGCAGGTCCCTGTCCTGACCGGCCAGGACAGGGGCAGGCCGCCGCGCCCGGTCGGTGCGGGGCGGCCCAGCCGCGGAACGCGTTCCTACACGTCGCCCTCGATGAGGAACTCCTCGTCCGCCACAGCCTCGACGTCCGTCATCTCCTCACCCATCATCGCGGCGCCGAACCCGCCCATGAGCTCGTCGATGTCCAGCTCGGTGGCTCCGGCCGGGGCCGTGGGCGTGCGGCCCTCGCTCAGCCGCAGCGCCAGGCCCAGCTTCTTCACCTTCGCGTTCTCGGCCAGCCCGGCCAGGTCGATGTAGACCTCGGTCAACTCGCCGTTCCTCAGGGTGAAGTCGGCCGACACCTTGGTGTTCGGGGCGTCCTTCATGTCCTTGTCCGTGGGCAGTTCCACGCCCGGCGGGAGCTTCTTGGCGAGGGGACGGATCTCGCCGAGGAACTCGGTGATCAGCGTACGGAACGGAGCGGTGGCGGTGATGTGCTCGGAGCCGTCCTTGTCGCCCGCGGTCTTGAAGTCGACCTCGCGGGCGATGGTCCCGCGCAGCGCGTCCAGCAGCCGCTTCTGGGTCCGCGCGTCGAGGGTGGGCTCCGGCTCGGGCTTCGTGCCGGGCTCCGCTCCCATCTCCGCGGCGGTCTCCTCCATCTCCTTGGCGTCGATCTTCACCCACTCGCCCTCGAGCGCCTTCTTGAGCGCGCCGGCCTCCGGGGGCAGGTCCTTCGCCGACGGCACGGGGGCGCCCAGCATCTCGCCGACGGCGTTCAGGTCGGAGCGGATGTAGAGGTAGTCGCCGATGACGCGGTACTCGGTGAGGTAGCCGTCCTCGGTGCCGACCTTCATCTCCATGCCGACGTAGTCCTTCTCCCCGGACTCCGCGATCGGCTTCCTCGACTGCACGGTGACGCTGATCCTCAGACCGCTGAGCAGGTCGGCGGCCTCGTCGGGTATCTCCTCACCGGGCTGCGGGTCCGACGAGGCGTCCAGTGCCTTCAGACTCCGGGCGTCCGTGTCGAGGTCGAGCTCGAAGGAGATCGTCTTCTCCTTGCCGAGCTTCTCGAAGGCCTCGTCGAGCTTCTTGCCCGCGGAGAGCTGCTCCACGGTGCCGCAGGCGGCCGAACCCGCCAGAACGGCGCCGACTACTGCCGTGGCGGTCAGGGTCTTACGTATGGCGGTGATGATGGTCTCCTCGTCAGTGCGACCACGACGTGGTCACCGGCAAGACCCGGGACACCGCCGAATGGTTGTACCCGGCACGGGAAGTGGGTGAGATGTGTTCCGGTACCGTCGGCGTGAGGCGCGTCACTGCCCGGATGCCTCGGGCCCGGCATGCGCGACGATGACCGGATGGACGCCCGTTTCGCCGGCATCGCCGAGCTGGCCGAAGCCCCTTCCGTGGCGGTCGTGGTCGACGTCATGCGCGCTTTCACCGTGGCCGCCCACGCCTTCGCCCAAGGGGCGCGGAAGATCGTTCTCGCCGAATCGCTCGACGACGCCTTGGTGTTGAAGGGCCGTCACCCGGACTGGGTCGCACTCAAGGACGGTCCCCCGGCGCCCGGGTTCGACGCCGTCAACTCACCGGCCCTGCTGTGCTCCGCCGACCTCGCCGGACGGACCGTCGTGCAGAAGACCACGGCGGGCACGGTCGGCGCCCTCGCGGTCAAGGAGGCGTCGCTGGTGCTGTGCGCGAGCTTCGTGGTGGCGGAGGCGACGGCACGGCTGCTGCGGGCACGCGGGTGCGACGCCGTCACGTTCGTGGTCACCGGTGAGGGCGGGCGGGCCGAGGAGGACCTGTCGTGCGCCCAGTACATCGCCCGGCGGGCGACCGGGGCCGCGGCCGACGCGAGCGGGTTCCTGCGCCGCGCCGCCGGCTCACGCGCCGCCGCCGAACTGGCACAGGGTGTGCGCGAGGGCTCCCATCCCGACGACGTCGCCCTGTGTCTGGAACTCGACCGGTTCCCCTTCGCCATGGTGGCGGCCTGGGAGGACGCGCTCATGGTCCTCCGCCCCTGCACGGTGCCCCCGGACGGGGAGGCGATCTGACCGCCGGCGGACGGCTCCGGCGCGGCGATGAGTCCGCGGGCGCCCACCGGTCTATCTCTTGAGGAGACCACCACTCACCGGGAGAAGACCATGGGCCTCATCCACATCGAGCTGTTCGCGACCCTGGACCTCGTCGGGCAGGCGCCCGGCGGCCCCGAGGAGGATCCCGAGGGGTTCCCGTTCGGCGGCTGGCAGGCACCCCTGCTCGACGAGGTCGCCGGCGCGCAGGTCGGTGCCGCGTACGAAGGCACGGACGCCCTCCTGCTCGGCCGCCGCACATACGACATCTTCGCCGCCTACTGGCCCCGTCAAGAAGGCGGTGAGGACGGCGAGTTCGCCCGGCTGTTCAACAGCATCCCGAAGTACGTGGCCTCACGGGGCAGGCCCGACCTCTCGTGGGCCGGGTCCACCCAGCTCGGCCCGGACCTGGCCGGCGCGGTGCGCGAGATCCGCGACCGGCACGAGCACATCAAGGTCGTCGGCAGCCTGAACCTCGTGCAGACCCTGCTGCGCGAGAGGCTGTACGACCGTCTCGACCTCTGGCTCCACCCGATCGTGCTCGGCGTCGGCAAGAAGGTGTTCGACGGCGGCGCGGTGCCCACCAACGTCACGCTCCTCGCACCCCCGGCTGCCAGCCCGAACGGCACCGTGTACCTGCGCTACGGACTCGCCGAGGGCACCCCCGCCACGGGGGACATGAGCGCACCCGACCGCGGTGTCCCGAACGACTGAAGCGACTGCGCGGTACGGCGCTCATACCCGTGGCCGCAGCGCGGCGACGCTCTCGGCGAGGGTCCGGCGGCACCTGGCGAGATGCTCGGCGCCGTAGCCGCGGGGACCGCACTCGACGACGACCAGCAGGCCGTGTCATACCGCTTGGCATCGGCGGCAGAGGTTGCGGTAGCGGGTGCGGCGGAGGCCGGTGACGCGGAGAGCACGCACCGGAGGTTCACCGTCGGCGCCAGGCCGATGCCGGCGAGTGCGGCCGGCTCGATCAGGGCCTGCTCTCCCGAGGCCGGATCCACGACGAGGACCCGGCCCCGGGCGACTCTGCCCGGCTTCAGCCCGCCCAGGGCCGCGGCTGCGGAGTCGCTGTCGCCCAGGGCGGGCTCGGACGGCACGGTGTTGCGGTTCATGCGGGCAGTGTGCCGGAACTGCCGATCGGGGCAGGCCAACCAGTCAGGTTCCGTTCCGGGCTCAGGCGTCCAGCGCCGCGAGCACCACGGACTTGGCCTCCTCCTGCACCCGGTGCAGATGGTCCTCCCCGTGGAAGGACTCCGCGTAGATCTTGTAGACGTCCTCCGTGCCTGAAGGACGGGCGGCGAACCACGCGTTGGCGGTGGTGACCTTGATGCCGCCGAGGGCCGCGCCGTTGCCGGGAGCCTCCGTCAGCACCGCGGTGACCGCCTCGCCGGCGAGGGTGTCGGCGGTCACCTGGCGCGGGGACAGCTTGGCGAGCAGGGCCTTCTCCTCGCGGGAGGCGGGCGCGTCGACCCGGGCGTAGGCGGGGGCGCCGAAGCGGTCGGTGAGCTGCGCGTAGTGCTCCGAGGGCGACTTGCCGGTGACGGCCGTGATCTCGGAGGCGAGCAGGGCCAGCAGGATGCCGTCCTTGTCGGTGGTCCACACCGACCCGTCGCGGCGCAGGAAGGAGGCGCCCGCGGACTCCTCGCCGCCGAAGCCGAGCGTTCCGTCGGAGAGGCCGTCCACGAACCACTTGAATCCGACGGGGACTTCGACCAGTTGGCGGCCGACGTCCGCCGCCACCCGGTCGATCATGCCGGACGACACCAGCGTCTTGCCGATCCCGGCACTCGAGGGCCACTGCTCCCGGTGGGAGAACAGATACGAAATGGCCACGGCCAGATAGTGGTTGGGGTTCATCAGGCCCCCGTCGGGAGTGACGATCCCGTGCCGGTCCGCGTCGGCGTCGTTGCCGGTGGAGATGTCGAACCGGTCGCGCCGCTCGATGAGCGAGGCCATGGCGTACGGGGAGGAGCAGTCCATGCGGATCTTGCCGTCCCAGTCCAGCGTCATGAAGCGCCAGGTGGGGTCGGTGAGCGGGTTGACCACCGTCAGGTCGAGCCCGTGCTGTTCGGCGATACGGCCCCAGTAGGCGACGGAGGCACCGCCGAGCGGGTCGGCGCCGATGCGCACGCCCGCGGCGCGGACGGCGTCCAGGTCCAGCACTTGGGGCAGGTCGGCCACGTAGGCGCCGAGGAAGTCGTGGCGGCCGGTGCCGGGCGCGGCCAGGGCACGGCTGTAGGGGATGCGCCGTACGTCCTTGAGACCGCCGGTGATGATCTCGTTCGCCCGGTCCTGGATCCATGAGGTCGCCTCGGATCCGGCGGGGCCGCCGCTGGGCGGGTTGTACTTGAAGCCGCCGTCGGCGGGCGGGTTGTGCGAGGGAGTGACCACCACGCCGTCGGCGAGACCGGAGGCGCGGCCGCGGTTGTACGTGAGGATGGCGTGCGACACGGCGGGGGTGGGTGTGTAGCCGTCGGTCTGGTCGATGAGCACGGTCACGTCGTTGGCGGCGAAGACCTCCAGCGCCGTGATCCGCGCGGGCTCGGAGAGGGCGTGGGTGTCGGCGCCGAGGAAGAGCGGGCCGTCGGTGCCCTGGGCGGTGCGGTACTCGCAGATGGCCTGGCTGGTGGCGGCGATGTGGTCCTCGTTGAAAGCCGCCGCGAGGGACGAGCCGCGGTGCCCGGAGGTACCGAACGCCACCCGCTGCCCGGCCTCGGCCGGGTCGGGGTGCAGCGCGTAGTACGCCGTGACCAGGCGGGCCACGTCGACAAGATCCCCGGGCCCGGCGACCTGCCCCGCTCGCGTGTCCTTCATGTCCCCGCTCCTCCGCAAAGGTTGACCGTCGTGGGTACGGGCCTCATTGTCCCCTGCCCGGCACGCCTGCGGCGTTGCCGAACCGGTGTGCGGGGTTGTGTTCCCGTACCTGTCTCCCCGAGCTCACCGGCTCGTCCATGATCTGGCCGGAGCCGGGGCGGAACGGGCGGCCGGGCCGGAACTGGCCTGCCGTCTCCCCCGGTATGTCCGAGACGCGGTGCGTACGGGCCCGGGGATCAACGGCTTCGCTCAGGCCGTGCGGAAGTAGTGCCCCTCGTCGAGGTCGTCGAGAAGGCCCGCCCGGGTCGGCGTCCAGCCCGTCAGCTCGCGGGAGAGCGCGCTGGAGGCGGGCTGGTCGGCGGCGAGGACGGGGCCGGCCGGCCGAAGTGCGCGCCTGCCTCCTCGGGCGCGACGGCGGCCGCCGGAAGACGCGGACGGCGGCCGATGACCTCGGCGATGTCCCGCAGGGTCACGCCTTCGTCGGCGACGGCGTGCAGCGTGGCCCCCGCCACGGCGTTCTCCAGCGCGATGCGGAACATGCGGGCGGAGTCCAGGCGGTGCACGGCGGGCCAGCGGCTGGTGCCGTCGCCGTAGTACCCGGCTACGCCCTTCTCACGCGCGGTGGCGACCAGGTAGACGATGAAGGCGGATCCTGGGCAGAGCGACCTCCGGCGGGAGGCGCGTCAACCTCCAGGCCGGCATGCCCCGCACGAAGAAGTCCGGCTCGACCGCGCACCTCTCGACGAGCGCCTCCAGGAAGCCGGGGTCGGGGTGCGAGCCGACCGCCAGGGCGGCCTGGAGCCGGACCGCCGAGTCCTCGGCGCCCAGGGCATCGGCCACGCGGGTGGACAGCGGGGTTCCGTCTGTCGTGTTGATGGGACCACCGCCTGCACCCAGGACACACGTTGTCAACGTGTCAAGGCCAAGCCTTTGACCGGCGAACCCATGGCGGCTACGGGGGCTGCGGGGCGTATGCCCAGCGTCGACGTCCTTGCCGGTATCACCGTGCCGATCATGAGGCTGGCCCGCCGCCACGGGGGAGAGCGACGGGCCAGACTCCAACCATGACACAGTCCGCGCCTTTTCATGCCGCTTTGCGCATTCCGCGTCCGGCTCGGCGTCGCCGGCCCTCTTTCCCGCCGCCGCGCCTCCGCCTTCCGACCCTGTCCGTCCGCCCGGCCGCCACAGCAGCACGCCCCCTGCCCCAGAAGCGGAACGTGCGGATCCCGTTTGTCGGACCCCTGCGCGATGATCACCACATGACGACTTCCGCACCTGCCGTTCCCCTGTCCGACCGTGCCGCCTACGACGACGCGGTCGAGCAGGCCCTCGCCGCGAGCGCGGCGTACTACGGGGACGGGGACACCACCCTCGACGACGCCTCCTACGACGCCCTGGCCCGCGGCATAGCCGCCTACGAGCAGGCGTGTCCCGGCCATGTCCGGACCGACTCCCCCATCGGGAAGGTCGGCGGCGGGGTGGCTCCCGTGGGCGAGGTGGCGCACACCGTGGCCATGCTCTCCCTCGACAACGTCTTCGACGCCGAGGGCCTGGTGAAGTGGGACGCGTCCCTGGCCCGCCGGATCGACCACCCCGTGGCGGGCGGGTACGCGGTGGAGCCGAAGCTGGACGGGGCCGCGATGGCGGCACGCTACCGGGACGGACGCCTGGTGCAGCTCGTCGGACGCGGAAACGGCACGCACGGCGAGGACCTGAGCCACGCGATCGGCTCGATCGCCGGTCTCCCCACCCAGGTGCCCGGCGGCGCCACCGTGGAGATACGCGGTGAAGTCCTGCTGACCCGGGCCCAGTTCGAGAAGGCGAACGAGATCCGCGCCGCGCACAACGCGAAGGTCTTCTCCAACCCGCGCAACGGCACGGCCGGAACCCTGCGGGCCAAGGACCGGCCGTACACCATCGAGACCACGTTCTTCGCCTACGGGGCCGTGGACCTGGACGGCACCGGCTTCCTCACCGGCACCGGCCACGAAGCCGTCATGGACCAGGTCGCCGCGCTGGGCGTGCAGACCACCTCCGCCACCGACATCGGACTGCGCGTGTACGCCACGCTGGCCGAGGCACAGGCCCGCGTCGAGGAGATCCAGCGACTGCGTCCCGAGCTGCCGTTCGGGATCGACGGGGTCGTCGTCAAGGCGAACGAGCACGCCGAGCAGCAGGCCGCCGGCTCCGGTACGCGGCACCCGCACTGGGCCGTCGCCTACAAGCTGCCCCCCGTGGAGGCGCAGACCAGGCTGCTCGCCGTCGAGTGGAACGTGGGCCGCACCGGGCACATCGCACCACGCGCCGTGCTGGAGCCGGTGGAGGTCGACGGCAGCACCGTCACCTACGCGACGCTGCACAATCCGGCGTTCATCCGCAACACCGGTCTGAAGGTGGGCGACACGGTCCTGCTCTACAAGGCGGGCGACATCATCCCGCGCGTGGAGGCACCCGTCGTGGCACTGCGCACGGGCGAGGAGACCGACATCGCCCTGCCCGAGGCGTGCCCGGGATGCGGCGGGGACATCGACAAGTCCGGCGAGCGGTGGGAGTGCGCGGGCGGGGCGAGCGGCGGCTGCGGCAGGCTGCCCTCCCTGAAGTACGCGGTGGGCCGCGACCAGCTCGACATCGACGGCCTGGGCGTGACCTATCTGGAGGCTCTCGTCGAGGCCGGTCTGGTCGACGACGTCGCCGATCTGTTCTTCCTCACCCGGCAGCAGCTAGCCGGGGCCACCGGAAGCGACAAGCGCGCCGACTCACTGCTGCTGCAGCTCGCCAAGGCCAAGGAGCAGCCGCTGAACAGGGTGTTCTGCGCGCTGGGCGTGGTGCGGACCGGCCGGACGCTCTCCCGGGAGATCGCCCGCCACTTCGGCACGATGGACGCGGTGCGGGCGGCCACACCGGACGAGCTGGCGCAGGTCAACAAGCTTCCGGCGGCCAACGCCCCGAAGATCGCGGCCCACATCGCCGCGCTGGGCCCGGTCATCGACAAGCTGGTCGAGGCGGGGGTGAACATGACCGAGCCGACGGCCGCCGGCCCGGACCGGGGAAGCCTGCCGCTGTCGGGCGAGGCCGTCGTCGTCACGGGCGGCATGCACGGGCCGCTCGCCGGGCGCAACCGCAACGAGATGAACGAGCTCATCGAGCGCGCGGGCGGCACGGCCTCCAGCGGCGTGTCGAAGAGGACGACCATCCTCGTCGCGGGCGAGGGCGCCGGGTCCAAGCTGGCCAAGGCCGAGCAGCTCGGCACGAGAGTGCTCACCGAGGACGAGTTCGCGGCCCTGCTCGGCGACCACCTGGCGTGAACCGGCACCGCGTCCACGCGCTCGGCGCCGGACCCGCCCGGGCCGCCGCCGAGCCGCGCGGCGGCAGCGGGTGGGCCTCGCCCGTTCCGATGACGACGGAATGACGCCGGGCTGACACCGGCTCCGTACCTTCGAAACGCGATGGCCGGGGCGGCCACGGCCGGTCCAGAGGGCCCTGACCAGCGCCTGCACGCCCTGCCCCAGCGAGCGGCCATCGGAGGCGACCATGCCGCACATGACTCCCGTCGACCACAAGGTCAAGCACCGATCCACGATCCCGGTGAACCACGGCAAAGAGATCGATCTCTTCGTTCGGCAGTACAAGCGCGCCGGATCCGGCGGCACCCCCAAGCCGGTCCTCATGCTCCACGGCAGAAGCGTCCCGGCCCTCCCCGGCTTCGACCTGGTGCTCCCGGCCTCCGGCGGCTCGCCGCACCCGGACACCAGCCACAGCTGGGCGCAGGCCCTCGCGGGCAAGGGCTACGACGTGTTCGTCATGGATCTCCAGGGGTCCGGGCGCTCCCACCGCCCGCTGGAGATGAACGACCCTTGCAACGCCAACCCGGCGCAGCGGGACCTCCTGAAGACCAATCCCGGTACGGGCGCCTGCTACCCGACGGCGAACTACCCGTACCAGCTGGGGAACTCCAAGAGCGAGGGGGACGAGCTGAGCACCGTCGTCGCGTTCGTCCGAGGCCTGTGCAACAACGAGAAGGTCGCGTTCGTCGGCTGGTCCGCGGCCGCGTTCGTGATGGGCCCCTATGTGCTCCAGCACCCCGGGGACGTGTCGAGCCTGTTCCTGCTCGCCCCCATGTTCCCGCCGAAGGGCCGCTGGTCGACGAACCCCGACAAGCCCTTCGACGCGCCTCCCAACACGCCGCTTCCCACGCAGCCCGAGTCCAAGCCGGCCGCGGTGTTCGGCTTCCCGATGAACCTGACCAGCAAGGCGGGGGTCAGGGCCGCCGTCAGCGACGAGACCCTGGCCGAGCATCTGTGGCAGGCCGTCATGGCCGGCGACAGCGTCGGCGAGAAGTGGGGCGGGACGGACCCGGCGGCACCCGAGGGCGTGATGCGGTGGCGTAACACCTACTGGTGGGGCTGGAACGACAGCACCGCGAAGCTCGGCTCCACACTCGGCGGCGAGGTGCCGGTGTGCATCGTCTACGGGGACCTGGACAGAACGGCCAACACGCCGGAGGTGCTGGGGCCGGTGCTCCACTTCTCCGTCCCGAAGCTCTACGCGACGATCCTGGGCGACGACAAGCTGATGTTCCGTGTAGAGGGCTGGGACCACAACCCCGTCTGGGAGCGCAAGCCCGCCAAGACCCTGCACCACATGTCCTGGCAGTGGCTCGAAGGCAAGAAGGTGTACGGAGTCGACAGGGGCAGCTGGCTCATGGACGCGGACAACGTGCTGACGGAGGTGGTGGCGTAGGGCCCCGCGCCGGGGCTGGCACGCGCCCGGCCCGGGCAGCGCCCCCGCACCGACCCCGCCCGCGCCGATCGCACTGCGGGTGCTGATGTCCCGTGCCAAGGCTACTGTCGAGAAGGCGTTCCGCGCCCGGCGCGGGCCGCGGACACCGGTCACGAGAACGAAGGCCGCGGACACCGGTCGCAAGGACGAAGGCGCCGCGGACACCGGTCGCAAGGACGAAGGCGCCGCGGACACCGGTCGCGAGGGCGAAGAAGGAGCGTGGTCGGCGTGGCCCGGAACCGTCGGTTGATCCTGAGTCCGCCGTCGAGAGTCTGGGGCCTGCTGTCCGACGGTCACCGCTACGGGGAGTGGGTGTCGGGCACCCAGCAGGTCATCGCCGCGGATCCGCAGTGGCCGGAGGTGGGCGCCCGCCTGCGGGTCCGGGTCGGACTCGGCCCCCTCACCCTCGACGACAGCTGTGTGGTGCGCATCTGTGAACCGCAGCGCCGTCTGGAGCTGGAGGCGAAGGCCGAGCCCTTCGGCGCGGCCCGGATCGCGATGAACCTGATCCCGTGGGGCGAGAACACCCTGTTCGTGCTCGAATGGCACCCCCTGCGCGGCCCCGGCACCCGGATGCACGGACTCCCCGTGGACTACGTCGTGTCCATCCGCAACGGCATGATGCTGACGAAACTGGCCCGGATCGCGGTGCGCGAGCAGCAGTCCGGCTCCCGGCCCGTATGAGGCGCGCCTTCGCTCCGCGAACGAGCCGGGAGCCCCGTGCGGGCCGTCGCGGCCCCGAGCTGTCACCGCGCGGCGGTCATGGAACCCAGTACCGGGCGAGCGCGCCCTGCCGGTAGGGCGTCGGGCTGACACTGAGGTCACCGGCGAAGGGCCGGTCGAGGACGAAGACCAGCAGCAGACTGAAGCCGATGAGCGCGGCGACGGAGGCGACGAAGAGCAGCTGGATCCTCAGCCGGCGCATGCCGTAGAGGAACGTGAGCGGGATGAGGACGAGGGCTCCGCCGAAGGCCAGGATCTGGAGCAGCGGCGGGAGTTCCTGCTCGGCCATGGTCAGCCGGGCCCGGCGCTGGCCGGCGACGTCGTTGAGGCGGGCGACGGCCTCTTCGTAGAAGACCTGTTCGCGCGTGGTCCTCGGCTCGTACGACTGAAGCGCGTCGAAGGCGGCCTCCAGCTTGTCGGCGGTGGCCCCGTAGGCGGGCCGGCCCGCACGCATCCGCGGCCACTGGTCCTCCACGACGGCGTGCACATAGCCGCTGAGCGCGCTGTCGACGCGGGCCCGGACAGGGGGCGGGAAGGCGGCGGCGTCACGGGTGATGAGCGCGATGTCGGTGGCCTCGGTCGCGACGATGGTCTGCGTGCTGTCCAGCTGCGTCCAGAGCGTGACGATGACGAACGCGAGGATGATGCCGTAGATCGCGCCGAACATCCCCAGCGTCACCCCGACCATGTCGTTGTGCTCGCCCTCGGCCAGTGACGGGTATCTGCGGCGGAGCAGCACGCTGCCGGCGACGGCCAGGACGACGGTCCCGCCGACGGTGATGACGGCCAGGGTGAAGGTGCTGAACTGATTGAGCAGCCAGAGCGACATGTGCGGGGAGCCTAGGGGCTGGACGGAGGCCCTCGAGCGCCCCGGGAGCGAGCGGGCGCGGTGATCACTGGCCCCGGGTCCCCGCAGGTTCACACCATCGGGTGACGGGCCGGGTCTCGCGCGGCCAGGGCGCTTCTGATGGATCTCCGTGGGAGAAGGAGCGGCGTCCGGTGCGTGCGATCGGCGTGCGGTGCGGAGGGTCGTGTGGCGGAGCCACCTGCCCCTTGGCGCCGTGCGGCTGGAGGCACCTCCCACGCCCTTGAGACAGTGCGGGAGGGCGTGCCGGGCGTCGCGACGCCGCGGAGATCCACCAGAAGGGCCCTAGGGACTGTGTGATGTCGTGATCAATCTTGCCGATCCGGGTCTCCTGGTAACGGGGATTGGGTAGGAAGGCGATCGTGACGCG